>JBJEJC010000092.1:0-12066 GCA_051877675.1 Roseburia sp. | reverse complement strand
TGGGCTTTTTTGATGAGATACGAAAAGTGATAGCGAAAGAAAATGGGGTGGATGCCGCACTGTTTTCTTTTAACAGTAAGGGGGCCTGCCCTGTCTGCAGTGGACGTGGGCAGATCGTTACAGAGCTGGTATTTATGGATCCGGTCACTACGGTCTGTGAAGCCTGCGAAGGAAAACGATACAGTGAGGAGGCCATGTCTTACCAATATAAGGGCAAAAACATTGTGGAGATTCTTGAGATGTCTGCCGGGGAGGCCTACGAGTTTTTCAAGGAAAACAGGAAACTAAAAAAGGCTTTGGGAGCCATGCTGGAGGTGGGACTGCCATATCTGTCCCTGGGTCAGCCACTTAGCACCCTGTCCGGCGGCGAGCGTCAGCGGGTGAAGCTGGCAAAGGATTTGGACAAGAAGGGAAACATCTATGTGTTAGATGAGCCTACTACCGGACTTCATGCCTCGGATGTAAAGACAGTAATGGAATTGCTGGATAGTTTGGTAGACCGTGGAAATACCGTGATTGTAGTTGAACATAATCTGGATGTGATGAAGAGGGCAGACTGGCTGATCGATGTCGGACCGGATGGCGGTACAGCCGGCGGTCAGATCGTCTTTACAGGAACACCAGGGGAAATGGTCGAAAAGGCGCATACCATCACAGCAGAATACTTGAGAAAATCGTTATAATCCCGCCACAAATTTTTGCAAGACTATCTGGCAGAGAAAAAGCGGAGGAGCTTGGTTGTGGTACTTACAGGTATGTAACTGGTGGAAGAAAACAGCCAGTGCGGGCATAGCTGAGAAGCTGACCATCAGGACAGCAAGTTCAGTTAGAAAAATGTGTAAGTAGGGTTGTTCAGAATTCAAGGGGGATGGTATATGCAGACTGGAATAACGGCAGCTAAAGCGGAAGATGCTGGTATGATTGCAGCTTTAGCGGTGCAAATTTGGAAGTCACATACGGTTGATGAACTGGAAGCTGAGTTCAAAGAAATGATAGCAAATCAGGATTCAGAGTGTTTTGTTTGTTATAAGGACGATAAGGTTGTAGCGTTTGCACAATGTGGGTTAAGACATGACTATGTAGAAGGCACAGAGAGCTCGCCGGTCGGATATCTGGAGGGAATTTTTGTGCTGGATGAATACCGCCATCAGGGAATAGCAAGGGATTTGCTGTCTGCGTGTGAGCACTGGACGAAGGAAAAGGGCTGTTTGGAATTTGCAAGTGATTGCGAATTGGACAATGAGGAGAGTCTGAAATTTCATACTGCAGTTGGATTTCGGGAAGCCAACAGAATCATTTGTTTTCATAAAAAACTATATTAATTTGCTCTATTTGTCGCAAAGGGCGGAATTGCGTGTCAAAAAATCTTGACAAATATTTTCTGATAGCATATAGTTATAGTCACTAACCGACAGATTGTCGATTGGAGGGACTTATGAGAATTGCGAAAGATGGTGTGGAAAGAAAAAAAGAGATATTGGATGTGTCTGAGCGATTGTTTTGTACCAACGGATACGATAACACCAGCACCAATGATATCCTGGCTGAGATCGGAATAGCAAGGGGAACGCTCTATTACTATTTCAGTTCCAAGGAGGAGATTCTTGATGCAATAATTGACAGGATTCTTGAGGAGATCAACAGGAAGGTCAGTCTGGTTGCAATGGACGGGTCGATTCCGGTTCTCGAAAGATTCACGAAAGCGGTGATTTGCGCCAATGTCGACACGGCGGTGGGGGACATGGTTTTGGAACAAATTCACAAGCCGCAAAATGCACTGATGCATCAGAAAATGCAGCAAAGGCTCCTTGCAGGCATCGCTCCATATTTTGTGAAAATCATTAGGGACGGTATAGAGCAGCGGTTAATGTATACGGATTACCCGGAGGAGACCGTTGAGATGACTTTGCTGTATGCAAACAGCGTTTTTGATGATGCAATCCGCTATTCGGAAGAAGAGAAGACCAAAAAGGTCAGTGCATTTATCTACAATGTGGAATTAATGCTTCATATGGAACGTGGAAGCCTTATGGAAGCGATGATGCCAATGTTTTACAGGCAAAGAGATACTAATATATGAGAAATCGCTTAGGAGTATTTCTCATATATTTTTTGTAGCATAACCGACAACTTGTCGGTAAGGAGGAAAAGATGGAAAAATCAAATTTTAAAAAATTCATGTTGTTGTGGTTTGGTGAGATTATATCGGCAATAGGAGGAGGTCTTACAAGCTTTGGTCTTGGTGTTTATGTCTTCCAGACAACCGGAAGTGCGGGTAAGATGGCACTTGTAACACTGATAGGATTTTTGCCGACCATATTGCTTAGTATTCCTGCAGGTGCACTTGCTGACAGGTACGACAGAAGAATACTTATGATGCTTGGCGATGGCTTGTCGGCCATTGGCGTGATTTACATTCTGGTACATATGATGATGGGAAATGCCGGATTGGCGGATATCTGTATTGGGGTATTTATATCGGCAGTATTTTCATCGCTTCTTGAGCCGGCATATCGTGCAACTGTAACAGATATTCTTACGGAGGATGAATACGCGAAGGCAAGCGGTCTCATATCACTTGGCGGAAGTGCAAGATATCTGGTTTCGCCTTTTATCGCAGGGCTACTTCTCGCATCACACAGTGTAAGCTTATTACTTATTATCGATATTAGCACGTTTGCGCTGACTGTTATAACGACTCTGGTGGTAAAAAGGGGAATACAGACAAAAGAAATAAAGAACGAAGAATCACTTATAGACAGTATAGTGGATGGATGGAAAGCACTTTGTGATCAAAAAGGCGTACTGGGTCTGGTTCTTGTATCAGCCCTGCTCACATTTTTTATCGGAATCTTTCAGATTCTTGCAGAGCCGATGGTTTTGTCATTTTCAGATGCAGGGACACTTGGAATAACAGAGACAATATGTGCAAGTGGAATGCTTGTGTCGGGATTATATTTGGGTGTCAGAGGTTTAAAGAAAAATTATGTGCGCATCCTTGGCATATCATTAGGGTTTGCGGGAATTTTTGTCACATTGTTTGGTATATGGGAGAATGCGATAATTATGTCAGTGTTTGGCTTCTGTTTTTTTCTGATGCTTCCCTTCGCAAATAGCTGTCTGGATTATCTGGTAAGAACAAACATACCTGACAAGGTTCAGGGGCGTGTCTGGGGATTTGTTGGCTTCCTGTCACAGATCGGTTATGTGATTGCATATGCAGTTAGCGGGGCGGGGGCAGACATAATAGCAAAAGCAACAGGCATGAGTGTCGGCAGAGGCGCAGCGGTGCTTGTAATGGCTTCAGGAACCTGTCTGGTGCTTACGTCGGCAATCCCGCTGTCCGTGAAAAAGATCAGGGCGCTTGAGTAAAAAGCCTGTGGAAATCAAAAACATGAGCTTGAATCAAGGAAGTCCCGGTATGGCTGAAATTTTCGATGAAACAAACCGGGAGAATGCATACGCATTGCTCCCGGTCTTGTTTATGTAATAGGAAAATGCTTGCAGGTATCGTGCATCGGATGAAAACGCGAAGCGTTTTCGGAAGTGTCGCGCGGCGACACTTTTTTGTAGGTATGTGTCGAGAAACAGGTAATTAATGATAGCTGGATACGTTGTTCTTATCTACTTTTTCAAATGGAACCCAGATATATTTGCTGTCATCGGTGGCACCCTCCATATCGTCAATGGATTCGCCCTTTGCGAAGCGGATGGCAGCAAGGACGGCAGCTTCTCCCTGACCCTTGGCAGACTGGTAAACGGTAAATTTCATATCGCCGCTCTCAATCGATTCGCACCCGGCAGCAGTAGCATCAACACCGGTAATCAGGATAGAAGCCGGATCGAAGAAATTCGTACAGGGGTCTTCCCAAAAACGGTCAATGGATTTAATATAAATATATGTTGACCGGAACGGTTAATAAGGAGAGGACTATGAATGATAAATTTTTCGGGCTTCCGAAAGAAAAGCAGCAGCGGATTATCCGCGCTGCATATAAGGTGTTTGCACAGAACAGCTACAGGAAGGCGCCTATGTCCGAGATTGCAGCAGAGGGGGGAATTTCCAAGTCGCTGCTGTTTCATTATTTTGTAAATAAAAAGGAACTGTACCTGTATCTCTGGAACAATGCCATGGAAATGACGAGAAAAGCAATCGCCGAATATAAAACGCTGGAAACGACCGATTTTTTTGAGATGCTCAGAAGAAGTCTGCTGGCGAAATGTTCCCTGATGCAGGAGTATCCCCATATCTATGCTTTTTCGTTAAATGCCTATTATGAACAGTGCCCGGAAATCAAAGACACGATTCAGGCGAGCTATTCGGATGCCAGCCAGGCAAGTGAAAATCTGATATTTCACCGGATAGATACCTCTGTGTTACGGAAAGATATCGAGCCGAAAGCAATGTATACGGAAATTTTATATGCAGTTGACGGATATATGCTGCAGAAATACCGCTCCGGGTCGATTGTGCCGGATGAGATTGAGCGGGAAATAGCCGCAATGATTGATTTATGGAAAACGATTTATACGGAGAAGGAGAATTAAATTTTATGGAACACAGACAGATTAAGGCACAGGGAGGGACAGGAATGAGTATTATCAATATCGAGAATCTCACACGGGATTACGGCGGAGGAAAAGGAATTTTTGACGTGTCATTTCAGGTTGGAGCAGGAGAGGTCTTCGGATTCCTCGGACCAAACGGGGCAGGGAAAACAACAACCATACGGCATTTGATGGGATTTATAAAACCGGAGGCGGGCAAATGTACCATAAACAATCTGGATTGCTGGAAGGATAGCAGCAGGATTCAGAAAAATCTTGGCTACATTCCCGGAGAAATCAGCTTTTTTGATGATATGACCGGAACAGAATTTTTAAAATTTATCGGAAAATATCGTGGAATCCGTGCGCAGAACCGGCGGGAGGAATTGCTGGAGCGGTTTGAGGTCAATCCCAGAGGGAAAATCAAGAAAATGAGTAAGGGAATGAAGCAGAAAATCGGTATTGTAGCAGCATTTATGCATGATCCCGAGATTCTTATCCTCGACGAGCCGACCAGCGGTCTTGACCCTTTGATGCAGAATCGTTTTATCCAGCTTATTGCGGAGGAAAAGAAACGGGGTAAGACCATTCTTTTATCCAGCCATATGTTTGAGGAGGTCGAGCGGACCTGTGATCGCATTGGCATCATTCGTGCGGGAAAACTGGTTGCCGTGGATTCTGTGGAGGCACTGCGGAAACGTCATGTGCGTTCTTATACGGTAACACTTGATACGCCGGAAGCGGCAAAAGCATTTGCGAAGGATTTCGATGGAAGCTGTGACGGATTGCAGGTTACAGTTTCGGCGAAGCAGAATCTGGAAGAAATCTTTATGAACTATTACGGGGGTGAACAAAATGATAAACTGGACATTGTATAAGCATGAAATGAAGGGCAGTATCAAGCTGCTTGTGATTTTCGCAGCGATTCTCACCATGTATGTTTCCGTCATAATCAGTATGTATGACCCGGAAATGATGGCTACACTTGACGGTTTTGTGGAAGCAATGCCGGAGCTGATGGCAGCCGTTGGCATGAGTGCGGGTGCAACAAGTCTGCTGGGATTTATGATATCCTACCTGTACGGATTTATTCTTCTGGTTTTTCCCATGGTGTATAGCATTCTGCGGGGCAACGGGCTGATTGCAAAATATGTGGACAGAGGTTCTATGGTTTCCCTGGTTGCAGCTCCGGTTAAGCGCAGGACAATTGCGTTCACGCAGATGGCGGTGCTGCTCAGTGGAATTTCCTTGTTACTTATTTATGTGACACTACTTGAAATTCTGGTGGCACAGGGCAATTTCCCGGGGGAATTGCCGATATCTGACCTGCTGGTGCTGAATGTCTGCTTATGGTGCCTGCATCTGTTCATTGGCGGAATCTGCTTTCTTGCATCCTGTATATTCTCAGAGACGAAATACAGTATTGCCGTTGGCGCAGGAGTCCCGTCCTTGATGTATGTGATGCAAATGCTTGCGAATTCCGGGGAAAAGGCAGAGAAAATAAAATATCTTTCTGTTTTTACGCTTTTTAATCCGGAAGACATTGTGGCAGGGGAGAGTGCCGCGCGGATTGGTGTTGTTGTATTATTGCTGGGAGGAATTGCATTGTTATCCATAGGAATCTGTATTTTTAGCAGGAAGGATCTGCATATTTAGCTGTAGGGAGAAGGAAGCGTATGCTTCCTTTTTTCATGCAATAGCAAATTGTTCGAATCTTTATACTTTCTTAATACAAACCGGGACATCCTTTATACAAACTTTAAACAGAAAAAAGGATAATGAGGACAGTGTAAAGAATGTATAGAAAGCTGGCAGAAATATGAGACATTTGCTGTGCTGGAAAAGGCATTTAAGCTCTTTCCAGATCATAATAATTGGATTTTTACTGGTAATACTGACAGGAAGCATTTTACTGATGCTTCCTTTTTCTACGAAAAGCGGAGAGAGCGCGTCCTTTCAGGATGCACTCTTTACGGCAACATCCGCAACCTGTGTGACAGGTCTTGTGGTACATGACACGGCAACTTACTGGTCAGGATTCGGACAGGCAGTGATCCTGCTGCTGATTCAGATTGGTGGAATGGGGGTTGTTACGATTGCGGTATCGCTTGCTGTCATTTCGGGAAGAAGAATTGGACTGATGCAGAGGAGCACCATGCAGGAGGCAATTGCAGCTCCCAGTGTGGGCGGTATTGTAAGACTGACGGGGTTTATTTTAAAAGCAACGCTGGGAATTGAAATGGCCGGTGCGTTTTTGATGCTTCCTGTTTTCTGGAACGAGTTTGGATTCCGGAAAGGAATCTGGTATGCATTGTTCCATTCGGTATCTGCGTTTTGTAACGCTGGCTTTGACCTGATGGGAAGTACGGAGCAATTCTCTTCTCTGACCGGCTACACCGGAAATGGCTATATCAATGCAATTGTCATCGGGCTGATTGTGACAGGAGGTATTGGTTTCCTTACGTGGGACGATGTGAAATGCAAGGGAATCCGTTTCAGAAAATACCGGCTGCAAAGTAAAGTCATCCTGATCATGACGGCAGTACTGATTGTTTTGCCGTTTTGTTTTTTCTTTTTTGTGGAATTTGGCAGACCGTTGTGGGAAGAGATGCCGCTTTCGGAAAAACTGTGGGCGGCATTGTTTCAGTCAGTTACACCGAGAACTGCCGGATTTAATACGGTAGATTTGACGAGGTTCAGTGACAGTGGACAGTCGCTTCTCATTATTCTGATGCTGATTGGAGGCTCACCCGGGTCTACGGCGGGCGGTATGAAAACGACAACCATAGCGGTATTGTTTCTTACGCTGTCTGCAGTATTTCGGAGAAAGGAGGACTCCGAATGTTTTGGCAGAAGGATTGAGGAGAATACAATAAGGAATGCCGCGGCAATTCTCTTGATGTATCTGGCACTGTTTCTGACAGGGGGAATTGTCATCAGCTGTATGGAGGGACTGCCGATGATGACCTGCCTGTTTGAAACTGCTTCCGCAATCGGTACGGTGGGACTGACACTGGGAATTACACCGGGACTGGGAATGGCATCAAGAATGATACTTATTATTCTGATGTTTTTGGGAAGAGTGGGGGGACTCACACTGGTGTTTGCAGCGGTTTCCGATAAGGAGAGAAACTTATCAAGGCTGCCAAAAGAGAAAATAACCGTTGGCTAGAGAGGATGATTGTGGAATGAAGTCTATTTTACTAATAGGATTGGGAAGATTCGGAAAACATATTGCGATAAAACTGCATGAACTGAATCATGAGGTGATGGCAATTGATAAACAGGAGGAGCGGGTGGAGGATGTTCTGCCTTATGTTACGAATGCGCAGATTGGGGACAGTATGAATGAAGCATTTCTGCGTTCTTTGGGGGTGGGAAATTATGATGTCTGTATTGTGGCTATCGGGAATGACTTTCAGAGCTCGCTGGAAACCACCTCACTGCTGAAGGAACTGGGGGCTAAGATGGTAGTATCCAGAGCGGCAAGGGATGTGCATGCGAAGTTCCTGCTTCGCAACGGAGCCGATGAGATTGTCTATCCCGAAAAACAATTGGCGAACTGGACCGCAATCCGATACAGCTCAGACCACATTTTTGATTACATACAACTGGACGATGATTATGCAATTTTTGAAGTAGAGGTTCCTGCTGCCTGGATGGGGAGAACGGTGGGAGAAATCAATATCCGGAAGAAATATAATATAAATATTATGGCATTGAAAAGAAACGGAAAAATGGAACTGACCATAACGCCGGATACCGGCTTTCGGGAAGGAGAAGCGGTGCTGGTGCTGGGCAAGCATAAGGATATCCAGAAGTGTTTCCATATATAGGAAAACCGGGGGGTGGAATTATGGAAACGGTTGAATTGTTCTTTGTTTTTATTATAATTGGGATTACAGGCTATTTAACGATAAGGAAACTGGGAAATTTTCTGGAGGAACAGCAGAACCGGACAAAGAACGGTTCGGACAAAGAGAAGGATGGAACATAAGGAAAGTCAGCAAATGCCGGAGAACGGCAGAGGGCATTTGAAAATATTTTTTGGCTATGCAGCGGGAGTGGGGACAACCTCTGCCATGCTGCAGGCAGCGCATGCGGCACGGCAGAGGGGAATTGATGTGGTGGTGGGGTATGTGGACCCGCATATCAGTTCCCGGACTGCAGAGCTTCTGCGTGGACTGGAACAGATACCGAGCCTTGTGGTCACCCGTGAAGGGATTGCCATGCAGGAATTTGATCTGGATGCAGCAATCAGGAGAAAGCCGGAACTGATTCTGATTGATGAGCTTGCACATGTAAACGCGGCAGGATGCCGCCATGCAAAGCGCTATCAGGATGTCGAGGAATTACTAAAAGCCGGAATCGATGTTTATTCCACGGTAGATGTGCAGCACATCGAAAGTCTTAACGATGTTGTGGCGGCAATTACGGGAATCCCGGTGCCTGACCGGGTGCCGGATGCGGTATTTGACAATGCTTCCCAGGTGGAGCTTATTGATATTGAGCCACAGGAACTGCTGGAGCGTCTGCAGCCAGGCGGGGACTGCCGGATGGAACGGGAAGAAGCGGCACCGGATAATTTCTTTCGGCCGGAGAATCTCAATGCATTAAGGGAGCTTGCGTTGCGGAGATGTGCAGACCGGATTCGCATGGGGTTTGAAGAAGCCGGAATGTCTCACAGTGGCGATTACCATGCGGAGGAACACATTCTGGTGTGCTTATCACCGGCACCGTCCAATATGAAAATCATTCGTACGGCGGCACGTATGGCAAAGGCATTTCGCGGCTCCCTTACCGCATTATATGTGGAAACCTCTGATTTTGCAGTGATGGATGAGGAGGATAAAAAAAGACTGCGGAGCAATATGCGGCTTGCGGAACAGCTTGGAGCAAAAATAGAAACGGTCTATGGTGAGGATGTGCCGTTTCAGATTGCGGAATTCTGCCGATTATCCGGCATTTCCAAGCTGGTCATAGGGAGAAGCACGGCAACCAGAAAATTTTTATTTGGGAAAACCGCATTAACGGAAAAAGTGATTTCCCAGGCGCCGAATGTGGATGTGCATATTATACCGGACACCACATCCGAGATGGCATACAGGGCGAAAAAGGTGAGAGGAAAATCGGATCATATCCTTAATGCTGCGGATATTGTAAAAAGTATCGGTATGCTGGCGGCTGCGTCCGGAATCAGTTATGGTTTCTGGAAGCTTGGAATGAGCGAATCCAATATTATCATGATGTATATACTTGGCGTTCTTATTACATCAGTAATAACAACGCACCAGATTTACAGTCTGATATCCTCAATCATAAGTGTCATTGTGTTTAACTTTTTATATACGGAGCCGCGCTACACCCTGCTGGCATATGAAAAGGATTATCCGGTTACTTTTATCACCATGTTTGTGGCGGCGTTTCTGACGGGCTCGCTGGCAATCCGGCTGAAAAGGCAGGCGGCGCAGGCAGCGCAGGCGGCTTATCGGACCAAAATTCTGTTTGATACCAATCAGCTTCTGGAGCGGGCGAAGGAAAGGGAGCAGATTATCACGGTGACCGCTACACAGCTCATTAAACTGCTGCATAAGGATGTGATAATTTATCTTGCAGATAAGGATTCGCTGTCAGAGCCGGAGTTTTTTGCGGCAGATGGGGAAAATCCAAGTGAAGAATATCAGTCAGAGAAGGAGCGGGCAGTTGCCGTCTGGGTGTTAAAAAACAATAAGCATGCAGGGGCAACAACAGATACGCTTTCGGATGCCGGATGTTTGTATTTATCAATCCGGACCAGCAGTGCGGTATACGGAGTGGTGGGGATTGTCATTCAGGATAAGCCGTTAGATGCTTTTGAGAACAGCATTTTACTGTCTATTCTGGGAGAATGTGCGCTGGCGCTTGAGAATGAGAAAAATGCAAGGGAGAAGGAAGAGGCTGCACTGGTAGCCCAGAAGGAGCAGTTAAGGGCTAACCTGTTGCGTTCCATTTCCCATGATCTGCGTACACCGCTGACTTCCATATCGGGAAATGCCAGCAATCTGTTATCGAATGAAGAAAAATTTGATATGGAAACAAGGAAACAATTGTATGCAGACATTTATGACGATTCTATGTGGCTTATCAGTCTTGTGGAAAATCTGCTTTCGGTGACCAAAATAGAGGACGGAAAGCTGAATATCCGTCTGCAGGCGGAGCTTTTAGACGAGGTTATTACAGAAGCCTTGCAGCACATCGGAAGAAAAAAAGAGGAACACAGCATTACATATCAGCCGTGTGAGGAATTTCTTCTCGTTAAGGTGGATGCGCGGCTTATTGTGCAGGTGATTATAAATATTGTGGATAATGCGATGAAATATACGCAAAAAGGTTCTGAGATTGTCATAACAACGCTGCGGCAGCAGGATAAGGCAGTGGTCCGCATTGCAGACAATGGACCGGGCATTTCCGATGAGGTGAAGCCGTTTGTGTTCGATATGTTCTACAGTGGAGCCAAAAGTATTGCTGACAGCAGGCGAAGTCTGGGACTTGGGTTATCCCTCTGCCGAGCAATTATATCGGCACATGGAGGGGAACTGGAGCTTTCTGATAATGTGCCCAGGGGAGCTGTTTTCACATTTTCATTGCCAATAGAGGAGGTCGATTTGCATGAATAAGACATTGATTTTAGTGGTAGAGGATGACAAACCCGTACAAAACCTTATGACTACAACCTTAAAGGCGCATGATTACCGGTATCTGACGGCAATGAACGGTGAGACTGCCATACTGGAGGCCTCCTCCCATAATCCGGATATCATCCTTTTGGATTTGGGGCTTCCGGATATGGACGGAATCGAAGTCATCCGAAAAATCCGTACCTGGTCAAATGTGCCGATTATCATTATCAGTGCAAGAAGTGAGGATGCGGACAAGGTGGAAGCGCTGGATGCGGGGGCAGATGATTATCTGACAAAACCCTTTTCTGTGGAAGAGCTTCTGGCAAGGCTTAGGGTCACGGAACGAAGGCTGGCGGCGGGGCAGGCAGAGCAGATATCATCCTCTGTATTTGTAAACGGAAAACTGCGGATTGATTATTCCGCAGGCTGTGCATGGTTAGAGGGGGAGGAACTGCATCTGACACCGATTGAGTATAAGCTGCTCTGTCTTCTTTCTAAAAACGTAGGAAAAGTGCTGACCCACACCTACATCACCGGAAATATCTGGGGACATAGCTGGGAAAATGATGTGGCATCCTTGCGGGTATTTATGGCTACGCTGCGGAAAAAGCTTGAGAAAAATACGGATTCTGTTTCGTATATCCAGACCCATGTGGGAATCGGCTATCGAATGATAAAAGTAGAGTAATATGGGTCAAGCGAAATTGAAAATGTCCTAAAAAATTAAAATTATTAGCCCTAAATGTAGGTGTCCATAAAACAGTATCAGTCCCGGCAGTAATGTCTGCCGGGACTGTTCTTGTATATATTCCCATCTTTGACAGTTAATTAGAGTATAACACCTCGCAATCCCAGTAAT
>JBJEJC010000091.1:0-12067 GCA_051877675.1 Roseburia sp. | reverse complement strand
ATGCGTAAAGCGCATATTATACCGCGCCGGAACGGAGTGGAGTGCGCATCGGTCGCCCACGGCGGTAGCATGTGCGAAACAGAAACGTAATCTGAAATAATAGATAAGGAGAAGGATTGCCATGAATCCAGACAGAGAAAAGGAACTTTTGGAGATTATTGATCAGACCATTGCGGAGGGACCCTTTGCACCGGACTGGGACTCCCTTATGCAGGCGAAAACCCCGGCGTGGTTTCGTGAGAGGAGGCTCGGCATTTTTATCCATTGGGGACTTTACAGTGTACCCGCCAATTCCAACGAATGGTATTCCCGTAATATGTACATAAAAGGAATGCCCGCTTATGAGCATCACATTAAGACCTATGGTCCCCAGAAGGAGTTCGGCTACAAGGATTTCATTCCCATGTTTGAGGCAAAGCAGTTTGACCCCAAAGAGTGGATGGATTTATTCCAGAGTGCCGGAGCGGGGTATGTGTTTCCGGTGGCGGAGCACCACGACGGTTTTCAGATGTATGACAGCGAGCTTTCCGACTGGAATGCGGTTAAGATGGGACCGCACCGGGATATTTTAGGGGATTTGAAGCGGGAAGCACAGGCGCACGGAATGCAGTTCTGCACCTCCTCCCACCGGGCAGAGCACTGGTTTTTCATGGGACACGGAAAAGAATTTGACAGTGACATCAAGGAGCCGATGAAAAAAGGAGATTTTTACTGGCCTGCCATGCCGGAGCCGGACAACCAGGATCTTTTCAGTGAGCCATACCCCACGGAGGAGTTCTTAAACGACTGGCTTGCCCGCACGGCGGAGCTGATTTTAAACTATCAGCCGAAGCTTCTGTATTTCGACTGGTGGCTGCAGCATCAGGCATTTAAGCCGTATCTGAAAAAGCTGGCAGCATTTTACTATAATTGTGGGAAAAAGTGGGGAGAGGATGTCTTAATCTGCTATAAGCATGATGCCATGATGTTTGGAAGCGGAATTGTGGAGGTGGAGCGCGGCGGTTTCGCGGAGGCAAAGCCCTATCCGTGGCAGACGGACACTGCCGTGGCGCGCAATTCCTGGTGCTATACCGACACCCTGGATTATAAGAGCAGTCAGGAGATTATCTGTACGCTGGTGGATGTGGTCAGCAAGAATGGAAACCTCCTGCTGAACATCGGACCCAGGGCGGACGGCACGATTCCCGACGGAGACCGGAAAATCTTAGAGGACCTTGCTGCGTGGATGAAGGTCAACGGCGAGGCAGTCAACGGGGCGAAGGTCTGGCGCAGATCCCAGGAGGGACCTACGGAATCCAGGGAGGGACAGTTCTCCGACCAGCAGGAGAAGCTTTTTACCAGTGAGGATTACCGGTTTACCGTAAACCATGGTGCCATCTATGCGGTGGCGTTAAAATGCCCGACGGACGGCTGTTTTACGATTAAAGCGCTGGCGGACAGTGCCGACCAGAATGTGCCGGAGTTCCATGGCATCATCGATGGGGTGGAGATTCTGGGCTTTGACGGTGCAGTGGAGGAATGGCATACCGACGGAGAGGGGCTTCACATAAAGACCCGGGGTGTAGCCAGCGATTTCCCGGTGACCGTGAAGGTGACGGTGCAGTAGGAGACAGACATCAGGAAAAGGAGCGAAATGTATATGTACGAAAAAATCTGGAATCACCATAAAATGTCCTTTGGCGGGGACTACAATCCCGAGCAGTGGGATGAGGCAACCTGGGCAGAGGATATGCGCCTGTTTAAGCTGGCACATATCGATACCGTGACCCTCAATGTGTTCTCCTGGGCAGCTTTGCAGCCCTCTGAGAATGTCTATGATTTCTCCAGACTGGACCGTATCATGGAGCTGGTCCGGGACAATGGTCTTAAGGTGGTGCTTGCCACCTCCACCGGAGCCCATCCGGCATGGATGGCAAAGAAATATCCGGAGGTTCTGCGCACCGAGTTTAACGGCATGAAACGCAAATTCGGCGGCAGGCATAATTCCTGCCCAAACAGCCCGGTTTACCGGAAATATTCTGCACGGCTGGCGGAAAAACTGGCGGAGCGCTACAAGGACTACGACAATATTGTGGCATGGCATATTTCCAATGAGTATGGCGGTGAGTGCTACTGTGAAAATTGCGAAAAGGCGTTCCGGGTATGGTTGAAGGATAGATATAAGACAATTGACGAATTGAACCGGGTTTGGAATACCAGCTTCTGGGGGCATACCTTTTATGACTGGGATGAGGTGGTGCTGCCGAATCTTTTAAGTGAGCATTTTGAGACGGAGCGCACCATGTTTCAGGGAATTTCTTTAGATTATCGGCGCTTTAATTCGGACAGTATCTTAGCGTGCTACAGGCTGGAGTATGAGGAGGTGAAAAAACATACACCCGCTATTCCGGTGACCACCAATCTGATGGGCTTCTACAAGCCACTGGATTACCAGAAATGGGCAAAATATATGGATTTTGTATCCTGGGACAGCTATCCGTCCAATCAGGACACACCGGCTCAGATGGCGTTAAATCACGAGATGATGCGGGGATTAAAGCGGGAGAAGCCGTTTATTTTAATGGAGCAGACTCCCAGCGTGACGAACTGGCAGCCCTATAATGCCTTAAAGCGTCCGGGGGTGATGCGTTTGTGGAGTTACCAGGCAGTGGCACATGGGGCGGACTCGGTGATGTTCTTTCAGATGCGCAGAAGCATCGGCGCCTGCGAGAAATATCACGGTGCGATTATTGACCATGTGGGAAAGGAAAATACCCGTGTGTTCCGGGAGGCGGCACAGCTTGGCGCAGAACTGGAACAGCTTGGGGAGCGCACCCTGGGAACCGTGGAACAGGCAAAGACTGCGATTCTGTTTGACTGGGATAACTGGTGGGCAATCGAGTATTCGGCGGGACCGAGCTGCCTGCTGAAATATAAGGATGAGGTGCAGAACTATTACAATGCGCTTCATGCGCAGAATCTGGCGACGGATTTGATTGATGTGGAGGAGGATTTCTCCCGTTATCAGGTGATTTTTGCGCCGATTCTTTATATGGTAAAGCCGGGGCTCGACGAGAAACTGCGGCAGTTCGTGAAAAATGGCGGAACCCTGGTGACCACATTTTTCAGCGGCTATGTGGATGAACATGACCTTGTAACCCTGGGCGGATATCCGGGAAAATTGCGTGATATCCTGGGAATCTGGGTGGAGGAGAGCGATGCGCTGCCGGAAGGGATGAAGAATCATTTTACCTGGGAGGGCAGCCGCCATGAGGTGACACTGCTGTGTGATCTACTCCATACGGAGGGGGCAGAGACACTTGCGGTCTATGAGGAAGATTTTTATGCGGGAATGCCGGTGCTTACGAGAAACCGGTTTGGAGCGGGCAGTGCCTATTATGTGGCAGTGCGCTCCGATGAGGATTTTTACCGGACATTTGTCCGGAATGTGTGTGAGGAATGCGGCGTGCAGCCTGTCTGTGAGACACCGGAGGGCGTGGAAGCCACCATGCGGTACGGAGCAGAGAAAAAATACCTGTTCCTCCTGAATCATTCCGGGGAGGAACAGGCGGTGAAACTGCCGGAGGGCGGAGTGGAGCTTCTGACCGGGGCAGCATGGAGCGCCGGAGATGTGCTGCAACTGCCGAAGACCGGCGTGGCAATCTTAGAACTTTGATTTCTTAAGAGCGGGCTTTTCCCAGAGCCTTGTGCGGTAGAGGATATAGAGAATCCCGGAAGAAATGCCGTTGCTGACCACCACGCAGTACCAGACACTGCGGACTCCCATGTGAAGCAGGGATTCACAGATGAACAGGGTCAGAAAACGGAAGACCCAGAGTCTTGTGGCATCAATAATCATGGGGACTTCTGTGTGTCCTGTGCCCTGGAACAGACCGTTGGTGGCATTGTAGATGCCGTTGGTCCAGCACCAGAATGCCATGATGCTTAAGAAATCCGCCGCCATGGCAACCACCTCCGCATCGTCGGAGAAAATGCTTACAATGGCGGTGGAAACCGGGGCGCGGGATAGGATAAGTCCGCCGAGGAACAGGAAAACGATGCAGATGCGCATGGAAAGACGATAGCCTTCCTCTGCACGGCGGTACTGCTTGGCACCTACATTCTGACCTACGATAGTAGCAACTGCGGAACCGATGCCGTTGGAGGGAAGTGTAATCAGACCGTTTACCTTGTTCCCGATGCCATAGGCTGCCATTGCCTGGGTGCCGTAGACATAGACATTTTTGCTCATAAGCAGAAAACCAAGCTGCATGGTGCTTCCGCCGATGGCGGTGGGAAGACCTACCCGCAGGATGGACATGAGATGCTCCCTCTCAAAATGCAGATGCCGAAGGTTCAGATGGACCGTCTGTTTTTTCTGGTTCAGACTGTAAAAGGCAATGACTGCGGAGGGAACCTTTGCCAGAAGCGTGGCAAGTGCAGCTCCGGTGATGTTTAAATCCAGTACAATCATGAGCAGCGGGTCTAAAAACATATTGATGAGGATGCCCAGAAAATTCAGAAGCATGGGGCGCATGGTGTCCCCCTGTGCCTGATGGATGGCACTGTAGATGTTGATGGTATACAAAAGCGGCATATCCAGGACGACAATGCGCAGATAGATATTGCCGTAGGAAAAGGTGGCGCCGTCTGCGCCCAGCCACCGGACAATGGCGGGAGCGGACAGAAAGCAGATACCGGCACAGACCACGGCAAACAGCATGGCACAGGCAAAAATCTGGTTTGCCATGCTCTGTGCATCTGTCTCCTTTTTGGCACCGATATACTGGGCAATCAGCACAGAACCGGCGACGGTGATACCGGAACCGAAATTTAAAATCATATTCTGAACCGGGGTTACCAGATTGATGGCGGCAAGCTGCTCCGTTCCGATTTTTCCCAGCCAGAACGTGTCGGTCAGATTGTACATGGTCTGCAGAAAAGAGTTAATGACCACCGGGATAGCCAGGGACAGGATAGCCTGGAGCATATTTCCGTTCAGGATGAGATCCGGGTTGTATTTTTTCTTCATCGTGTAAAACCTCTTGTTTCTTGACATTTCATTGGATATCCTCTATCATACAACATAAATTCAGTAATAACTACGAAAAAAACGTTGAAATGAACGGAAACTACAGAAAATTTATCATAAAAAGCTTGTGTACAAAGAAGGGAAGAGGATGGAGGAGTTCCGCATAACCAGGGTACGGCAGGAAAACCGTTTTGAGATGAAAACAGAGCATTTTCACAGTACCTGCTATGAATTTTACTATCAGGTATCCGGCTGCCGGAAAATATTTCTGAATGACAGGATATATCGGGTGGAGAAGGGGGATCTGATGCTGATCCCGAAGGGAGAGATTCACCGGACTACCTATTTTAGTGACGTGGACCGTCATGCGTATCAGGAAAGAATTGCGCTTACCTTTGAGGATGATATGATTGCGCATCTGAAGGAGCAGATTGGGGAGCAGGCGTTTCAAAGCTGTTTTTACAGGCGTCACCTGAGTGTCCCCGCGAAAAGGAGAAGCTATCTGGAGGAACTGTTCGAACGGCTTCTCACGGAATACCGGGGAATTGATGACTTTTCAGAAACGATGTGCCGGATGTACTGTGAGGAGATTGTCCTGTTTGTAATACGCTGCCAGAAGGATGCAGGGTTTAAGGAGAATCTGCCGGTTTCCGGGAACAGGGAGATGGAGGAGGCGGCGCAGTTCATCAGCAGCCATTTCAGTGAGAATCTCACCTTAAAGGCGATGGCGGAGCGCAGTTGTATGAGCAGCACATATTTTTCCAGGCAGTTCAAACAGGCAACGGGCTTTGGGTTCAAGGAATATTTAAGTGCGGTTCGAATCCGCCATGCCTGCGAGCTGCTGCTTTCCACAGAAAAGAGCATCACGGAAATTGCCGCGGAGTGCGGCTACATGGACAGCAATTACTTTGGCGATGCCTTCCGCAAAGCCAAGAATCTGTCTCCCAGAGAATATCGAAGGGCGTATCTGGTATGAAAACATTATCAAAAATAGTAAAAAAACTGGGGTGGGGAAAAACGAAAATCAAGCGTCAGATGTACCTGATGTATTTCTTCGCGCTGCTGATTCCGATTTCTGTTATAGGAATTCTTCTGATTGTCAACACCAGAAAAATTCTGACGAACCATTACATGGAGTTGTTGGATGCGGATAATCTGCGTGTGAAAGCACTTCTGAGTGAAATCACAACCCAGGCATACAATCTTTCGGAAGATATCTGTTTTGACAGCAGGCTGAAAAATATGCTGACGGAGGATTATGAGGACGGTATTGCATTCGGTGCTGCGGTGAATGCGGACAGTAAGCTGGATACCATTGTATACAGCTATCAGGAGATAGAAGGAATTGCCATTTATACCGATAATCCTACGATTAATAACTACAAGCAGTTTCATGTTGTCACGGAGGAGGTTGCGGAGCAGGACTGGTATCAGCGGGCAGTAAATCATGCCAGTGCCTTCTGGATATCTATGGAGCGGGGGAGCAGCTATGGCAGTAAGTGCAACCTGTGTCTGGTGCGGCGCATGACATTGCCGGATTCCAAGTATGATGCGGTGGTGGTGCTTAAAATCAGTGATCAGTATATCCGTTCCCGCATTGATTCCAGCATTATTGACGCGGTTTCCGTGGACGATTCGGGCATTGTATACAGCTCCAAGAAAAGCTGGTACGGGGATCAGCAGTTGATTGATATCGATTATTCCAATTCCTATTTTAATTATTCCGGCACGGTCTTTATAGACGGGACCGAGTATTTTGCGTCCCTCTCCACGACACATCTGTATATGACCAATTCGAAGCTGTATGTCTGTACCTTAAATGACAGCGGCTTTGAGAACATAGACCGGATTGTGGAAATGTGTGTTCTGATTCTGCTGCTGGCAATCGGGATTCCCGGGATAATTCTGATTCTGTTCACCAATTATTTTACCGGGCGTGTGTTCCTGCTTCGGGAGGAGATGCACAAGGCGAGTGTTCAGGATTATAATATGATAGCTACATTTGGCGGGAATGATGAATTGACGGAGGCATTTGATGATTTACAGGTCATGGTCCAGGCAATCAAGGACAAGGATGCCAAAATGTATGAAGCGGAGCTGAATGAAAAGGAACTGCGGAATGAGCAGCAGATTATGGAATATAAGATGCTGGCGAGCCAGATAAATCCTCATTATCTGTATAACGCATTAGAGACCATCCGCATGAAGGCGCTTACCAATGGGGACAGGGAGGTTGCCAATGCCATCAAGACACTGGGAAAGACGCTGCGCTACGTGCTGGAAAATACAGGGACTTCCTTCACGACACTGAAAAAGGAACTGGATCATATCGAAAATTATCTTTCCATTCAGAAGCTGCGGTTTGGGAACCGGATTAACTATACACTGGAGATTGCAGAGGAGATTCAACCGGAGGAATGCTCCATTCTGCCGCTTCTTCTTCAGCCTGTGGTGGAAAATGCGGTGGTGCACGGGCTGGAGGCAGTAGAACAGAACGGGCAGATCCGGGTGGAAATTTCACTTTTGGATGCGGAGCATCTTCAGATTGCCGTTTCCGACAACGGACACGGCATGACACCGGAGGAACTTGCGCAGATTCGTGCCAAACTGGATACGCCGAATCTGATTCTGCAGTCCAGTATCGGGCTTTATAACATCAATCAGCGGATCCGGCTTTGCTATGGCATGGATTATGGGATGCAGTTAGAGAGCCGGCAGGGAGAGGGAACCCGTGTAATTTTGCTTCTTCCCGTCATTTTAAACGGAGAGTATGGAGGTTAGCATGAGATTTTGCCTGATATATTAGTGAAAAATATATAGGAAAAGTGC
Source organism: Roseburia sp. (assembly GCA_051877675.1). Lineage (GTDB taxonomy): Bacteria > Bacillota > Clostridia > Lachnospirales > Lachnospiraceae > Roseburia. The sequence goes on along the minus strand of JBJEJC010000091.1, from coordinate 4,227 downwards.
AATTTTCAAAGTAGTTTGTGTGGAAAATGATATGTTTTTTTCTGGGAAGCTTTCTGATAAAGTGAATTTAGGGTCCAAAAGGACTACAACAATGTGTTTATAGGGAGGAAAAAACATGAAAAAGACAGTAAAAAAAGTATTTTCCACTGTCCTTGCAGCAGCACTGGCGTTTGGGGGACTTTCTCTTGTTCCGGTAACGGCAGAGGCTGAGCCGAATGATTACACAGCGTTCCTGATGTTCACAGACAATGACTGGGCATTTGGAAACTGGGATGCGACTCTGGAAAGTGCAACTACTACAGTAAGCGGTGACGGTTCTTATTCCGTAACACTGAACGCTTCTGAGGTAGGCGGAGACGGAACTACAGGGGCAAACGGAGCACAGGTATTCTGTGTGGACATCGTTGGAGCACAGGCAGACCTGACGGAGCAGGGCAAGACCTTCAATGTAACAGATATTTCTGTTACCGCAGACGGTGCAGCAGTAGATGTGGATGCTTCTAAGCTTGTAACCGGTGATATCGAAGAAAACGGTAACTACAGAATTGAGATTTACAATGTATATGGAGATACTGCGGCAGATGCTCCAATCGATGCAGCAGCATTTACTTTTGCTGACAGTGTGACCGTAGATTTTACACTGGAGACGGTTGACCTTCCGGCAGACGACGGCGCAGCGGCAGCAGAGGTAAGCACAGAGCAGACCGCATTCTTAATGTTCACAGACAATGACTGGGCATTCGGAAACTGGGATGCAACTCTGGAAAGTGCAACCACCACAGTAAGCGGTGACGGTACTTATACCGTAACCTTAAATGCATCTGAGGTTGGTGGAGACGGAAGCACAGGAGCAAACGGAGCACAGGTATTCTGTGTGGATGTTGTCGGACTTGGCGCATCCGTAACCGATATCAGTGCAATTTCTCTGGATGATATTTCCGTTACCGCAGACGGCGCAGAGGTAGCAGTTGATGCTTCCAAGATTGTGACCGGTGATATTGAAGAGAACGGTAATTACAGAATCGAGATTTTCAACGTATATGGAGATACTGCAGCAGATGCTCCGATTGATGCGGCAGCATTTACTTTTACAGATAATGTATCTGTTACCTTTACTCTGTCCGGCATCGCTTATGGCGCTCCGGCAGCTTCTGAAGATGCAGGTGCAGCAGATACTGCTACAGCAGAAATCAATCTGGATGGAACCTATAATGCATACCTTGGTTTACAGACTCCGAACTGGACCTATCGTGATCCGTGGAACTCTGCAAACGGTATCGGTTCTGATTACTGGGGACAGTTCATCTATGGAAATGAGACCAGCGAGAAATACGGTACTGTAACAGATGCAGTAATCGAGGGTAATGGTACATATACGGTTTCCATCACCGATTTTGGAACCATCTTTGCAGATGATTTTGCAACAGCAGGACAGGAGTACTTCAACCTGCTTTACATCTCCACCGATATTCCGCTGTCTGACAGCATCAAGGTGACCGATGTTACCTTAAAGATTGACGGTAAGACAGTTACCACTTATGCAGACGCAGTACTGGATCCGGATGAGTCCGAATATGTTAAGATTTTAATCCAGAACGTCTGGAATGAGGATGTGGCAGAGCTTCCGTACTACAATGTACCTTCTGATAAGGTAGAGATGAGCTTTACTGTTTCCGGCTTCAACTATGACAACCCGAATGCAGCAGTTGCAGAGGAGTCAGAAGCCGTTGAGGAACCGGCGGCAACAGAGGCGGCAGCAGCAGACACCACAGCAGATACCGCAACAGAAAGCAGCAGCAACACAACAACAATCGTTATCGTAGTTGTAGTAATCGTTGTAATCGCAGCAATTGTTGCAGTAGTTATTGTTTCCAAGAAGAAAAAAGAGTCTAAATAATTTTTGACAGATTTTCAGGGGGCATCCGGCAGGGATGCTCCCTTTTTTTCGGGAATCCGGGTTGAAAAAGTACTGTATTTTAGTTGGAGATTTTAAGGTTTTTTTAATAGGGGAATTTTACTATAATATCCTTAGAAATTGAACCATCGGAAAAAGGCGGTTTGATAAAGCGCTTCCGCTCCGGAGAGTGCGGAAGATGAAACATGAGGGAGGTAACTATGGAAGAAAAAGTTGCAGAGAAAGTTAATAAAATGCGCATTCCATATGTATGTGTCCGCATACTTATTGTGGCTTTTGTACTTTTATTATTCTTTCCAGATTTGAATCCGGCAAATATTATTCAGAAAGCCGGACAGGCGAAAATCAGTTCGACATCATCATTGTTTACAAGCGGAGTATCCTATTCCAGTCTGGTGAATGGACTGGATCGTGCCTTTTCAAAGGGCTGGCTGCATCAGGAGCATTTTACTTTACTATATGTATCCTGTATGATAATTTTAATCGGTGTGGTGCTTGCCGCAATCGGCGCGTGCATGTCTGTCGGTAATCTGAGAATGAAGACCGTGGGTAACCGGTTTCTGCTGGCTGGCGGCGTGGCACAGGTGGTCGGTGTGGTAGGAAATGTAGTTGCGTACAATATGATTTCCTCTACCGCAGATCCGGATAAGATTGTTTACGAATTTCCGGTGGGAATTCCACTGTTTGCAGTACTTGCAGTTCTGGTGTTCGTGTGTTCGCTGGTTATATTTATCGGGACACCGAAGGCAGCCAGGGGGACAAAGATGGAGATGGAATCCAAGTACAAACTGTTCCTCATGCTGATGCCGTTTCTGGTATTGGTACTGGCATTCTCCTATCTGCCGTTATTTAGCTGGAGATATGCATTTTATGATTATTCTGCCGGCGGTGAGATTGGACCGGAGAATTTCGTGGGACTGAAATGGTTCAAAGTTCTCCTTCAGAATCCGACCTATGTAACCCGTCTGCTCAATGTGCTGAAGAATACATTAGCACTCAGTGGCTTGGGCATTTTGACCAGTTGGGTTCCGATGTTTTTTGCAATTTTCCTCTCCGAGGTAAAGAGCACCAGATTTAAACGTTTTGTACAGACCTTTACAACAGTTCCGAACTTCATAAGCTGGGTTTTGGTATATGCGATTGCATTTGCAATTTTCTCTACCGACGGATTTATCAATACTCTGATTAACAACATGGGAGGAAGCGCCAGCGTAAACTACCTCCAGTCCACATCCCATATGTGGCTTAAGATGCTGGCATGGGGCATGTGGAAGGGCGTCGGCTGGAGTGCTATTATCTATATCTCCGGTATCGCAGGTATCGACCAGCAGCTATACGAGGCAGCTACCGTGGATGGCGCAGGAAGATTCCAGAAAATAGTGCATGTTACTTTGCCCGGACTGCTCCCGACTTATGTGGTTATGCTCGTAATGTCCATCGCGGGTGTGCTGAGTAATGGTATGGATCAGTACCTGGTATTTACCAATGCAATGAACAAGGATATGATTGAGGTGCTGGATTTGTATGTATACAACCTGGGTATCGGCAGCGGCTCCATTCCATTGTCAACGGTAGTTGGTATGGCGAAGTCCATTATTTCCGTAATTTTACTGTTTGTTGCCAATAGTATTTCCAAATTAATCCGTGGCAACGGCGTAGTATAGGAGGTGAGAGCATGGCACAGACAAAACAGGAAAAACTTGACGCAAAGCGCGAGAAAGAATATGCAAAAAAGCATAAAAGAAAATATAGGCTTACAGTCGGGGATGTTGTTTTTAACATTTTAAATTACGGCTTTTTCACCATTTTTACATTAAGCTGTATTTTCCCGTTCTACTATATTTTCATTAACACGATTTCCAGCAGAAGCCTGGTGGCTCAGGGAAAGATTACGTTATATCCGCAGGGAATCAACATCCAGAACTATCTGGATATCTTAAAGGTAAATGATGTATTTAATGCATTTGGAGTTTCCATCGGACGTACCATTCTTGGAACTGCACTGATGGTGGCAGCTACCGGACTTATAGGATATCTGGTGACGAAGGAAGAGATGTGGCACAGAAAATTCTGGTATCGTTTCATTATCATTACCATGTATTTCAATGCAGGAATCATTCCGTGGTATATGAATATGAATATGCTGGGACTCACGGGACATTTTGCCGCATATATCATTCCGGGTATCGTGGCACCTTACAATATCATTCTGGTTAAGACCTACATAGAGTCCATACCGGCAGAACTGGAAGAGAGTGCATTTATGGATGGCGCAGGTTTCTTTACGGTATTCCGCAAGATTATCTGGCCCT
>JBJEJC010000090.1:0-50597 GCA_051877675.1 Roseburia sp. | reverse complement strand
CCCTTTTTCAGAGAAGATACGTCCCCGTTTTACGTTACCGCCTTGAATTCTTTAAAAAGTCCGGAATCTTGATATCTACCTGCTGCACGGTGCTTTCCGGCTGTCTGGGTCTCTGGATTCCGTTAAAGGAAGGTGTCTGCTGCGGTGCCTGCTGCGGCGCAGAAGCCGTGCCATATCCCGTATTGCCCACGCCGCCCATGGATGGTCTGTTCAATGTTGCACCGGTGGTCGGTCTGGCAACATTGGGCGTATTCTGATACTGTAAGGTGGGCATAATCTTACCGGTCTGCTTTGCACCCGGATTCTCAAGTCCCGTAGCAATTACCGTAATGGTTGCCTCGTCTGTCATGGTTTCGTCATACTTGGCACCGAAGATAATATTCGCGTCATCCCCTGCCAAATCCTGCACATAGCTTGCCGCATCATTGGCATCCATCAGGGAAATATCACCGGAAATATTGATAATTACATGGCTTGCACCATTGATGGTGGTCTCAAGCAGCGGGCTGGCAACAGCAAGCTTCACTGCCTCGATTGCCTTGTCATCGCCCTTTGCATTACCGATACCGATATGTGCCATACCCTTGTCCTTCATAACCGTAGACACATCTGCAAAATCCAGGTTAATCAATGCCGGGAGATTAATCAAATCCGTAATTCCCTGCACTGCCTGCTGCAATACCTCATCCGCCTTCTTTAACGCGTCCGGCATGGTGGTACGTCTGTCCACAATCTCTAACAGCTTGTCATTCGGAATCACAATTAGGGTATCTACGCTGTCCTTCAGACGCTCGATACCGGAAAGCGCATTCACCATGCGCTGCTTTGCTTCAAATTTAAAGGGCTTTGTCACAACTCCGACGGTTAAAATTCCCTGCTCCTTGGCAATCTTTGCCACAACAGGTGCTGCTCCGGTACCGGTTCCGCCACCCATACCGCAGGTAACAAACACCATATCTGCGCCCTTGACCGCCGCAGAAAGTTCTTCCATGCTCTCCTCTGCTGCCTTCTCACCAACCTCCGGCTGTGCACCTGCACCAAGTCCCTTGGTAAGCTTCTCACCAATCTGAATCAATGTCGGTGCTTTGCAAAGCGCAAGTGCCTGCTTATCCGTATTCACTCCGATAAACTCCACACCGCCTATATTCTCATCAATCATTCTATTTACAGCGTTATTACCAGCGCCACCCACTCCGACTACGATGATTTTTGCACTGTTATCCGCCTCTGTTGTCATAATTTCCAGCAAGGTACTTCCTCCTTCATTCTCTCCCTAAGAATGCTCCTATTGAAACTCATATAAACTATAATATAATTTTTCTTTCAATTAATCAACTAATTTTTTTGAAAAAAGAGAAATTTTTGCAACACTTTATAAACTACTGCGCCTCCGGATTATCTCCGCTTACTCCGTTATCCCCGGATTCTGCATTATCTCCGCTTACTCCGCCATCCCCGGATTCCGCATTATCTCCGTTTACTCCGCCATCCCCGGATTCTGCATTATCTCCGCTTACTCCGCCATCCCCGGATTCCGCATTATCTCCGTTTGCTCCGTCATCCCCGGATTCCGCATTATCTCCGTTTGCTCCGTCATCCCCGGATTCCTCATTATCTCCCGCTTCCTCATTATCCGCGGGTTCCGGCTCCACGGCACGCTCAAAGCTGATTTCCACGGTATCCGGTGTCCAGCCCTCCAGATGCAGTGTACCCTCTAACCCCGCCAATTGCGGCAGAATCGCAGAAAGACGCACCACCTTCTGGTTCAGATACGTGTCATCCCCCATCTCCACCTGAATTGTTCCATATGTGAGCATCGGATTTAAGCTGTTGTCGTAACGGATTTCCTCCGGAAGCAGTTCATATTTATTCAGGGTCTGGGTCAGCGCCAGAAGATTCTCCAGCACCTTGTCATTTTCCAGTGAAAGCTGCTGGTAAAGATATACCTCATTGCAGGTAACGCCACTGATTAACGGCACTCCGTCGATAATCTCCGTTGAGGTTTCCACCACAAAACCGTCCTTGTCAAAATAGGCATTCTGATTAATCGACGGGATATACAGATATCCCAGGATTCCCTTCTCGTATACACGGACATGCACCGTATGGGGATCATCCAGTGAAATCTCCATGGCATCCACAAAGGGAGTCTCCTCCGCATCCAGAAAACGATATTTTAACTCCACATAAAGAGAATTCCAGGAATACTCATCATTTAAAATTATTTTTTTTATCTGATCCTCAGAGTACAGCTCATTGCCCTCCACCACCACGGATTCCACTGTATACACAGTCATCACCACATAGACGGCAACCGCCACAAGAAGCGCCAGAATCAGAAAAACAGTAAGTCCGATTTTCCTGCGCTTTTTTCTTTTTCTCTGTTCCCTAATCATAATTACTCAACCTCAAGTTTAATTCCCCGGGAAACGCTGAGCGCCAGCCCCATCTCCGCAAGCAGAATGGAAATGGAAGTACCTCCATAGCTGACCAGCGGAAGGGAGATACCCGTATTGGGAATCGTATTGGTAACAACGGCGATATTTAAGACAACCTGGATGGCGAGATGTGCCATAATTCCCACCACCAGAAGCGCTCCGTAAAGGTCCGCCGCGTTGTTGGCAATCACCATCAGACGCCAGATAATCAGAAGATAAAGGATAATCAGGCACACGGCGCCAAACAGTCCCAGTTCCTCACAGATGACGGAAAAAATCATATCGTTCTGTGCCTCCGGGATAAAGCCAAGCTTCTGCATGCTCTCCCCAAGCCCCTTTCCGAACAGTCCGCCGGAGCCGATGGCATAAAGTCCCTGCAAGGTCTGGTATCCCTTCTCATAATCCTCCGGGTGCAGCCAGATTTTGATACGCTCCGCCCGGTAGGCTGCCAGTGAAATAAACAGCACACCTACCACTGCCACTGCCAGTGCCATAAAGACAAAGTGTGAATATTTCGGGCTTGCCACAAAAAGCATACACACGGATATTCCCAGAATGATAATTGCCGTGCTTAAGTTCTGGTAAGCTACCACGCCCACCACCGGCATGACAATGAGCATCAGCTTTACCAGGCTTTTGAATTCCCCCACACGCTTCGGGGTCATATAAATAATCGTCGAAAAGAAAATAATCACTGCCACTTTCGCCAGCTCGGAGGGCTGGAAACGGATGGGTCCGATGGAAAGCCACCGGGAGGAACCCTTTGCCTCATCTCCCACAAAAATAACCACAGTACAAAGTCCCAGCGCCACCACATAGGCAAGCCCGCTGACCTTCATCCAGAACCGGTACGGGATTCGGGAAATCACCAGCATCGCCCCAAGTCCCAGCGCCGCCGCCCCCATCTGCCTTTTCACATAATATGCACTGTCCCCGAAACGGGTAGAGCCATAATAGGAGCTGGTACTGTACAGCATGACCAGTCCGAAGGCAAGCAGGAACACAAGCAGAAACAGCAGACTGTAATCAAAATATCGAATTGGTTTCTTCCCCATTTTCCTTCCTCATTTCCCAAAAATGACACGCCACCTACTCTGCCAGCTTCCGCACATACTCCTTGAAGATGCGTCCCCGCTCCTCATAGTTGGCAAACATTCCCCAGCTTGCACACGCAGGAGATAAAAGAACGGCATCCCCGCTCACCGCATTGGCATAACAGGTATCGATGGCTTCCTCAAAGGTATCACAGAGTATGACATCCGTAAATCCATGCTTCTTCGCGCAGGCAGCAATCTTTTCCTTCGTCTGCCCGATGAGCACCAGCTTCTTCACCTTGCCCTCAAAGCTCTCAATCCATTCGTCATACTCGCTTTCCTTGTCATAGCCGCCGCCGATTAGCAGTGTCGGACGGTTCATGGCGCTGATTCCCTGGATTGCCGCATCCGGGTTGGTTCCCTTGGAATCATTGTAAAACTTCACGCCCCGTTTCTCCGTCACATACTCAATTCTATGCTCCACAGCCTGGAAACGTTTCAGTACTTCCACAATTTTCTCCATCGGCACGCCAAAACTCAATGCCATACCCGTCGCCGCCATGACGTTCTCATAATTGTGCCGTCCTAAAATATTCAGCTCGTTCACATTTATGACCTTCACGCGCTCTGCACCCGCGGCATAATAAATATTCTCTCCATCCAGATAAAGTCCCTGCTCTAACTTTCGTTTGCTGCTGAAAAACAGGACATTTGTCTTAAGTCTCTCCCCAAACGCCCGCAGCACCTCATCCTCGTAATTCAATACGCAGGTATCGCCCGCATCCTGGTTCTCTGTAATGCGCTCCTTGGTGGCAATATAGCATTCCATGGTATGATGACGGTTCAGATGATCCGGTGTAATATTTAAGATGGCAGACACCCTCGGGTGGAACGTTTCGATGGTCTCAAGCTGGAAGCTGCTGATTTCCGCCACCGTCACCGTATCCTCCGTCGTATCCGCTGCCACAGAGGTGTAGGGGATTCCGATGTTGCCGACCACCTTCACATCCTTAAAATAATTCTCCATAATCTGTCCGGTCAAAGCTGTGGTGGTGGTCTTGCCGTTGGTACCCGTTATGGCAATCACACTGCCCTTTGCATACCGGTACGCAAGCTCAATCTCACCCCAGATTGGAATCTTTCTCTCCTTAAGCGCCATCACCATCGGGATGTCCGTGGGAACACCGGGACTTAACACCGCAAGCTCCAGACGCTTTATATCCGCTTCGGACAACTCACCCAAAATAATCTCCACATCGGCAAATACCGGGTGTTTTTGAATCAGCGCCTCCGTATCCAAATCCTTATTTCCATCAAATAAAATGACTTCTTTTCCCTGCTTCTTCAAAAGCTCGGTAGCGGCCACACCGCTGATGCCGGATCCTACAACCAAAACCTTTCTGTTCATGTTCTCCTCCTATAAGCCAAGCAGCGCTACCATGCATAAAAGCGCCGTTATGATAGAAAATACGGCAACCACCTTCGTCTCCGACCAGCCACTCAGTTCAAAATGATGGTGAATCGGTGTCATCCTGAAAATCCGTTTGCCTTCTCCGGTTTTCTTCTTGGTATATTTAAAATAGCTTACCTGCAGCATCACGGAGATGACCTCCACCAGATAAATCAGGCCCACTAACAGAATAAACAGCGGCATCTGCATCACATATGCGGTGGCAGCCACAAACCCTCCCAGCGCCAGGGAACCCGTATCCCCCATGAACACGCTTGCCGGATGCACGTTAAACAGAAGAAAGCCCAGCAGTGCACCCGCAACCGCACAGGTAATCGGCTCGATTCCCGCATTGGTGCCGATGGCAACCACGGAGAAGAAGGTTGCTACCATGATTGTGACGCTGGACACCAGCCCATCCACACCGTCGGTAAAATTCACACCGTTTACGGTTCCGATGACTGCAAGATACAAAAGCGGGATGGCACCCCAGCCCAGATCTAAGTACTTTCCGCCGGAAAACGGAATCAGCATGGAAAGAGAAATGCCGGAAAATTTCCACATGTACACCGCAAACACCGTTGTCACCACCAACTGACAGAGCATTTTCTGCCATGCAAGCAGTCCGTCGGATCTGCGCAGCACCACCTTCAGATAGTCATCCAGAAATCCGATGATTCCAAAGCCCACCATCATAAAAAGGATGGGGACGATTTTCGGATAATCCTTTACATAGAAAAGGGAAGTGATGATAATACTTGCCAGAATCATCAGTCCTCCCATGGTAGGCGTTCCGTTCTTTTTTAAATGGGATTCCAGCTCCTTGCGCTCCGTCTGTCCGACCTTCAGCTTACGCAGGAAGGGAATCACGATAGGTCCTAAAATTGCACTGATTGCAAAGGCAATCATTACCGGTATTACAACTTCATATGTCATATTACTCACACCTCATGTACTTTTTTCCACAACTAGAAAGGCATTTGAAAAATGCCCGTTGTTTGTCTAGTATACGTTATTTTTCATCATTTATCAAGGTAGGGCAGGATGTTTTCAAAGATTTCTTTTACCACCGGAGCTGCTATGATACCTCCGTAATAGGTTCCCTGGGGATTGCGGATGATGGCTATGGCGAGTACCTGCGGGTCATCCGCCGGGTAAAATCCCAGGAAGGAGGAAATATATTTGTGGTCGCTCCGGGGCAGGGTCTGGGAGGTTGCTGTCTTTCCGCCGATGGCATAGCCCTCGATTTTGCCGTTTTTGCCACCGCCCTCCGACACCACTTTTTCCAGAAGATACTGCATGGTCTCCGAGGTCTCACCGGATACGATGCCGCTGTAGGTATCATACGAAAGCGTTTCCACCAGATTTCCCTCCTGATCCCGAATCTCCACGCCAAAATGCGGGGTGACACGAGTTCCCCCATTTATAATAGAAGAAACTGTGGTAAGCAACTGAATCGGCGTAATCTGGAAGGACTGCCCGAAGGACATGGTGGCAAGTTCCACCGGTCCCACATTTTCCTTCTTATGCATAATGGTTGCCGCCTCTCCCGGCAGGTCAATATTGGTTTTCGACAGCAGACCGAACTGCTTTAGATATTTAAAATAGTTATCCACGCCTAACCGCTCTCCCAGCTCGATAAATACCGGGTTACAGGAATTCATGATACCGGTTTCAAAGGTCTCCGCTCCATGGCCGGAGGTTCTTGCGCAGCGGATTTTCCGATCCTCCACAATCTTATAGCCGGGGCAGTAAAAGGTGTCGGTAAGCGTCACCACCTTCTCCTCGAGGGCAGCCGCCGCCGTAATGATTTTAAAGGTGGAGCCCGGCTCATAGGTGTCGCTGACACAGGGATTGCGCCACATCCGGTTTAAAAGCTCCTGCTTCTGCTCCGCTGTCACATCCCCTTCCGGCTCCACATTCAGCGTAAACGGCTCGTTCAGATTATACTCCGGGTAGTTCACCATCGCCATAATCTCCCCGTTCTGGGGATTCATCACCACAATGGACACACTGTCCGCATTTTTCTGCAGATACGCTGCCTTTGCTGCCTGCTCACAGTAGAGCTGGATATTATAATCCAGGGAAATATAAAGGTCATAGCCATTTACCGGCTCTAAGCGCGTTTCCCCCGCATTCTCAATTTCGATTCCCCGGGCATCCGTCAGCGTCAGAATTTTACCGTTTGTTCCCTGCAGGTAATTGTCATACTTTACCTCAAGCCCCACAATCCCCTGATTATCTGCCCCGGTGAAGCCCAGCACAGTGGATGCCAGCGTGTCAAAGGGATAATAGCGCTTGTAGTCCTCATCCACCTTGATGCCCGCAAGCCCGTAGGCGCGAATCTTATCTCCCACTTCTTTGTCCACATTGGTCTTAACCCGCTCAATGGAGCTGTTTTTCTCAACCCGTTTGCGCACCTCCTCCTCGGAAAGCCCAAGTTCCTTCACCAGCGCGTCTATCACCAGCTCCGGCTCTTCAATCTGGCTGTGAATGACAGATATCGTACAAACCGATTTGTTTGTGGCGAGCACGGTTCCCGTTGCGTCAATGATTCTGCCCCGCGCCGCCTTAATGTCACGTTCCCTCTGATGCAGATCCTCCGCCTTCTGCCCGTAATATTCCGAACAGAATACCATCAGATACACCAGCCTGCCGATTAAAAACATCAGCACAAAAAATACGGCAAAAAATATAATCATGATTTTCTTCCGGTTAAAGGTTTTGCTTCTCCAGAAGGGAATCGATGCGTGCTGCTTCTCCTTTTGCATAAAAAACCTCACAGAATCCTTCATACCATCATATTCCGGATTCTGTGAGGTTATGTTTCCTCATTGTGCGGCGGCGTCCCCGCCCGCGTTATCTCCTGCGGCGTCTCCGCCCGCGTTATCTCCTGCGGCGTCTCCGCCCGTGTTGTCTCCTGCGGCGTCTCCGCCCGTGCTGCCTCCCTCCGGAGTCATGGTCGCCGGAACCGTAAATGCGCCCTCATCCGTGGAAAGGTTTCCGGTGATATCTCCGTTTACGATATCCGTCATTGCCGGTGCATTCACCGCATTGCCGGTCACATCCAGTCCCGCATTGATACCGGTGGGCTCCTCATCCCGGTAAACATTCATATAAGGAAGTACTTCCTCCAATATTTCCCGGGTAATATTCTGTGCAAAGGTGCTGTGCGCCTGTTCCTCCGCATTCGGTTCATCCACCAGACAGTAAATCACCAGTTCCGGCTTCTCCACCGGCGCAAAGCCGATGAAGGAAACAAGATAGTTGACATCATCTCTCTTGCCGTTTTCATCCATCTTCTGGGCTGTTCCGGTCTTACCGCCCATGGAATAACCGTCCACCTTGGCAGTTTTTGCCGTACCCTCTGACACAACTGCTTTCAAATAGCCCTTCAGCAGTTCGCTGGTGGATTCTGAGACTGTCTCACGAAGCAGCGTGGGGGTAATCTCCTCTATGGTGTTGCCATTTTCATCGGTAATCCGTTTTACCAGTCTGGGCTGGTAAAGATGTCCCCCATTCACCAGGGAGCAGTAAGCACTTGCAAGCTGAATCATGGTGCAGTTGAAGTTCTGCCCAAAGGAATTGGTGGCAAGGGACAGCTTTGTCATGGTATCCTGCGTATATACCAGAGATGCCGTGCGGGTCTCTCCGGGCAGGTCAATATTGGTCTTTTGCCCGAATCCGAAAATCTGCTGATAATTAACAAAGTTTTCTATCCCGATGGCATAGGACATCTGCATCAGTGCATCGTTGCAGGAATCCATCAGCGCCTTTTCCAGTGTCTCTACCCCGTGACCGCCTCTCGAAAACGCCGTACACCGGACGCGCACATCCCCGGGAAACATTTCATAACCGTCACAGTAAAAGGTCTCCCCGTCATAGAGGGTTCCGGTCTCCAACCCCGCCGCAATGGTAAATGGCTTTGCGGTGGAACCCGGTTCATAGGTATAGGTGACGCAGAAATTCTGCCACAGCTTATTTAAAATATCCAGCTTTTCGTCATCCTCCATGGCATCTATGGCTTCTTCGGTATAATAAGCGGATAAATCCCTGGGATTATTCAAATCATAATCCGGGTAAGATGCCATGGCAAGCACATCCCCATTATTGGGGTCCATAATCAGCACACTGATGTGGGACGCTCCTTCCTCTCCGCTGCGATAGGTGTTCTTGTAGGCATCATTCCATTCTTTGATTTTTTCCTCCACAATGGACTGGATATTCGCATCAATCGTAGTCACAATATTGCTGCCGTTCTTTGCCGGCTTGATTGTCTTCTCAAAATCATTATCCTGGTTCAGATAACCGTGCTCTCTCCCGTTGACGCCGTTTAAAGTATCGTCATAATAGTTCTCCAGCCCGTTGATTCCCACATTTCCCGATGTGGTAAAGCCAATCACCCCGCTTGCCAGAGAGCCGTAGGGATACTCCCGCTGGTATTCTTTTTCAAACCAGACTCCTTTGATATTGGGATTCACCAGATTGTCATCCTCGTCCACTGCCTCCTGCATATTGACAAAGGGCTGTATCTCTTCATAGGATGCTTTTTTCTTTAAAACGATGTACCGGCTGTCCGCATTCTCCCGGGCATACGTATAAAGCTGTTCACTGGTAAGCTCCGGAAAACAGCTGGTAAGCGCCTGGATGGTTGGCTCAATATAGGTATCCTTGCTGGTCATCACATAGCAGTCAAGAATCACGTTGTAGACTGCAATGCTGGTAGCAAGCACAGTCCCCTTGGAATCTAAGATATCCCCTCTCTGATAGGGAATAATCTGGCTGTCATACTCCTGCTGGGACAATACGATTTTCTCATACCGCTCTCCGCTGGTGCGCTCAATATACATCAGCCTTACCACCAGACCGACCAGCATCAGAGCAATGATTCCAAACATGACCAGCAGTTTTTTCTGCATGGCACGCGGAAATTTTATTGGTGGTTTTTTCTTCCTACTTCTTTTCTTTGCCATTGGCAACTCCTACTTCGCCGGGATGTCTCCATACTGGTTCATATAGTCGTCATCCTCCACCGTGTAATAGACGATCTGGGATTCTCTTGCATAGCACATTCCCAGCTCGTTCAGTGCGGTATTCTTTACGCTCTCCAAATCCACGCTGGTATTCAGCCGCTTATATGCCTCGTCGTTATCCGCCTTCAAATCGGCAATCTGGCTCTCAAGGCTGGAAATGGCATTCATGCGGTCTGTCACATCAGACTGGAGTTTTATGTAGGTGCCCGCAAATGCTCCAAATACCATCACCGCCATCGTCAGAAATACAAGATAGCTTCTGCTCATCCGCAGCGCCCGTTCCTGATTTCTTCTCAGATTGCGGCGTCTTCTCCGCTCCTTTGCCTCCCGCTCCTCGTTGAGACGTTCCTCTCTCTGTCGTCTGTAGTCCGGCGCCGCCTCTGCCCGACGTACCGTATTCCCGTCTACATAATATCTCTTTCTTCTTTCTTCCTCTTCCATAATACAACTCCTCTATTCTGTCAACTTCCCGGTGTCCTGCCCACAGGATTTTTTCCTGTCAGCTCCGCTCAAATACCCTGAGCTTCGCGCTTTTGGATCTGGAATTTTCCTCCAGTTCCTTCGCCGACGGCAAAATCGGCTTTCTCGTAACCACATGTCCCATGGATACCTTCCCGCATACACAAACCGGGAAATCACTGGGACAGGTGCAGGGATTTTCATTTTTCTTAAAGCTGCTCTTCACAATCCGGTCCTCTAAGGAATGGAAGGTAATGATACAGATTCTCCCTCCCGGATTCAGCAGCGAAATCATGTCGTCCAGATGATCCTTAAGCACATCCAGTTCATGATTCAGCTCAATGCGGATTGCCTGGAAGGTACGCTTTGCCGGATGTCCTCCCGTCACCTGCACCTTCATGGGAATTGCCGCCCGGATAATCTCCGTCAGCTCTCCTGCCGTCTCAATCGGCTTTGTCTGCCGTTCCTTTACAATATGCTTTGCAATGTTCTTTGCAAATTTATCTTCCCCGTAATCACGTATGATACGGTACAGATCCATTTCACTGTAGCCATTGACGATGTCCTTCGCGGTAGCCTTCTGTCTGTCGTCCATCCGCATATCCAGTGGAGCATCCGGCGTACGGTAGGTAAATCCCCGCTCCGGTGTATCCAGTTGGAATGAGGAAACCCCAAGATCCAGCACGATACCATCCACATGGTTCACACCGATCTGCCGCAGTTCCTCCCGCATATTGGCATAATTGCTTCGGATGACGGTGACCTGGCTGCCAAACTCCGCCAGCCGCTCTCCCGCCGCCCGGATGGCATCCGCATCCTGGTCAATCCCGATCAGGCGTCCCCCGGCAGTAAGCCGTTTCAACACCTGATATGCATGTCCGCCACCACCCAGAGTTCCGTCCACATAGATTCCGTCCGGTCTGATATTCAGATTTTCAATGGTTTCTTCCAAAAGTACGGAATAATGGGAAAACTCCATGTATGCCTCCTAAATACTGAATCCGAGATCCGCCATATGCTCTGCGATCTCATCCATCTCGTCCTCATCGTAGGTATTTTCCTGCCAGCGGTCCTTGTCCCAGATCTCTACATGGTTTAGGACTCCTGCCAGCACAACATCCTTCTGCAGTCCGGCATATTCCCGCAGAACCGGCGGAAGCAGGATACGTCCCTGCTTGTCCAGCTCCAGATTCGCCGCCCCTGCAAAGAAGAAGCGTGCAAACTTCCTGGCATCCTTGCCCGTTGCTGAAATATTACGGAATTTTTCTTCCACGTCATGCCATTCTTCGGAAGAATACACAAATAAGCATCCATCCAGTCCCTTTGTCACAACAAATTCATCGCCCAACTGCTCTCTGAATTTGGCGGGAACTATCAGTCTGCCCTTCGGATCAACTGTGTGGTTGTATTCTCCCATGAACATAACGTGAACCACCTGCCTTCAAAGCGGATTCCCCATTCAGGCTTCCTTTGGTTTTCCACAAAGTTGTGAACATATCCACCACTTTGCACCATTCTCCACCACTTTCCTCCACTTTTATGACCATATTACCCCACTTCTGAAAAAAAATCAATAGGCAAGGCAAAAAAGCGCACAAAAAAAGAGTTCCGATTATGGAACTCTCTTTTTCCCAGTGTCATTCGCCGCAGTATTTCTCTTTCGTCTCCAGATATTCTTCAATGAGCCTGTCCAGCTCCGTGCTTTTTTGATAGTACCTATCAAATTCATCTCTTTGCAGTAATGCTTCGTCAAGCTCTAATCTGACGATTTCGATTCTTCTCTGCAATTCCTTCATGCCATTCATGTGAATCCTCCTTGACTGCCAAGATTCCTATGGACATCTCCTTCCTTTCTCATACATATTACTCCTATATTCCCCGAAAATCAAACAAAACTGCACGTCATGAATTATCATATTTCGACAAAGCATCTGCTCTGCCTTGATTTTTCGCGGTTTTATGAGTGCTTCAGGAAACGTTCTGCGCGCTTTTCTGCAAAAACCTCCAGCATTCCCTCCAATGCCTTGCGGTTTACCTCCACAATATGCCGAATATCGTCCTCTACGTTATGCTTATGTCCGATATAATCATCGTGTGCCCGCTGGATAAAATCACACAGTGCCTCCGCATTGTGGAAGCTCTCCTGCACAATCTTCTGCTTTGCCGCCCTGCCGCTTTTTATGTAGTCCCGCAGGTCGTTTTTGAGCTTCTCTTCATAGGAGCAGTGGTCCTTCAGGCTTCCCGTATAGCTTTTATTATGCGGAAAAGTAAAATAATCTGCCAGGTAATGGCTGATCTGTCCAAGGTCCATATAATATTTGCGTTTTCTCTTCTGCAGGACCTTCTCACCCTCAGAAAGCCTTGCAATGTGCCCTTTTATCGAGGGGAAAGTTCCCTCTATCTCATGTCTCTTATAGATAAAAGACGGTTTGATATCCGGCAGAATGCTGCCAATATAAAACAGTAGTCTGTGCTTTTTTAATTCTTCATTATCCAGTGCTTCCACCATATAGCGTGCCAAAGAAATGTGCGATTTTTTTCTCATTTTCCCTCCAAAAAATAAAAAGCATTTCCTAAAACCAAGACTTTCTTCCTAATCCGCATTATACTTCCATTTATCCGGGAACACAAGTAAATTCTTTGTAAACGATTTCTTAAGACATACTGCCGCAAGCCCTGCATTTTCCACATTTTCCCGCGTAATCGCACAGGCTGCGGCAGTGTCCCTGCTGCTTTTTCCGACATGACATACGTCAGACCGGACGCCACCTGGCGGCATGGCTGCCCTGGCGTTTAGCAGTATCCTGCCGTGCTACGCACAGTTGCAGGAAAAGCTTGCACATTTGGTCTCTGCACACACGCTGGCATTTCCGCCCGCAATGCCGATATGATCCGCAGCGCATTTGAGGTTCTGGTTGAACACGCACTTTGTCGCCTGACAGGATACGTCGATTTCTTTGGCATCCTGGTCTGCATGATTACAGCCGCAGCCCTCTTTTCGTTCTTTGAAGCTTCCGCAGCAGGTCTCATCCTCCTGCAGCGCCTCCCTGCCCTCTACCTCAATGCTGCCCTTGCAGCAACAGCGGTCCGCATTATAAACACATCCGGTTACTGTACAATCTAAACAGGTCATACGAATCCTCTCCTTTCTTTGGTTTCCGGATTAGTATGACCTGTTTTCAAAAAATTATTTATTTTCTTCCTGCGGCAGCTCCTTACGAATCTCCTTGGTACGGATTTCCTTGCAGATTGCATCTATGAATTCTGCCACCGGCTTCACTCCTTCATCCCCGGCAAAACGGCTGCGGACAGATACGGTGTGGTCTGCCTCCTCCTGCTGTCCTACGACCAGCATATAGGGAATCTTATTGAGGCGTGCCTCACGAATCTTAAATCCGATCTTCTCAGAGCGGGAATCCACCGTGGCATCGATTCCGTTTGCCTTCAGCTCTTTTAACACTTCCTCGGCATAAGCCTGGTATTTCTCGGAAATCGGAAGCACACGCACCTGCTCCGGGCACAGCCAGGTGGGGAACTTGCCCGCATATTTCTCAATGAGCCATGCAAGAGTACGCTCATAGCAGCCCAGTGAGGTTCTGTGGATGATGTACGGACGAATCTTGTCACCATTCTGATCAATATAATACATATCGAAATTCTCCGCAATTGCGCAGTCCAACTGAATGGTAATCATCGTATCTTCTTTTCCGTACACGTTCTTTGCCTGAATGTCAATCTTCGGACCGTAGAATGCAGCCTCACCTTCTGCCTCCACGAACTTCACGCCCTTCTCATTCAATACGTCACGAAGTGCCTGCTGTGTCTTCTCCCAGTATGCATCATCCCCAAGATATTTTTTCTTATTTGCCGGATCCCACTTGGAAAGACGGTAGGTCACATCCTCCTCCAGTCCAAGGGTCGTCAACACATAATAGGAAAGGTCGAAGCAGCGCTTCAGCTCCTCCTCCGCCTGATCCGGACGGATTACCAGATGTCCTTCGGAAATCGTGAACTGACGTACACGGGTCAGTCCGTGCATCTCTCCGGAGTCCTCCGCGCGGAACAGAGTGGAGGTCTCGCTCATGCGGTAGGGCAGGTCACGGTAAGATTTCTGGGTATTCTTATATACATAATACTGGAACGGGCAGGTCATGGGACGCAGTGCCAGCACTTCCTTGTCCTTCTCCTCATCTCCCAGAACAAACATACCATCCTTATAGTGATCCCAGTGACCGGAGATTTTATACAGGTCACTTTTTGCCATCAACGGAGTTCTGGTACGCACGTAACCCCACTCGTTGTCCTCCAGGTCCTCAATCCAGCGCTGGAGCTTCATAATCATCTTGGTTCCCTTCGGTGTAAAGAGCGGAAGTCCCTGTCCGATTACATCGACAGTTGTAAATAATTCCATCTCTCTGCCCAGCTTATTGTGGTCACGGCGCTTCGCATCCTCCAGCTTCTCCAGATGGGCATTCAGCTCTTCCTTCTTATTAAATGCGGTTCCGTAGATACGCTGCAGACGAGCCTTCTCGGAATCGCCTCTCCAGTATGCCATGGAGGAAGAAATGAGCTTATACGCCTTGATTCCCTTGGTGTTCATCAGGTGCGGGCCTGCACACAAATCCACAAAGCCGCCCTGGTCATAGAAGGAAATCTCTGCATCCTCCGGCAGATCCTCAATCAGCTCTACCTTGTAGGGTTCGCCCTTTTCCTGCATGAATTTGATTGCCTCTGCCCGAGGAAGCGTAAAGCGTTTGATTTCATGGCCTTCCTTGATAATCTTCTTCATCTCTGCTTCCAGTTTGTCCAGATCCTCTCTGGAGAACGGAGCGGAATCAAAATCATAGTAAAATCCATCCTCGATTGCCGGTCCGATTGTAACCTTCGCTTCGGGGAATAAACGTTTTACTGCCTCCGCCAGCACATGGGATGCAGTATGCCGGATGACTTTCAGTCCCTCCGGATCATTTGCCGTAACAATGTTTAAGCTGCAGTCCTGCTCCAAAACGGTGCGCAGATCAACGATTTGTCCGTCCACCTCGCCGGCACACGCCACACGGGCAAGACCCTCGCTGATATCGGCAGCGATCTCATAAACTGATTTTGCTTCACTGTACTCCTTAAAGGAGCCGTCTTTTAACGTGATTTTCATTTTAGCAACCTTCCTTATTTCATATTTGCATTTTTTGCATATTCTTTTTTCAGGCATATACAGCGGATTGTTTCCCATGCAACAAAAATCCCTGGCAATACGGCATATCTGCCATATTGTCAGGGACGATAAACATAAGTTACCGCGGTTCCACCCGGATTCATCCGATGCATCGGCTCGCCATGTCCCACACATCAGACCTCATTTTGATGATAACGGAATCACCGGACCGGATTAGGGTCACTCCAAGCTGGTCTTCCACTGCTTCCCACAAAAATGCTTCCACCACACCGGAAACCGGGGCATCTCTCTCTGCTGTCTTCCACAGTGTACTCGTCTTGTCATCGTGTTATCTTATCTGAAAGAATTGTAGTCCACCCGGACATATTTGTAAAGTCTTTTCTTTAAAATCTATCGTCCGCAGCAGTACTTGTATTTCTTACCGCTTCCGCAGGGGCAGGGATCGTTGCGTCCCACTTTCTTTCCTACGACAACCGTACCGGACTTCTTCTGCTCCAGATAAAGACGCTTCTTGGTCTCCGCGTCAAAAATCTCATCCCACTGCGGCAACTCGTAGAGCCAGTCTGCTCTGGCATCCACCATGTTCTTATACAGCTTCTCCTTATCGAAGACAAGGCTTACCTGGGTGTCCTCCTCCATCGTGTCAATCGGATTCGGAGTTACAAGGCTGTCATTGATTCCGTCCAGAAAACCGGTCATATCCATAATGCTCAGACCATACTTGTCTGCCAGTTCCTTTACGGTTCCCTCCACCTTCTCATCCGGGTTCGTCAGAAGCTTCTCATATACCCCCTTCTCCAGAAGAAAATATCTCTGCCAGAATCTCTGAAGTTCCCCTTTGTCTGTCTTCTCATTATAGGCAACCTTCTGCCACTGTTCTAATAATGCCATAATTGATTCCTCGATTTTTCAAATATTCACATCGGTCTGCCGCCATTCTGCGCACAGGACACATATGCTTGTCCTATTATATCAAATCTTTCCGCATTTTTCAAAATATTTTTTTGTTTCTTCTGACAGTCCCGTCTGCCCGCAGGAAAATGACGCGGACAAGGCTGCCGTTTTTCCCCAAACGGCTTCCTCTTGACACCATCCGAAAATTCCACTAGGATAGGCTATAGAACACGGCATTTGTGCCGGAAAGGTGTGATTTCATATGAAAAAAGTAAAACAGATTCTTGCGCTTTTGGGCGTTATTCTTTTAATCGGACTTTACGCAGCCACCTTAATCTGCGCCCTGTCCGGCAGTGACAACTACATGAACCTTCTTATGGCATCCGTCTATGCCACCGTGATTGTCCCGGTATTAATCTGGGCCTATACCTTTATTTACCGGCTGTTAAAGACCCATTACGGCAAGGACGAAAACGACGCTTCCACAGAGGATGAAAAAACACGGTCTTAAGGTTAATCAGGAGTCTGCGCAGTCCCGGTGTTTTCCAAATATTAAATCATAATTTATCTTCTTATAGAAAATATTCTCTATCGTTTCCTTGTCGCGGTCAAAATTGCCAAGAATCCACATGGTCTTTGCAATCACCGACTCCAGCGTCATATCGTAGGATTCCAGGAATCGGCAGTATTTTTTCATATCATGTCCAACCTCGTAAACGGTCATATCACTGCCCTCGTGTGCCACCTGGGTCGCCATCACAACCAGTTTATCCGGATACTCCCTGCACAGCTCATAAAATGCCTGGGAGATGGACTGGGGAATGCCGCCCACGCCGAAGCTCTCCACAATGATGCAGTCATAATTTTCAAAAATGCTGCGCAGAATACCGGGCTTTATCCCCGGAATCAGCTTCATGAGATAGACATTTTCATCCATTTCTTCGTAAAAATGCACAGGCTCCTCATAGGGAAGCATGGGAATGTAGCGCATGATATTCATATCCTGAATCACCGCAAGACAGGGATAATCAATGCTGGAAAACGCATTATAGCTCTTGGAGCGCACCTTCTTGGCGCGGGTTCCCGCAATGACTTTTCCGTCAAAAATAATCTGCACCCCCTGGGAGCTGTCATCCGAAGCATAGAGAAAGCTGTCAATCAGATTGGATTTGGCATCCGTGATTTCAAGATCTATGGGCTTTTGTGCCCCGGTGATTACGATGGGCTTTCTGGAATTCTGTATCATATAGGAAAGCGCTGCCGCCGTGTATGCCATGGTGTCCGTACCGTGGGCGATGACAAACCCGTCAAATTCCTCATAGCGTTCTCTGATTGTATGCACCATCTGTTTCCAGTGCTTCGGCTCCATATTGGAGCTGTCGATATTCAAAAGCTGGATTGCCTCAATCCGGCACACCTCCTGCACCTGGGGAATGTATTCCAAAAGCTCCTCCGGCATAATCTGCGGCTTTAAGCCGCTGTCCGATTTGCGGGAGGCGATGGTGCCGCCCGTGGCAATAAATAAAATTCGTTTCATATTCTCCTCATTTCCAATTCCACAGGCAATTTTCTCATAAATTAAAATACCGCTGCCATAACATGACAGCGGCATCCCTCGTCCTGGTGGTTATGCCTCATTGGAGCATTTTACCAATTCCTCCAGTTTCTTATATGCCTTGCCGGAATCTATGGTTTCTGCTGCTAATTTTACACCCGCTTCTATGGATTCTGCAAGTCCTCCGATATAAAGAGTTGCACCGGCATTCAGAAGAACGATATCCCGTTTGGCTCCCCGCTCGGTTCCGTTTAAAACTGCCCTGGTAATTTCGGCATTTTGAGTGCCGTCTCCGCCCTGCAGTTCCTCCAGGGTGCATGTCTTTAACCCGAACTGCTCCGGCTTCACCTCATAGGTCGTCACTGTACCATGGTTAATCTCAGAGACAATGGTGACTCCGGTCAGGGTAAATTCATCCATATGGTCCATACCGCTGACCACAAAGCCCCGCTCCACGCCAAGACTGCTCATCACCTTTGCCACATTTTCCGTCAGCGTGGGATTATATACGCCAACCACCATGTTTTTCGCACGGGACGGATTTGCCAGAGGTCCTAAAATGTTAAATACGGTGCGGATTCCCATCTCTTTTCTCGCCTGACCCACATACTTCATGGACTTGTTGAACAACTGGGCAAACATGAAGCCGATTCCCACTTCCTCCACGCACTTCTGTACCAGCGCCGGTTCCGCCATAATATTGACTCCCAGAGCCTCCAAAACGTCTCCCGCTCCGGATTTGGAGGAAATGGAACGGTTTCCGTGCTTTGCCACCGGAAGCCCTGCCGCAGCCACTACAAACGCAGACGTCGTGGAAATGTTAAAGGTAAAGGTGCAATCTCCGCCGGTTCCCACCAGATCCACATAATTGTCAACCTTCGGGCTGATGGTATCCGCCTTGTCACGCAGCACGGAGGCAAGCCCAATCAGCTCCTCTAAGGTCTCCCCCTTCATGCGCAATGCGGTCAAAAAAGATGCAATCTGCGCCTGGGTAGCCTCTCCGCTCAGCATAATCTCCATGGCGCGTTCTGCTTCTGCCTCTGTCAAATCATTTCCGTCTGCTACTTTTGCAATCAGTTCTTTCATTTTATTATATCTCCTTTTAATTAAAATTATTCAGTTCTTTTTTGAAGGTTCTGCAATATTCCTTTGCCGCATCGGCGCTGAAATTGTTCTCCCGCATCAGGGTAATGAAATGGGAGCCCACAATCGCTCCGTCAATCACATCCTTCATCGGACGCACATCCTCCGCGGTACGGATTCCAAAGCCCATCATAACCGGAATCTTTGACACATTCTTAACATTATTTAAATAAGATATAATTTCTTTATGGAATGCTGCTCCCTGACCGGTTACGCCCATGGAGGACACGCAGTAGACGAAGCCTCTGGCATTTTCTAAAATCATAGGGATTCGTTTTCCCGACACCGGCGAAACAAGCTGAATCAGAATTGTGGTGTCATCGCCCGTCAGAAAACCGGAAAGTTCCTCCTGCTCCTCAAAGGGCAGGTCCGGGATGATTAATCCATCCACTCCCACCTCATTGCATTTCTTAACAAATGCCTCCACTCCATAATGGAGCACCGTATTATAATACATCATGAAAATCAACGGCATTTTCACCCCGTCTGCCCGCAGGTTTTCCACCATGGCAAAGATCTTACGCAGTGTGGCGCCGTTACAGATTGCCTCATAGGAAGCATCCTGAATAACCGGACCATCCGCTGCCGGGTCCGAGAAAGGAACACCAAGCTCAATGATATCCACTCCCGCTTCCTCCTGGGCTTTTACAAGCTCCGCCGTTTTCTCCAGGTCGGGCAGTCCTGCCGTAATATAGGTAATGAACGCTTTCTCGCCGCGCTCCTGCAATGCTTTCATTTTCTCTTCGATACGATTCATGGTACGCCTCCTTAATTTAAATAGCCTTTTCCGTCCAGATAATCCGCAATAGTATTGACATCCTTGTCTCCCCGTCCGGACAGACAGACGATGATGGTGTCCCCCGGATGCTCCTTTGCATACTTGGGAATGTAAGCAAGGGCGTGGGCGCTCTCAATGGCGGGAATGATTCCCTCCAGCTCACACAGCTCCATCAGCGCATCCATTGCTTCCACGTCCGTAATTGCCACATACTCTGCCCTGCCGCTCTCTCTCAGATAAGCGTGCTCCGGTCCCACACCCGGATAATCCAGACCTGCGGAAATAGAATGCGCCAACTGCACATTGCCATCCTCATCCTGCAGCAGGAAGGAGCGCATACCATGAAGCACGCCCGGTGCGCCAAGCGCCATGGCAGAAGCGTGTTCCCCTGTCTCAATTCCTTTTCCGGCAGCCTCCACACCGATAAGCTTCACACCTTTTTCCTCAATGAAGTCTGCAAACATACCGATGGAGTTGGAGCCGCCTCCCACGCACGCCATCACGGCATCCGGCAGCTTCCCCTCCACTGCAAGGATCTGCTTTTTGGATTCACGGCTGATTACGCTCTGGAATTCCTTTACCATCTTGGGATAGGGGTAGGGTCCGACCGCAGAACCGATGACATAGAAGGTGTCCTCCGCCGTCTTCGCCCAGGTGCGGATTGCTTCGTTGGTGGCATCCTTTAAGGTATTGCTGCCGGAGGTAACGCTTACCACCTTCGCCCCCAGCATCTTCATACGCATAACATTCAATGCCTGACGCTTGATATCCTCTGCTCCCATATATACCGTGCACTCCATACCAAATAACGCTGCTCCCGTGGCGGTCGCCACACCGTGCTGTCCGGCACCGGTCTCTGCAATCACTTTTTTCTTACCCATACGTCTTGCCAGAAGAATCTGACCGATCACGTTATTGATTTTGTGGGCACCGGTGTGATTTAAATCCTCACGCTTCAGGTATACCTTCACTCCGTATTTCTCGCTGAGGCGCTCCGCCAGATAAAGCGGTGTCTCCCTGCCCACATACTGCTTCATATAATAGTCGTACTGCTTTAGGAATTCCGGGTCACGGATTGCCTCCTCAAACGCCGCATCCAGTTCCTCCAGTGTATTCATCAGGGATTCGGATACGTACTGTCCGCCAAATTCTCCATAATATGCTTTCTTGTTCATGTAACTGTTCTCCTTTTCTTTTCCTTCGGCATTGATGCAGGTTCTTTGCACAATGTCTCGAAAGCAAATATATTATATCTTAATTTAATTTTATCTGACTGCTCTTACGAACTCCAGAATGCGTTCCAGGGATTTCTTCCCGTCGGTGCCTTCCACTCCGCTGCTGACATCCACGATATCCGGGGCAAACATGGAAATTCCCGCTCCCACATTCTCCGGTTTCAGACCGCCTGCCAGTATGAACTGTCTTCCCTGCTGCTTCATGCGCCATCGGAATTCCCTGAGCGGATTTTCCTGCGGCAGAGTGCCGGATACATCCCAGCCAAAGGTCTTTCCGCTGCCGAAATCCGGGGCATCCACCAGGACTGCCTGGATTCTTCCACGTTCCGAACAGTTATCCAGTTCCTCTTCTGTCCGCACTATCTCACCCTGACCGGAAAGATTGACTGCCCGCCAGACGGGAAGTCTGGTCTGCTCCAACACCTCCGCACTTAAATTCTTATGTACCTGAAGAATATCAAAGCCCATGTCCTCAATCTGATGTGCCAGCTCCGGTTCCGGATTTACCGTCACAGCAACCTTTTTTATATTTGGATTTAATTTCTTGAGCAATGCTTCTGCCTGACCGGGCATCACATTCCGTCTGCTTTTTCCGTAAAAGACAAACCCGGCATAGGAAACCCCTGCCTGATTCAGGTATCCGATTTCCTGCTCTGTGGTGATTCCGCATATTTTGATCGCGGTCATGATTTTAAGTCCCCTTTCCATGCTGCCTAATCCCCTGCCGACGTCCGTTTCCGCCGGAATGATGCTACAGGGACTTCCAGTGCTGTGCCAGCTCTCTCGGATGCTCCGCCTCCATCAACGCTCTTCCAATCAGGAAACCGTCCACCCGGCACTCCTTTAAGAACCGGATATCCGCATCATTTAAGATGCCGCTCTCGGAAACAAAGCAGACACCCTCCGGCACCATCTTCCGCAGTCTTCCCGTGGTCTTTAAGTCGATGGAAAAATCCATGAGATTGCGGTTATTGACACCGATAATCCGGGGAGCAATGGAAAGTGCCCGCTCCATCTCCCGTTCCTCATGGGTCTCCACCAGCACATCCAGTCCGAGTTCCCGCGCCAGTTGGTAGAAGTCATGTAACTGCACGTCGTCCAGAATTGCCGCAATCAGAAGCACCGCATCCGCTCCGATTGCCTTCGCCTCGTAAAACTGGTACTCCTCAATCATGAAGTCCTTTCGCAGGATTGGAAGCTCCGTTTTCGGACGGATTTCTTTCAGATCCTCCACGCTCCCGAAGAAATGATCCTCTTCTGTGAGACAGGAAATCGCATCCACAGAAGCATTGTATTCCTCTATTCTTTGCAAAATATTAAGTTTACTTTTAATATGTCCAAGGCTCGGAGAACCCTTTTTGCACTCTCCGATTATGGAGATTCCGGACTTTGCCAATGCCTCATACAGACTGTGGTGCACACCGTCATAATCCTCTGCCAGTTTCCGCATCGCTGCCGGATCTATCTTTTTTTTATGCTCCGGAAGACGCAGTTTTTTGTCCTCCACGATTTTGTCTAATATCATCTTTTCCGCTCTCCGTTCTCAGGATATTCCATTGATAAAGTTTTCCACCATGCGCTTTCCATGCTCGGTATAGATGGATTCCGGATGGAACTGCAGCCCGATTACCGGATATTCCCTGTGACGGATTGCCATAATCTCGCCATCCTCCGTCCGCGCCGTCACCATAAGGCATTCCGGCAGGTCGTCCTCCTGTACTGCCAGGGAGTGATAACGCGCCACCTTCATCGGAGACGGAATTCCTTCAAAGATGTCACTGCCATCGTGACAGATAACGGACTGCTTTCCATGGAACAGGCTCTTTGCGTAGCTTACCGTCCCGCCAAATGCCTCGCCGATGCACTGGTGTCCCAGACAGATACCAAGAATCGGCACCTCTTTATAGAATTCCTTCACCACATCCATACAGATTCCGGCTTCCTTAGGGCTTTTCGGTCCCGGGGAAAGGACAATTTTCTCCGGCTGCAGCCGGCGAATCTCATCGATGGTGATTTTGTCGTTCCGAACCACCTGAATCTCATCGGTAAAGGTTCCAAAATACTGATATAAGTTATAGGTAAATGAATCGTAATTGTCGATCAGCAGAATCATAAATGTTCCTCCTTCACCAGCGTTTTCGCCAGTGCCATGACTTTATTGCAGCACTCCTGATATTCCATCTGTGGCACCGAATCCGCCACGATTCCGGCTCCTGCCTGTAAATAAACCCTGTTGTCTTTTTTTACCATGGTACGGATGGTGATACAGAAATCCATATCTCCGGAAAAATCCACATATCCGGTGGCTCCGCCGTAAAGCCCCCGCTTCACGCTCTCTAACTCCTCGATAATCTCCATGGCACGGATTTTAGGAGCTCCGCTTAAGGTTCCCGCCGGGAGGAAGGATGCCACCAGATCCAGCGGATGGAAATCTCCCTTCTTACGTCCCTCCACCATGGAAACAATGTGCATGACGTGGGAATATTCCTGCACCCGCATGAAATCGGTCACCTTCACGGAACCAAATTCTGAAATGCGTCCCATATCATTTCTTGCCAAATCCACCAGCATCACGTGCTCTGCACGCTCCTTCTCATCGGCAAGCAGTTCCTTTTTCAGCCGCTCATCCTCCGCGGGATTCTTTCCACGCGGACGGGTTCCTGCGATAGGACAGGTGAAAACCCGTTTTCCCTGCTGTTTCACCAGCATCTCAGGGGAGCTTCCGATCAGTTCAAACTCTCCGAAGTTAAAATAATAAAGATAAGGAGACGGATTCATTTCACGCAGCTCTTTATATAAGGAAAAACCGTCTCTTCCCGTCTCAATTGTCCACCGCTGGGACAGCACGGTCTGGAAAATATGTCCTTCCCTGATATAGTGCCTGATTTTTTCCACCTTCGCACAATATTCTTCCAGCGTATCGGATTTCTTGATAATCCTGCCATCATGGTCTAAGCTGCCAGCTTCTCCTTTTGTCTCTTTGTCATGAGGTGTTTTTGCCCCGGCAATCAGCGCTGCGGCTTTCTCCAGCGCCTTTTTCTTTCCCTCGGCACTGTCCTCCTCCAGCACGATTGCGGTGAGGGTCTCCGCCACATGATCCACCATGATATACTCCGTCATCAGCATCATCTGAATGGTTCCGATTCCAATCTCATCCGGATTTTCCTGCGGCAGTTCCTCACTGTAGCGGACGAAATCATATCCCAGACTTCCCACCAGACCGCCGGAAAAGTTCAGACCCTCCTCGTCCTTGCGGATTTCAAAGGTGCTGTAATACTCCTTTAACAATGCCAGCGGATTGCCTTCCCGCACCTCTCTGCTTCCGTCCCGCTTCGTGATGATAAGCGTGTTCTCCCCGGAGGTGATGATTTCCTCCGGCTCCGCCCCAAAGAAGGTGTAACGGTCATAATTCTTATCATAGCTCTCTAACAGAAAGCCCTTTTTCTTTCCCACAAGATTCTCATACATTCCTGTAGATGTCTCATTTACAATACTGACTGTTTTCCGGTAAACCCGTAAAATCCGCTTCATATACACTGATTCCTTTCTGAATGTTTGAATTGCATTTCCTATGAAATAAAAAATCCCTGACCGGACATTACATATATCCGGTCAGGGACGACTGTGCCGTGGTGCCACCCTGCTTTTCCATGATCCGACTGCGCGCATCCTGTGCGGAGCGTTTTTTATTTCATAGGAAAGGCATTCACTTTCACACGTTAATATAACAAGATCTTTCCTATGAAATAAAAAAACGGATACTTCCATTCACTGGAAATATCCGCCACCAATCATGTTCTCTCAATCCGATACAAAACCCTCTGGTTCAATATCTTCCCTCTGTAACGTGAGGACACGGCATCCGCTACTTGGTTCTCCCTTTCGCTTTGCTCTCGCAAATCCATTCCTGTCATACTATCCTGCCTGCTCCCACCAACACAGGCTCTCTGGGAAGACTCATATGAAGTACTACTTTTGCTCAACGATTTACTAATCTCTTAAATTGAAGTTAGTTTACCACGCTGATGTGATAATGTCAAGAATTTTGTCAACTTTTTTTCTCTTTTTCTCTTTTCTCTTTTTTTGTCAGAAGCGCTCCTGCCACAAATGCGGTAAAGGGCGCCACCGTCACCAGCCCGAAGCTTCCCACGATGGTATCAAGCACCTCTGCGGAAACATATTTATAGTTTAAGATATGGTCGATGGGTGTCCCCTGTGCCATAAATACCATAAGAAGCGCCACACAGCCGCCGGAATACGCCAGAAGAAGGGTGGTAGTCATGGTTCCCATTGCCGCCCGCCCCACATTCATCCCGGAACGCGCCGCCTCAAGCCAGCCAATCTCCGGTTTCTTCTGCACCACCTCGGAAACTGCTGCCGTGATATCCACAGACAAGTCCATCATCGCCCCCGAAGCCCCGATAAAGATACTGCTCATGTAAATGGACGTCAGATCCAAATCCTGATAGCCGCTGTAAAGCAATGACTCGGCATTTGGCATGATTGCCCCGTGAATCTTAAACAAGTCCGTAAAAAGAACGCCCAGCACGCAGGTAGTCAGCACACCGAGCAGCGAGCCAAGGGTCGCCACCAGGGTCCGCTTCTCGATCCCGTATACAAAAAAGATAATCATCGCCGTTAAAAACGCGGTAAGGGCAAGTCCCACCCACACCGGAGAATAGCCCTTCAGATAGCAGGGAATCAGCACCTTCCAGATGGCAAGCACCGTAATGGCGAAGGAGAGGATTGCCTGAATACCGTTTTTTCCGGCAAAGGCAAGTAAAAGCAGAACAAAGACCGCACATAGCAGCGCCTCCTTGTCCAGCCGGTAATGGTCGGAAATAACCGCAGACTTAATTTCCGTTCCCTCATAGCTTATGGTCACAAGTGCCCGATCTCCAGGCTCAAAGATTTTATCCTTTTCCAGCGAACCGCTCAAGAAATTAACCCCGGTGATTTTCTGTCCCGCAAACAATCCCTTTTCAATGGAAAGCACACAGCTCTGCTCTCCCGACTGAATCAGCCCTGACGAAATAATGGCAGAATTGTCCACTTCCACGACCCTGCCCACCGCACGCTCCGTTCCCTGATAAATCAAGGCATCCTCATAGCCCGTGGGAATCGCTATGAGGATGCCAATCATCAGAAGCCCGGTAATGAGCATTCCAAGAAAGTGTCTCTGCCTGTGCAAAAATTCTTTCATGATGATTTAGTTTACTCCTGTCAGTTCTGCCAGTTTATGATAGATATCGGTGTTGTCGTAGTAGCCTTCAAATTCCTCTGCGCCAGCTCCTGCCGTCAGAACCTCCACCGGAAGACCGGTATGTGCATAGGAGCCGAAATTGATACCGCTCTTATTGTTTAAAATGTGCGTGATGGTAACCGTAAGCGGCTCATAGCTGCCGTATTTTACATAATCCTCCTGGGAGAATTCACGCTCCTCACCGGTACGGCTCATGGTCTCCTCATATGCAGCCTTCAAAAGTCCGTACTCATAAGCGGTCATTTCCAGTGCTCCGGTATCCTCAGATTCCGGATGAAGATCTGCGCTGTCCTTCTGCTCTGTCTTTTCGGCATTTTCATCCGCCGGAGCAGTGAGCCCGAACAGCTCCGTCACATCCTTCATCACATCCTCAAAGGAGGTTTTATTTTCCTTGTAGGCTGTCACATAATCAGCATCAAACTTCGCATAAGAAATCTTCTGGTTGTCAAAGTTTGTTAAAAATGTATCATAGTCAGTTCCTGCAAAGCCGATGGTCAGACCGCCGGTCTCATGATCGCCGGTAACGATGATAAGGGTCTCGTCGGGATGTGCCTGATAGAACGCCACCGCCTTTGCCACCGCATCATCCAGCGCAATCGTATCGGTAATGGTGGAAACTGCATCGTTGGCATGACATGCCCAGTCAATCTTGCCGCCTTCTACCATCATGAAAAATCCGTTGTCATTGTCCAGAACCTCGATGCCCTTTTCCACGTAGTCTGCCAGTCCCCACTCGTCCTCGGCGCGGTCTACCTCGTATGCCATGGCATCTCCGTCTGCCAGATGCTCATCGATTACGATTACCTTTCCGTCCTCTGCCGTAAGCGCTTCTGCCTCTGCCTGGGTCTTAACCACCTTGTACCCTGCCTGTCCGGCAAGCTCATAGAGATCCGTCTTATCGCCTTCACTTCCGGTGGTCTTCTTTAAGCCGCCCCCTGCAAAATAATCAAAGCCGCTGTCAATCAGTTCAAGACCAATCTCATAGTAGCTGTTTCTGGATGCCTGATGGGCATAGAAAGCTGCCGGTGTCGCATGGTTCAAATTTACAGAGGAAATAATTCCGATTTTGTAATCCTTCTGTGCCTTTAATTTCTCTGCAATGGTCTCATATTCTTTGGAAAAATCCTCGCTGACATTGATGCTTCCGCTCCAGGTCTTATTTCCCGTTGCAATGGAGGTGGCTGTAGAAGCCGAATCCGGTGCGAAAGAGGTGCTGTCATAGGTCTGTGCGGAACCGGAAAATTCAAGATTTAACATGGTAAGAGCATTTTCACTCTTTAACACTGTCTTTTCCTCTCCGTCCACGGTCACGCTTCCATTCCCGGAGGCTGCGTTCAGATAATAGTTTGTCAACTGAAGCTGCGGATAGCTCATACCGTCACCGATAAATAAGAAAATATATTTTGGTGTGGTCTCCTCCTGCGCCTGTACCGCTTTGGTATCTGCTGCCATATCTGCGTTTGATGCCACATCTGTGGGCTGCGCCTGCTGCACGGAGTTCTCCGTTTCCACCTGTCCGGCCACCTGATTCTGCTCCACCGGCTCTTCACTCACATTGTTTCCACACCCGGTCAGTGCTGACACTGCCATGAATCCTGTCAGTAACAGGGCTACTGCTTTCTGTTTCATTTTTCCATAATCTCCTTTTTCTCTTATTTATGTATGCTCGCTTGAAACAAAAACTATACTAGCAGGATTATGTAAAAGAAAAGAGAAGACTTTGGAAAAAAGTATGTAAAATCTGTTACCGGCTGATACCGCCCTTCAGATGAAATACTGCCAGTTGGGTCCGATCTCTCAAGCCCAGTTTTTCCAATATGGAACTGATATAATTGCGCACCGTTCCCTCGCTTAAGAACAACTGCTCCGCAATTTCCCGGTTGCTCATGCCCTCCGCCACCAACCTGGTAATCTCCTGCTCCTTCTCACTGATGTCGTAGGCACTGTAATCAAATTCCTCCTTAGGCTGCAGCAGCACCGGCAGCTTTCCCACAATCTCTCCGCCAAAAACACTCTGTCCGCGCCACACCGCCTTTAACGCCGGAACAATTCCCTCAAAATCCTGCTTTAAAATATAGCCCTTTGCCCCGATATTCAGTGCCCGCACAATATATTCATCATCGGAAAAGGTGGTGAGGAACAGAATTCTTGCCCCGGCATCCTCCGCAAAAATCCGTTCTGCCGCCTCTAAACCATTCATTTCTTCCATACGGATATCCATCAGCAGCACATCCGGCTTATGAAGCCGATACAGTTCTACCGCCTCCGCACCGCTTTTCCCGGTAGCCACCACCTCGATTGCCCCGTCTGCCTCCAGAATTGTCTTCAGAGAAACCGCCACAAGCTGGTCATCGTCCACAACTAACACTCTCATTCTCCATCCTCCGTTTTCTTAATCGATATAAAAATGCGAAATCCATGCTTCTTTTCAATATGAAGCGTTCCGTTCAGCGCCTCCACCCGTTCCCGCATATTGGATATGCCGATGCCGCCGCTTAAGTCCCCCGGCAGCTTTGTCCCGTTATCCTCCACCGAAAGCTGATAAAAGCCTGGATGCTCCCGCAGTACAATCGTAACCTCGTTTGCATTGGAATGCTTTACAATATTGTTCACGGCTTCCTTTACCGTAGCAATAAAGCAGTATTTCACCTTCCGCGGCACGGTACGGCTCATATCATAATCCACATTTATCGTATACGTCTCTTTCATAACCTCCACCGCATCGAGCACCGCCTGGCGCAGGTCCACAGAATCATCATGCAGATCATGTACGCTCTCCCTGATACTGTTCATCGCCTGATTCAGGGTGTCATTGACGCTTGCAAGCTGACCATGCAGCGGTTCCTCCTTATGCACGGTTCCCAGCGCTCCCACCTGCAAAATGGAGCGGGAAAGCATATGCCCCACATTGTCATGGATTTCTCTGGCAATCCGGTTCCGCTCTCTTAAGG
The DNA here is from genome assembly GCA_051877675.1 of Roseburia sp. Taxonomy (GTDB): domain Bacteria; phylum Bacillota; class Clostridia; order Lachnospirales; family Lachnospiraceae; genus Roseburia. The sequence continues at coordinate 21,191 of JBJEJC010000090.1, read as the reverse complement.
TTGCCAGATAAATCTCATAATCCTGCTTTTCCATCAGATTCTTATTTTTTTCCTTCAGTACCAGATTCCGCTCCACGTCCTCGTCCCGCATCCGTATCATGTCCTCCTCCAGTTGCTCCACCCGTTTTCCACGCATGGAGCTCCACAGCGCAACGACACAGGCCAGACCGCAGCAGATGATGTCCCAGGGGCTGCGCGCTGTCAGCCAGTTAAGATAAGGAAGAATGAGAACTGCCGCCCAGGGAACCTGTTTCATATAACTGTGATACACGACCAGCGGCAGAAAAAAGAACAGCTCCGGCAGAAAAAAAGAAAAAATCCCATAGACGGCCAGAAGAAACGCCAGCTTCTGTTTCCCTTTTCCGTCCTCCGGGATGCACAACGCCAGTGTCCCGAAAATAAATGCCACCACAAGTGACACCACAGGTGTCGTAAACTGCGTTTCCCGGCAGATAAAAAGAACCCCGAACAGAAACAGCAGAAGATTGTCAATAATACGGTTCATGGTACGTCGCCGGAAATCCCCCGGCTCTCCTTTCCGCTCTTTGCAGCTATTATACCATTCTTTCCCGTACCAAGGCAATTCCAGGTGGCATCGCTTCGCAAAATCGTGACATTTGTCACCCGGCATTCTGACACCCTTCACTTTTCTCCGGCAGTTTTTTCCCGTATACTGTCACTATATCATTTAGAAAGAAGGAGGAGTTCTTATGAATACCCCGGCAGTAAAAATAGAAAATCTGGTAAAGCGTTACCAGGAGCTGGTTGCTTTGGACCATTTTAATCTGGAGATTGCGGAGGGAGAAGTCTTCGGACTGTTAGGTCCCAACGGCTCCGGCAAAACCACCACCATCAATTGCATTCTCTCCCTGCTCTCCTACGACAAGGGAACCATCGAGGTCTTTGGAAAACCCATGCGCCCGGACAGCTATGAACTGAAGCGGCAGATTGGTGTGGTGATGCAGAATGTGGCGGTATTTGATGAGCTTACCGTACAGGAAAACATCGATTATTTCTGCGGTCTCTATGTCCCGGACAAAGCCACCCGCAGACAGTATGTGGAAGAAGCCATCCAGTTCGTGGGACTGGACGATTTCCGCAAATTCTATCCGAAAAAATTATCCGGCGGTCTTTTGCGCCGTCTCAATATCGCCTGCGGCATTGCCCACAAGCCCCGGCTGATCTTTTTAGACGAGCCCACCGTTGCCGTGGATCCCCAGAGCCGGAACAAAATACTCGAAGGCATCCTCACACTGAACAAAAACGGAGCCACCATCATCTACACCTCCCACTATATGGAGGAGGTAGAACAGATCTGCACCCGGATTGCCATTATGGATAAAGGAAAAAATCTTGCCATCGGCACGAAAGAAGAATTAAAGCAGCTGATTAAAAAAAGCGAAATTGTTTCCATTGAGGTGCTACAGATGTCCCAGGAAGCCCTGGAAGACATCCGCCAGCTTTCCCATGTATATGAGGTAACCTATGACAATCATCAACTACAGGTGCTCTGCAGCGGCGGAAAGCACAATCTCATCCATGTGTTAGACTGTCTGCAGAAGCGGGAGATTCCCTTCGGAAGAGTTTATTCCGAGCTGCCCACCTTAAATGACGTGTTCCTGGAAATCACAGGCAAAGAACTGCGGGATTAGGAGGTATTTATGTTTCTTCATTCATTTTGTTACGCATTTAAGCAATTACTCCGCCAGAAACAACTGGTGTTCTGGACACTGTTTTTCCCTATCGTTCTCGCCACCATGTTCCATCTGGCATTTTCCGGTCTGACGGAGGACGAACAGCTACAGGTGATTCCGGTTGCCGCGGTAAAGGCGGAGGAGAATCCCATATTGACCGATATCGGTATGTCGTCCCCCTTTACCTACTTTCTGGACCAGGTGAGTGCACCGGGAGAAAACCAGTTTTTAAGCGTCACCTACACCACGGAGGAGGATGCCCTTACACTCTTAGAGCACAAGGAGATTATCGGTATCCTCTATGAGGGAGATCTTCTTGAGCAGGAGCCGGTACGCCTCACCATATCCTCTGAAATGACAAATTTCAAGCTGGAGCAGAGCATACTGACTATTTTTGTCGAACAGTTTAATATGATTTCTGAGACCATCACCAATATTGCCATGACAGACCCCAATCAGCTTCCTGCCGTAATCGAACAGCTTTCCAGAGACACCACGGTAAATACGGAAGTGACCTATTCTGCCCGCACAACGGAGGCAAGCCTGACCTACTTCTTCAATCTGATTGCCATGACCTGTCTGTTTGCATCCATGAGCGGCATGCTGATTGCCGTACACAATCAGGGAAATCTTTCCGCACTGGGCGCGCGTCGCTGCATCGCCCCTGCCAGCCGGATGCAGACGCTCTTCGGTGAACTGTGTGCCAATGCCCTGTTTCAGTTCTCCTGCGCCGGAATGAGCCTGCTCTATCTGCTTTTTGTGCTGAAGGTGGACTTCGGACCGGAGCTTGGCTATGTGGCGCTGGCGACCCTGGTCGGATGCTTTACCGGCATCAGTCTGGGCTTCCTGGTGGGAAGTATCGGAACCCTCACCGACAACGTCAAAATGGGCATTCTGATGTCCGTAACCATGATCTGCTGCTTCCTAAGCGGACTTATGGTGAACAATATGCGGATTCTTGTAGCACAGATTGCCCCATGGTTCAACCATATCAATCCCGCCGCTCTGATTGCAGACAGCTTTTATTCCCTGACGGTCTACCCGACCCACAGCAGGTATTTTGCCAATCTCGGCACATTACTGGTAATGTCCGCCGTCTTTTTCATCGGAGGACTTATCTGTACAAGGAGGAAAACCTATGCAGCAATTTAAAACCTTTTTCAAGGTCGGTGTCAAGCATCTGCCCGCGCTGTCCATCTATTATATCATTTTTGCAGTGCTCACCTTCCTGTTAGGCAGCAGCTCCCAAAGCAATATCGACCAGAATTTCCAGATGAAATCTCTGGATATCTGCATCATCGACGAGGACAACAGTACAGCGAGCCGGGAGCTTACCTCATACCTTGGCTCCATTCACAACCTGGTGGAGCTGAAAAACGAACCCGAGGTTCTGCAGGATTACATTTATTACCGCTACATCAGCTATATTCTCACTATTCCTGAGGGATTTGAGGAGAAGCTCTCCGCCGGTAATACCGACGGACTTCTCACAAACGTCAAGGTCCCGGGCAGTTCCTCCGGCTATTTTGTCGACCAGCAGGTAAGCCAGTTCATCCAGGCGGTGACCCTCTATGAGTTCGGCGGTTCCTCCTTAGAGGATGCCCTGGCAAAGGCAAAGGAAACCCTGGCAGGAAATGATGTGGTGGAGAGCATAACTTTCCAGAATGAAATCGGCGGCAGCCAGAAGGAGGTCTATTATTTCTACCAGTATCTCCCCTATATTTTCATTGCACTGCTGCTCTGCGGTCTGTCTCCCATCCTGATTACCTTCCGGAAAACGGAGATTAACGCCCGCACCAATTGTTCCTCCCTGCGACCGGAGAAACGCAGCCTGCAACTGGCACTGGCCTGTGTGGTCTACAGCATATTCATCTGGGCAAGCTTTCTCCTCCTTGGGTTCCTTGCATATGGAAAAAGCATGCTTACAGGAAATGCACTGCTCGCCATGGCAAACAGCTTAGTCTTCCTTCTATTTGCAACAGCACTGGCTCTTTTTATCAGCACATTTGCCCCGACCTTCGATGTCATCAACATGATTGCGAATGTTGTCGGGATTGGCATGAGCTTCCTCTGCGGTGTATTCGTTCCCCAGTCCATGCTTTCCGACACAGTCCTCCGCATCGGACGCTTCCTGCCCGCCTACTGGTATGTCCGGGCAAACAATATGCTGGCAGGCTTCTCTGCGGACCTCATGAGTATGAACCTATGGTGGAAATCCGTTGGCATTCAGCTTCTGTTCGCAGCAGCCTTCTTTTCCCTCACGCTTCTTGCAGGAACAAAAAGGCGCCGCACGTAACCCGTGCGACGCCTTTTTATGTGCCGTCCTATTTTAAAAGTGCCTGTTTCATGCTCTCCAGATCCTTTAACAGCTCTTTGGAATACTGCTCTGCCTCCCGGTAAATGCTTTCCGCCTTGCTGTAATCCTCATGATACAGCGCCTGTATTACATCGGAACCATAACCGTGGAATTTCTTATGTTTTGCCCCCAATGCCTTCCAGGTCTCACGAATCTCCGGGTAGGTAGGTGTGAGGGAATAATAGAAATGTCCGAAACCGCATTTTGTGTCATTGACCTGAAGCGGCAGAATCGCATGATTGTCCACCATCTTCTTTAAATTATCAAGCCATGCCGCATGCGCCTTGATGGCACGCTCCAGATATCCTGCAAATACATTACGTTCCAGCGCATAGAAGGTATCCTCGGTCATCCTGCCCATGACCTTTGCCGCCTTATCCAGTTCCTGTTCCACCGACACAATTGAGCCGGTGGAATTCTTTACCTCTGTCTCAATGTGGCTTAATTCCTCCGTATTCACCTCTAAGCTCTCGCACTGCTCCTTGATGCTGCCGGACTCACTTTCAACCTCCACCATGGAACTGCTGATTTCCTCGCTGACAGATGCCAGAGAGCTGATATTCTCTGTAATCTTTGCCACATTCCTCTGGTTCTGCTCATTAATCTCCCAAACGTGATTAATTTTCTCTGTCATGGACTCCAGAGCCTCAATCGTTCCAAGCGTACTCTCCGTGCTCTTTCTGGATGCATCGCGCACGTTTGCGACAAATTTACCCATGTTTCCGGTCAGTCCCTGGGTCTCCTCTGCCAGTTTTCGAATCTCGTCTGCCACTACGGCAAAACCCTTTCCTGCTTCTCCTGCCCGTGCAGCCTCAATGGATGCGTTCAACGCCAGAAGATTTGTCTGGGAGGAAATGGAATTGATTCCGTCAATGACTGCATTCATCTGATTGATAATGTCACTGAGCTGCTCCATGTCCGCCTGCATTTCCTTGGAATTTACAATCGTCTTCGCAGAGAGATCCCGAATCTGGGTGAGCTGTTCCTGCCCTTCCTCAATATTCTTGTAGACACTGTTGGATTCCTCGGAAGCGGCAATAATGGTATTGGTCAGTTCCTCGTGCTGGCTGGAAACCACCCCTGCGATATGGGTCATCTCCGCCGTGGCATTATGGATTGCCTCCGTAGCTGTGGTAACGCTGTTAGAAACCTCCATCATGTGATCCATATGATGATGAATCGTCAGATCCAGTGAACTAATCTGCATCACCGCATCCATATTCTTATCAAAAACATCTGCAAACTGTTCTCTTCCACTCTTTAATCTCCGGTAAATATCTTCCAGCTCCGTGCTGTTCTTGCCGTAATCTGCCTCCTGCATCCTGGCGATAAGGGAAATATACTGATTTCCCTGTTTTGCTTTTCCTAACATATCTATGCCTCCATGACAATTTTCGATACTTTTTTCCCATACCAATATCATCTGCTTTTTTTATCGAAATGTCAATAGATTTTACCGCATTACTTCCGTCCCGCCGAGGAGAAATCTTACGGAAGTGTCATCAGGGTAAGGGTCAGTTCCCCGCAGTTTACCAGTTCCTGCTCTGTGGTATATTCCTGCTTTGTATGCACGCTGCTCATGGCACAGGAGACCACGATTCCCTCCAGTCCGTGACGCACGAAATGATTGTTATCGCTTCCTCCAAAGGTAGCAATCAGGTTCTCCTCAAATCCGTTTCTGCGGCAGGCACAATGAAAGCGCTGCACCACTTCACTTTGCTCCGAAATCCGGTAAGCATGTACCTGCTCCTCCACCGAAACCTCTGCACTTCCTCCACAGGCTGCTGCCTCCCGCTCAAAGGTTTCCGTAAGCCGTTTTGCCTGCTCCATCGCCTTCTCATGGTCCATACTGCGGATTTCCCCGGTGATTCTGCAGTAATCCGGCACGATATTATCCGCATTTCCGCCTGCAATCTGCCCCAGATTCACCGTGGTCTCCTCATCCACCCTGCCGTTTGGCAATGCTGCCAGTGCTCTCGCCGCGATGGCAATGGCATGGATTCCCTCCTCCGGCGCAAAACCCGCGTGGGCACTTTTTCCATGAATGGTAATTTTCACAGCCAGAATCGTGGGAGCAGCAAGCGCCGCCGTTCCGACTTTTCCGCTTAAATCCAGCACATACGCCTGCTTCGCCCGAAGCACGCCATAGTCAAACAGGCGGCTTCCCTGCCCGTAGGCCTCCTCAGCCACCGGAAACAGCACCTCGATATCCGGGTGGGGAATGCCCTGTTCCCTGATGATTGTAAGCGCCTCAAGAATGGCAGCAATGCCGGACACATCGTCCGCCCCCAGCACCGTATCCCCCGCCGAGGTAATCCGCCCATCGGGGTGAAACACCGCACGTTTCCCCTTTCCCGGCGTTACCGTATCCATATGGGCAGAAAAAAGAAGCGGCTCCCCGGCACGGTTTCCCGGAAGGAACCCATACAGATTTCCCGCAGCCCCGTTTTCGCTCACTCCGGCCGGCTTCTCTTTCGCATCCGCATTCCGTCTCTCTGCAAGCTGTTCTCCCGCTTTATCCTCCCGAACGGACAGTCCCAGTTCCTGCAGGCGTCCTGCAAGGTAATCCGCCATGGCACGCTCCCCGTAGGACTCCGAATCAATGGCTACCAGTGTTTCAAATTCCTTCAAAAGTCTCTCTCTGTTTATCATACTCTGCCTCCTATTTTGCCAGTTCAAGCATACGGTTCAGCGGAATATACGCCTGTCTGCGCAGCTCCTCCGGCAATTCCACCTCCGGCGCCGTCTCCAGATGCGTCAGCACCCATTCCACCTTTTCCTGCGTAATCTTCTTCATGTTCGGACAGAACTGGCGGTGCCCCACCGAATAGAATTTCTTCCGGGGATTCTTCTGTCCCAGTTCAAAAAAGATTCCCATCTCGGTGCAGATGATAAAGCTGTCATGCTTGTCCGCCGTGGCATAGTCAATAATCTCCGATGTACTTCCGATAAAATCTGCAAGGGCAAGCACCTCCTCCGTGCATTCGGGGTGTGCCAGCACCAATGCCTCCGGCTGTGCAGCCTTTGCCGCCCGCACGTTCTCCGGCGTAATGCTCTTATGTACATGACAGAAACCGTCATGGAAAATGAACTCCTTTTCCGGCACCTGCTTTGCCACATAGCGCCCCAGGTTATTGTCCGGGATAAAAAAAATCTGCGGATTTGGCAGCGCGCGCACCACGCGGATTGCATTGGAGGAGGTCACACAGACATCCGCATGTGCCTTGATTTCCGCTGTGGAATTCACATAGCACACCACCGCTGCATCCGGATATTTCTTGCGCACCTCATCAATTTTCTCGATATCCACCATATGTGCCATCGGACAGTCTGCTCCCGTGTCCGCCATATACACATGTTTTCCGGGGTTTAGGATTTTCGCGCTCTCTCCCATAAAGGACACGCCGCAGAAAATAATGTTCTCCTGGGGAATCCCGGTGGCAAGCTTGCTCAAAAAATAGGAATCCCCCACATAATCCGCAATCTGCTGAACGGCTCCGTCCACATAATAATGTGCGAGAATTACCGCATTTTTTTCCTTCTGTAACGCCCTGATTTCCTGTATGTCCATTTCATATAATCTCCCATCTCATCTGATTGCTTTATTTTAAATCATATCATTTCAATAGGATTTCGTAAAGTACAGAAAACCGAATACCGGCTATAGGATAATCCTATAGCCGGTATCTGCTTTTTCTTCGGGGATGATGCCCCCTATATGTAAACTATGAAATTAATATGCTCTGGAGTCGATGATATCCGCAGCGGTATCCGCCGGGTAGGTTCCCTCCTCCATGTACTGGATCTTCTCTACTTCCTCTCCCGCCTCCAGCTTCTGGATTAATTCTGACACCAGCGGTCCCTCCAGCGGATTACACTCCACATCCACATGGATTTCTCCTGCTACCATGCGCTCAAATCCTGCCTTGGTCGCATCAAAGGATACGATAATGATATCCCCAGCCGGTCCGCAGGTAAGTCCTGCCTCCTGGATTGCCTCAATGGCACCAAATGCTTCATCATCATTCTGGCACACCACCACGTCAATATCCTCATACTGCTTTAAATACGCCTTCATAACCGCGTATCCGCCATCCTGGGTGAAATCACCGGACTGGGCATCCAGCATCTTCCAGTTGGCATGCTCTGCAGCCACCTGATTCATACCTTCGGTACGTCCGATTGTGGCAGAGGAGCCGTCTGAGCCAAGGATTGTCACAATATTCACATCCTCGCTTCCGCGTCCCTGCCCATCCAGGTATTCCGCCAGCCACTCACCTGCGCTGACACCCTCTGCCGTAAAATCAGAGCCAACCCAGCAGGTGTAAAGACTCGCATCCGCGCTGATATTTCTGTCAACGACAATCACCGGAATTCCGGCATTCTGTGCCTCTGTCAGCACATCCTCATATCCGCTCTCCACAATAGGGTCTAATACGATATAGTCCACGCCGGATGCAACAAACCGGGAGACGGTATCAAGCTGGGTCTGCTGATCATTGTTACAGTCTACAAAATCAAACTGGTATCCATTGTCCTCCGTGAAGGTGGATTTCATGGAAGCCGTCTGCGCCAGACGCCATCCGGATTCAGAGCCAACCTGAGCAAAACCGACATAAATCAGATCAGAGCTGCCCTCCGTCTTATTATCCGCTGCGTTCTCCTCCTTGGCGGAAGCATCACTCTCCTTCTGTGCTGTCGCACTGCTGTCCGTCCCTGTATTTGCATTTGTGTTCGTATCTGTCTTTGCAGTTGTTCCCGTGTTCACATTGGAGGATGTCCCCTCATCCTTAATTACTGCATCCCCATAAGGTGTCAGCACAATCATATCGCTGTCCTGACAGCCCGCCAGTGTCAAAATACTCAATCCGCACATCACTGCCGCTATTTTTTTCTTCATATGATAAGCCTTTCCTTTCTTTCGTCTGCCCCTCCGGCGCAGGCTTCCCTAAATAATAAATTTATGTACCTCACGATCCAGAATATCGGTTGCCTCCAGATTGCTTTCCGACTGCTCCTTATTCCGGTGCAGATCCTCGGAAAGACTGCTGACATTCTCGTTGACACTCTCGATATTCTTCGCACTCTCCTCCATAGCACCGAGGATCCCTGCCATCGACTGCTTCATGGCATCGATTTCACTGGTAAGCTGTCCGGCACGATTCATGCAGTCCTCCATCACCTGATGGAACTTGTCCGCATCCTGGCTGTACTGATTCCCTGTTGCAATCAACTGGTTATAGCCATACATGGTCTCCTCGTTCAAAAACTGCAGCATACTCTCCGCTTCTTTTGCCAGAGCCTGTACCGTGGACAGTACCACATTGCTGATTGCCTGAATCTCCTGGGCGCTCTCTGTGGTATCCTTGGACAATTTTCCGATCTCACCTGCCACCACTGCAAATCCCTTTCCGGCTTCTCCGGCTCTCGCGGCTTCAATATTCGCATTTAACGCTAACAGCTCTGTCTGGGATGAAATCTCCAGAATCTTCTCTGTCAGATAGCTGATATTCTCCACTTTTTTGGATTCTTCCAGCTTCTCCTGCAGTGACTGTTCAATCTGCGCGGCACGCTGTTTCACCGCATCCGTCTTTCTGGTGGTATCCTGCACCAGCGATGCCGCCTTCTGATTAATCTCAGATGCCAGATGGGTTCCCTCCGTAACCTGGTGATCCATATTCTGCACATACTCATTCATGCGCCCCATCGCGTCGTCCACATCCTGCACGCTGGCGGTAGTCTCCTCCATGGCAGCGCTCATCTGCAGAACATGATCGGAAATCTCCGTAATACGCTGACTGGAGGCTTCCGCATTCTCACTGCTCAGATGCAGATACTCGTTTAATTCCCTGGTGCTGGAAGAAATATTCGTGATTACAGTCCGGATATAGTCAAGCAGAGAATTGATATTTCCTGCAATGGCTCCCACCTCATCCGCCGAGCGGACATTTACCTTCTGGGTCAGGTCTCCGTCCGTCTCCACGATATCCTTAATCTTCTTGTTTACCTTCTGAACTCCGGATAAAATATTACCCACAATGATAAGGATAAAGACGGAGCAGACCACCACCAGAAGAACTGCAATCGCAATTACAAGTTTCGTTGTTCCCGCTATGGACTGCTGCAGACTTTTGGCATCGTATTCAATGAATACGGCTCCCACCACCTGACTGGATTTATTGGTCACCGGAGCAGCCGCCACAATCACACGCTTGTCTCCCTCGCTGCGGATTGACTTGTAGGCAAAGGGGATATTGTTATTCATCGTCACCAGTGTATTTAAATTTACATATTCATCCACGCCGGTGCCTGTGGCAATCCCCTCACTGCCGTCACTGTTGATGTCCACCAGGTAGCAGAGCCGTCCGTTTCCGTCATAACCCACGGTATAAATGCGGTCCACACCGTTGCTGTCCACAATGCTTTCAATGGAATCATAGACAATCATATAGCTGGTGGAATCTGCTCCGTCTGTTCCGATGTTCTGCATCGTCTCCCCATTGATTCTGGCTTCTGCCATCGTGACAATCGACAAAGCTCCCTGTGCCGCAGTTTCCATACACTGTTCCTTGAATTCACTGATCACTAACGTGCTTAACACTGCTGCAATCAGGACATTCACAAAGATAACCGGAATCAGGATTTTAAACCGGATTCCCAGCCCTTTTCTGGTCCCCACGGCGTCATTTGAATTCCTCACAAAAAACCCTCCTTTTTCCATTTCCTCTATAGCCTTACTATAACTTTTTTCCCATTATTTGTCAAAAAGAATTCATATCCTCCACATTGTTCCCCGTACTCTTTTCATTAAGGATATAATTCTTTAATCCCCGCCAGTTTCCGGCTTCCCCAGTGCCTCCCTGGTTGCGGGTCACAAGCAGATGCTCCCCGTCTGCCGCGTTTTCGTTTTTTAAGACGGTATTCACAAAGGTTACCTCCACCGTCGTGCCGGCTACTCCCTGGGAATCCAGGCACAGCGCCTCCTGTCCTGTCATTCCCTCGACCACGCAATCGGTGAGACAAAGTCTCTGATAGCCGCCGTATTCCGTGCCTGCGCAGTCATGGCAGAATAAGCCCCATTCCTTTCCCTGCAGGTGTACATTGACAAACTGCACCTGGCAGCCACCCCGCATTCCCATTCCCACCGCAGAATTATAGTCGGAACGGATGTCGCAGTTCTCAAAAAGCAGGGTCTCCCCGTACAGCGCGTTGTCTTCCACATGAACACCATAGGCGTATTTCTCCGCCGTCCTGCCATCCACATTGCATGCCTGAATCGTCAAATTTTCCACACTGCCCGCTGCAATCTCCAGGGGCGGCGCATAATAGCTGGCGGAATCGCTTTCCAGAATGCAGCGTTCCCGGTCCGCCCCGTAGAAGTGCACCTTCTTCCCCCACGCCTTCACCTGCTCATGATAGGTTCCCGGCAGAATAATGACCGTACCCTCCCAGGCGATTCCATCCACCGCATTTTGAATGGTATTTATCTCCTCCCGTTCCCCGCCTGCAAGAATAACAGGTTGTTCGGCAGTTTTCTCCTCCTTTACCAGAAAGCTCTCCCCTGCTGCCTCCTGCTCTATGGCACAGGATAAATAGCCACATCCATCGGGAAGCTCTAAGAAAATCCCTTCTGTGGCATCCTCCTCGCCCCCTTCCAGATAGTTCCGGTCTGCATCATAATACGCCAGCTTCACCGTCCCCTGCGGAACATAGAGTGCATACACTGCCTCCTCCACCGGAATATCTGCAAAAAGCAGCGTTCCTTCCTCTGCCTTCTCCTCCCATGCTACGGTATCGATGGTACGGTTTTTCTCCGCTTCCGCCAAAAGATTCCACTCCGGGCAGTCAAAGGAAACATATTCCCGTTCCTTTGTCACGGTCTCCGTTTCTATTTCTGTAATCTCTCCTATCTCTGTCCCCTGTTCCTCTCCTGCCACGGTTCTTTCCCCGGATTCTTGCTCTGACTCTTCAACCGCAGCTTTCCCGTCCGTGTGCAGTTCTCTCCCGCAGCCTGCCAACGCCCCGAAAGCAAGCAGAAGGATTCCTGCTTTGCAGACAGATTTTTTCGTATATTTTCTTTTTACTTCCAATGCCGTACTACTTTCCTCTCCTGCAATAATACCCTTCATAGATGCCGCGGTAGGGCTCGCCGATATCCGAAAATCCGCATTCCTCCAGCACTTCCGTCCTGAGCACCGCTCCCGGAAAGCTTTTGGTCAGTATGTATTCCACCTTAAAATTCACGTAAAAGTTATCCACCGCAACGGAAAGGATTTCCCTGAGAATATCCTTGGTCTCATACCGGCTTGCCAGGTCAATCCGCAAAACGCCGCCGGGGCTGTATGCATCCTTTGAATCCCCATGGAACATCTCAACGGTTCCGATCACCTCATTGGTCTTCCTGCAGACCACCGCCCAGCGCACAAACTCCCGTCTGTCATAGGAGTCACACCAGAACTGCACCGCCTGCTGCATCCGCGCCAGCGAAGTATAATGGAAATCATCTCCGTGGCAATTGTCCGAGTTAAAAAACGGTACTGCCCGCTCATCCGAATAACAGTTCAAAAGCTCCTTTGCATCCGACAGCTCCACACGCCGCATCCGGATGCTTTCCCGCTCATACACCGGACAGTGCAGGTACACATCCGTTTCCATGGAATCTGCCGCCAGAAGTTCCTCATTCTCCGTGGACAAACGCTCCCATTCCTCCATGTCGTTTAGCACCTGAAGCTCTAAGGCATCCATCTGCTCCTGGATTTCGTTGAGTTTCACATAGTCCGACTGATAATCCTGATTGCACAATTCCATTTTCAGATTATCCATCCGAACTTCCTCCTCGTGCAGCTTTTCTTCCAGTTTTTTGATTCTGCGCTCACGCTTTGACTGCTCCTTGCCCGGATTGTGGTAATTCTTAGTCTTTCTTTCCACCGGGGCTTCTTCCTTCTGCTCCGGCGCAGCCTCTGCCTGCAGCGTCTCCTGATACTGCTCATAGCCAAAGGGGTATTCCTTCACCTCCTGGGCATCAAATACGAGAAGGCGGTTTGCCACCTGCTTCACAAAATACCGGTCATGGGAAACAAAAATCAGGGTTCCCTCATACTCCCGAAGCATGGTTTCCAGTGTCTCCTTACCCACAAGATCCATATGGTTGGTCGGCTCATCCAGAATCAGCACATTGGGTCTGCGCTTTAAAATCTTACACAATGCAAGCCGCACCTTCTCTCCCCCGGAAAGCATATCCACGGTTTTGTATACCTCATCCCCGGAAAACAGGAATGCTCCCAGCATGCTTCTGACCTCGGTCTGGGTCAGTTCCGGAAATTCGTTCCAGAAATCATTAAGCACCGTCTCCCTGCTCTGATACATCGCCATCTGCTGGTCAAAATATCCAATCCGGACATTGGTTCCAAAATGGAAGTCCCCGCCCAACTGCGGAATCTGTCCTACAATCGTCTTTAAAAAAGTGGATTTTCCCAGTCCGTTTCCGCCCATAATTCCAATCTTGTACCCCTTCTTCACATCCAGGGATATGGTGGAAAGAGGCACATCATAGCCGATTGCCAGTTCCTGCACCTGCAAAACATCGTTTCCCGTTGCCGTTTCCGGCTGAAAGTGGGCATGGAAGGTTTTCGTATCATAACGATCCGGCTTCTCAATCTTTTCCATGTGCTCGATGGCTTTGAGCTTGGAGCGCGTCATGGCAACCTTGGTGGGCTTGTTCTTGAACCGGTCCACAATTGCCTGCAGCCGCTCTATTTCCTTCTGCTGTGCCAGATAATCCTTCATCTGCTTCTCATAATTTTCACGCTTACGCACCACAAAATCCGAATAATTTCCCGGATAACGCTTTGCGGTCTTATACTCAATCTCATAGACCACATCCACCACCTTGTCCAGAAACATCCGGTCATGGGATACTACTACAACCGCCTTCGGGTAATTCCGGATATAGCTCTCCAGCCATTCGATGGTCTCCACATCCAGATGGTTGGTGGGCTCGTCCAGAAGCAGAATATCCGGCTTGCTTAAAAGCAGCTTGATAAACGCAATCTTTGTCTGCTGACCGCCGGAAAATTCATTCAGCGGCTTTTGCTTATCCTCCTTCGTGAAACCGAATTTGGCGATCATGGTCTCATATTCTTTCTCGTAGTAATAACCGCCGATGGAGGTAAAATAGTCATGCTGGCTGGTATACTCCTGCACCTCCCTCTCGGAATAATGCTCCTCTAACCGCTTCGCCTTATCCTCCAGCTCCCTTCGCATTTTTTCCAGAGGCGCAAAGACCTTGCGTATCTCCGCTTCCATGGAAATTGTGGGGTCGTCAAAGGCAATCTGACGCAGATAGCCAATCTCGGGTTTTCCCGCCCGGGCAATAAAAATATCCTCGTCACTGTCCCGCTTGTCCAGCTCCACCTCCCCGGCAATCAGCTTCAAAAGTGTGGTTTTCCCGCAGCCGTTGCGTCCGATTACCGCGATTTTCTCTGTATTTCTGATTTCAAAATTAATGTGCTGTAACACAACATTGTCCGCAAAACGTACTCCGCCGTTTGCAATCTGATATAACATAATTTTTTCTCCTTACTTCATACCCGCTTTTTGTATATAATACGCAGATTTACCCCAGAAGCAGCTTCTCCCACTCTCCGTGGGGGCACTTCTCATCCCTCTGAAAAATATCAATCCCATGAATATCACTGCTCCGGTCTGTAAATGCCGGGAACAGAAATCCGCACTCCGGCTCCCCCGCTTCATAATCTCCCTGCACCGGACATACGGCGCAGATTAAGAACTGATAGACTTCCTCCGACTCCCAGAGGCTCGCCTTGTCCTCCGCCTTTAGCGGTACATCGTAGCTGCCGTGGAAAAAATATACCGCATAGGGCGTCCGGGACCGGTAGTTTTCCCCAATCACCTCATAGAGCACATCCAGCAGGGCATCGTTTTTCAGTCCACAATCTCTCAATTCCATCAGAAGCTGCCAGATGCTGCCCGCTTTCTCCTGTTCTTCCCGAAATCGGTAGTTCTTTAAATTTATATTCGTATCGGAAAAGGGAATCGTCTTGGCAATCCCTAAATTCTTTTCCTGCTCTCCGGCAGAAAGCTTCAGAAAATGGATATTAAAGGTTCCGTCCACAAATCCTTCCTCATCCAGATACGCCCCCGCCATCCGGTCAAAACAATTTCTTTTTACCGTCATGCGCCTGGTCAGCTCCAACATATCTTCCCGGTTAATCTTCTGCATAATCTTTGTCCACGCCCCCTGCTTTTCGTTGTCTTTTACTGAAATCATCTTATTCCATCGGGAAAGTACATGTCAATATCTTTGCCGTTCTCCTTCTCACGCATCTGACTTTCTACTCCAGGGAACACTCCATGTATCTCCGTATCGTGCAAAAGCCCACTGATTCATAGAACTTTAAGGCTCCCTCATTGAATTCCCACATATCCAGTTCAATCCTCCCAAAGCCCTTTTTTCTGGCATGTTCCCGGATAAATGCAAACAGCTCGGTTGCCACCTTCTGCCTGCGGAATGCCGCGTCCACGCCAAACTCGCTGACATGGTAAAACTTCCTTTCCAGACTGTAGGGGGACTGGGGTCTCTCAATGTACTCCACACAGGCAAAACCGCAGATAACGCCATCCCGCTCCGCCACAATGATATCCTTATCCTCATCCTGCCACATGCCGTACACAACGTCCTTCAGTTCCTGACAAAAGCCCGGACGGAAAATATCCGGTCTCCCCTTCACATGAACCTCGTTTACCTGCTCCCTCAGCTCGTTTACCCGCTCCAAATCCCTTTTCTCTGCCAATCGTACCATTTTATTCTCTCCCTTCGTAATAATAACCATAAAGAGTGTCGCCATGCGGCACTGCCGAAAATGCTTCGTGTTTTCATCCTACACACACTTCATATGAGCAATTTTCTATCACGTAAAAACGCGCCAGACATCCAATATGCCTGGCGCGTTTCCATTTCTGCATCTTTTCCAAGAGTTCCAGAAAAACCGGTTCTCTGCATCGTTATGAAATGACTCTGCACAGGCATATCAGACCTATCCCCCTGTAGCCGTGCAGCTCCTCTTCTCCTGCCGCAGTTACAGCGAAATACGTCTGTAATACAGATATATATAAGAATCACGATACAAATTCCGGTTCATTTCTGACCTCCTTAAAATTTTTTGTTATCATACAATACAATCTGGTGAATGTCAAGCTACTCTTCTTCGCTTTCGACCTCATCCATGCTCTGTTCCAGCAAATCCTCCACCTTACATCCAAGCGTTTGCGCCAGCGCAGCCAGATTCATCCCGGCAGCCTTATTGATATCCTTCGCACGCTGCTCGTACTGCTGAATCATTCTCAAAGCAACACCGGATCTCGCAGCCAAAGTTTTTTGGGAATATCCAATAGACTTACGCAATATCTGTAGCTGTGTTGACGGATTATTTCTGCGAATCATTCTGTTGACCGTATCCACAAACTTATCTTCGGCTGCTTCATGAAGCGTCGGATACAATTTCAAAATCTCCTGCATAGAGATATGCTGTTTGATGTTCTTGAAGCTTCTGCCGGTGTACCATTGATAATAAGCTAATATCCACCCACACCAATATTCCGGTGAATAATCATAAGCCACTTCCACCTCAGGCAGTTCCCGTTCCCACCCGGAACGCGCAATCACTTCCCACACCAATTCTGTGCCTGACATTCCGGATACAAATTTGGGGACACCGGACCCGAACTGATCCGCAATCCCTTCAGCAATGAACACATCCATAAAATCGTCGAGTTCTATTCCACAGTTATTCCCAGCATACTCAAAGGCTTCCCCAAGATTCCTCATGGCATCATCCAGATATTGTTTATCGTAAGCGTGGATCATCCGCTTTTACCTCCTCGCGAATAAGGTCTCTCATATAAATGCCATTCATGTCTTCCTTCTCCAGTTCTGCAAAAAACGCAGCTCTCGCCGCATCATCTCTCACCTTCCGGCGCGCATAGTATATCGTATTATCTGCGACTTCATATGAAACAAACTTTATTGCCTCAAATGCCTTTGGTGTTTTCAGTACAAACTGCTCCCCCAGCTTTCCAAGCCGCATTGCATGGCTTAACTGTCCAAGCGAAATTTCATTATTCACAAAAGCACGCGCAAATGAAAAATACGAATCATCTGCACGGTATCCGATAACCGCATCATATTCATCCATATCAACAAGAAAATGTTCCTTTAGCCACTCGGCGCCTCTTTTCATAACAGGTGTAGACAGCCGAAGCTTACGGTACGTCATCAGCAATGCCAGCCAATGCAAAATGGTATATTCCTCTGTGGAAAGCCTGCATATTCTCAAATCATCTGTTTCTATCTCGTATTGATTCGCATATCCGTCTATGCCTTCTGTACAGGCCCATTCCTTAGCCAGTTCCAGATTTTCGGTACAATAGAAGCCTTTTCCATAATCATTGTATGTTTTCCCTTTTCCAAAAATCGGTTTTTCTATTATTTCCGGGGAACCATGATATAAAATCAACCTGCTCATAATACCTTCTCCCTGCCCACAAGTATCTCCATAGAGTTATCTAAATATAACTATATCTCTAAAGAGTCACTTCGTCAATACAAAAGGCGTATGAAATCATTACATCTCATACGCCTTTACGCTGCTATTTCATTCCAAAGCGGTTATCCCCATTTACCCATAATAATTGTAGCTTTCGCACAACTGGTTCATCGCCTTCAAAAGTTTATGCTGATATACAAATGGTCCCACCAGGATTAGAGATCCTAGTACATTCCATAGCCAGAAATCCTTTGCGGAAAAAGAATAAAAAATATTTCGTCTCTGCAATTCACACTGAATCCGGTTCGAAAAGCCATGAAACCATACGAGCATATATATGCCAAATGTTATACCGCCCAATATACTCATACCCAGATAATGCATTGTACGCTTTCCATCATATCTGCTTGCAATCAGATTCAGTTCTCCCGAAATACGGCAAAAAATAACCATGTTATAAATTCCACACGTCAATATGCCAAATAATATCATTTTCCATAATGCCCGCTCTGTAGGGAGCTGTAGCGCAGGTCTCCAGTAGTTGACCGGTGTACCTGCTGCTCCGTTTTCTGACAATACTGCCCCACAATTCTGGCAGTATACACTGTTTTCCCTATTTTCCATTCCACATTTTACACATACCATATTTCTTTATTTTCCCACTCCTATTCTTTTTCTTCGCCTGATCAGTACAACTGCCGCTGCCGGTGACGCAACCACAACAATCCCTCCGCCAATTGTTCCAAAAAACAACGGCTTATTATTGTAATAGCGAACCCACATATTGGTTGTTACATAAAAGTCTTTGATTTCTTCCACGGTCTCATTTCCAGCAGCATCTGATAATGTTATCCTCACATCATGTGCATGCGTATCATCACCTGAAATGTCAAATGAATAGTCCGATAATTCTTTTGTCTTTTCTTCAATTTCCTCCGCTCCCCAGGATGCGCACACCTCACCATCCAATTCAACCTGCATGGTAACCAATTTCATATTATCATTTGCCTGCATTACAACATTCAGGTTTTCTACCGGGTATGTGGTCTCACTCTCCAGATTCGTGACAATCAAATTAGGTTGTGTCTTGTCAACTCCGAAAGAAATCTCCATATTTTTGCTGTCCAACGTGTTTTCTGCAATATTTCCGGCAGCATCTTCCGAATAAAATGACAATCGATATATGCCATCCTCCATAAAGTTCTGGTCATACACATCATAGGTATAGGCATACCATGTACCGTTACCACCTTCCATCGAAAGCCTATAGTCATTTCCCTGACTCAGTGCGATTGTCTCATCATTCTTAAACATGGTAACTTTCGATGTTTCAAGTTCATCCACATTAATTTCCGTGACCACAACATCAACCGGCTCCCTTACAAATGTCCCATTCAAAGCCCTGGTTGCATCACTAAAGCTGTATGTAGAGCCATTCCGGTTCACAGAAAACATCAGCTGTGGAAATGCCTCACCATCATTCTCTACTGCTACCATATCCGCAATCTGATTACTTGCAAGATCTGCCACATCACAGGTCAGCGTATATACCGCATCCTGCTCCAGATTGGCAACCGTGTAAATATATCCCGTTCCTCCTGCCATTGTAGAGACATTTCCCAGTGAAGACATATCAACAGAATGAATCGTTCCATTCTCGTCCATCACCTCTGCCATCAGTTTCGGCTGGAATGTATTAATGTCAAAATTTGTATCTTCCACAATTACTTCAAAACCTATCGTTTCTTCCCTGTTTGCAGTATGATTGCCAATTCCCCGTACAGTAATTGTAGGCTGTGTAGTATCAATAGTGAGCTGTTCCGAATGATACTCCTCCATAACATTCTGGGAGCGATCTTCATAAGAAACATAGACAACATAATCTCCGTCTCCACTCAATTCAAAACTACCTATATGAGTATCCACACTCTGGTCTGTCCAAACGACATCCACCGGCTGTGCCGTCTGTCCGTCTCTTTCCACAGTCACAACTACATCTTCTGAATAAAAATTCGCCTCCGTTACCGTAATAGTCGCATCTATTGCATCAGAGTAATAAGCAATGTCACCGGATACCTGAACCGGCTCGCTATATTCAATTTCCGCAGTAGGCGCAATATTGTCTACAATAATTCTGGTTTCATCCTCCAGATCCATCAACAAACCAGCACGGTCCATAGCATTAAACGACACGGTACCGTTAAACTGATTATCTCCTCTTAATTCTGCACTTGGAATCTGGAAGGTTGCTGTTGCCAAGCGATTGCCTTCGGAATAATCAATATCACTTTCCTCGATAACAATATCCTCCGCACCGGCATTAACATCCGACACACCTTCGCTTTTTCTGTATGTATAAGTAAACTGATATATTCCGGAGGTCTGGTCCTCTGCCGTCATTGTCACCGTCATCTGTGCATTATAGAATCCAAAGGTAATCGTTCCTAAAATTGTTTCAAACACATTGGTGCTATATTCAACTGTAAGATTTTCCGGTTCCTTCGTATCCACCGCAAACATATCCGGCTCATAATCAGCCGCCTGATGCAATGCCAAATCCGTATAGTCAATGTCGAACGTATAATTGGCATCCAGCGGGAACTCAATGGTAGCTGTATGAATATCCCCATTCTCTACCCAGCTATCCGGATTTTTCAAATACTCTGTGTAATCCTGTGTTACAATGGAATCTCCCGTAACACTTTGTGCTATAATCTCTACATTCACATCATCTGCACGGAAGTTATGCTCATTAATTGTAATCTCCGCTTTCTGTTTTTCTGCATAATAGCGCTTCTCTTCTGTCTGCAATACATAATTATCCGGTGAATACTTCACATCTATCGCCGGTATTGTATTGTCAATTGTAATCTGATCGGATGTATATGTAATCATCTCGTTAGAAGACCGATCTGTATACTTAATGGTAACAATGTAATCCCCTTCTCCCGATAACTGAATACTTCCGGTCCAGACATCTCCGTCCTGACTCCATTTCTTTACAGAAACCTCTTTTTCCTTTCCCCATTCATTCTGGGAAACTTCTCTTTTCTTCACAAAAACATTTACATCTTCCTTATAAAAGTTCGCTTCTGTAATCTGAAATGTCATTGTCATCTCTGCATCATAATACAAAATAACTCCGGCATTCTCTGAACTGTAGTCAAAATCTGTTTTCGTTTTCTCTGTCTTGCTGTCAACAACCTGTTTTGCTGTACTATAAGTTACTGTGCGGATAGGTGAAATTGAATCCACGACAATGATTTCTCCCTCATCCGTCTTATTTTTGCTGGTATTTCCAGCCATATCCGTTACGCTAAAGGTAATATTTCCACGATACTGCTTCGCCTCACCTGCCGTCAGGGTGATTTTTCCCATTGCAGTTCTTCCATTATTGGAAAATGAAAGCTTGTTCCGTTCGATTTTACCGGAAGTATTTTTAACATTTACTGTACTTGCTCCCTCCGCACGCTGATAGCTCCATTCCATATAATCGATTCCGGAAGTCACATCATCCGCATAAAGCTTTACAGTTACCTTCGGCTGATAATAACCAAACGTAATTTTACTGATTAT
>JBJEJC010000089.1:0-2390 GCA_051877675.1 Roseburia sp. | reverse complement strand
CGGAATCATGGTTGCCCGGGGCGACATGGGAGTTGAGATTCCCCTTGAGGATGTCCCGGTTATCCAGAAAATGATTATTAAGAAGGTCTGTGAGGCAGGGAAGAAGGTTATCACCGCAACCCAGATGCTGGATTCCATGATGAAGCATCCCCGCCCGACCCGTGCAGAGGCAACGGATGTGGCAAACGCCATTTATGACGGAACCAGTGCCACGATGCTGTCCGGGGAGACGGCAGCAGGTATGTACCCCATTGAGGCACTGAAAACCATGGTACGTATTGCAATCCGCACAGAGCAGGATATCAATTATCTGCAGCGGTTTAAGCAGCGTACCACCATGAGCAATCCGGATGTGACAAATGCGATCTCCCATGCCACCTGTACCATGGCAGGAGATCTGAATGCGGCGGCAATCATTACCGTCACCAAATCCGGACGCACTGCCCGTATGGTATCCAAGTATCGTCCGTCCTGTCCAATCGTGGGTGGATGCCTGACCGGGCGGATTTACCGTCAGTTGGCATTGTCCTGGGGAGTCATCCCGCTTCTGCTGGAGGAGAAGAACAACGCAGAGGAATTATTTGATTATGCGGTGGATGCGGCAGAAAGTGCCGGAATCATTTCCAAGGGAGATGTGGTGGTGCTCACCGCCGGCGTTCCGCTTGGCGTATCCGGAACCACGAATCTGATTAAGGTCCAGGTGGCAGGTCACATCCTGGTGAAAGGCAGAGGCATCAATGACAAGAAGGTGTCTGCAAATCTGTGTGTGTGCCACAACGAGGAGGACTTAAAGAATTTTAAGGTGGGCGACATTATTGTTGCCACCGACACCAACAATCACATGATGTCCCAGATGCGCCAGGCGTCCGGACTGATTGTGGAGGCGGACAGCGAGAGCTGTCATGCGGCAATCGCAGGCTTAAGCCTTGACATTCCGGTCTTAATCGGTGCAAAGCATGCCATGGATGTCTTAAAATCCAGCGCTTATGTGGAGCTGGACTGCGAGAACGGAATTGTAAGTGCAAACTAATCGCGCAGAAACGGGCTGTCGCATACAGAAAATCTGTATGTGACAGCCCGTTTCTCCGTTATAGGAAATGGCTGTAAATCAGCCCATGATTACCTCAACGGCGATATCCTTCTTTCCGCTTGCCATGGAAACCGGAATCATGTTACCGTCTACCGAAACACCGTCTACGGTCATGGAGGCGACACCCTTCTGTACATGGCTGTCATTCTTCACGGTGATATGATAGGTGACACCGCGGAAGTCACGCTTTGCGGTAAAGCCGCCAAGGGTGGAAGGAATACAGGGATCTACGATGAGACCGTCATAATCCGGCCGGATACCTAAAATAAACTGGGACACATCTAAGAAGGTCCATGCTGCGGTACCGGTAAGCCAGCTATTCTTTGCTTCACCAAAATTCGGTGCATCCTTTCCGGCAATCATCTGGGAATACACATATGGCTCAGTGCGGTGGATTTCGCTGATATCCTCGATGTAAGCCGGACAGGTTCTGGTATATACCTGCCATGCGCGGTCACCGCGTCCCACAACGGTCTCTGCAATGGAAATCCAGGGGTTATTGTGGCAGAAAATACCCGCATTCTCCTTATATCCGGGCGGATAGGAGGAAATCTCACCCAGCTCTACGTGGTATCTGTGGTAAGCCGGCTGCAGGAGGACAATGCCGTATTGGGTATCCAGGTATTTCTCCACGGATTCCATAGCTTTTAAGCAGTTGCCCTCTTCCAGACCGATTTCAGCCATAACACAGAAGCCCTGCGGCTCAATGAAAATCTTGCCTTCTTCACATTCCTTGGAACCGATCTTATTCTTGTAGTGGTCGTATGCACGCAGGAACCATTCACCGTCCCAGCCGGCATCAAGAACCGTCTTTTCCATATCGGCGATGGCTTTTTTCGCAAATTCTGCTTCCGCATCCATGCCACGGTGACGGCAGATTTCCACGTAATCCTTTCCGTAGCGAACGAACATACCGGCGATGAATACGGATTCTGCGTTGGGACCCTCCGAAGGACCAAAGGTCTGGAAGGATTCACCCGGCTCTGTGGAGAAGCAGTTTAAGTTCAGACAGTCATTCCAGTCAGCACGTCCGATCAGCGGCAGTCCGTGTGGACCCAGATGGTCGACTGTGTAATGGAAGGAGCGTCTTAAATGCTCCATAAAATCGGTTGCTTTGGTGTCATCGTTATCGTAGGGGGTGATTTCATCCAAAATGGTGTAATCACCGGTCTCTTTGATATAGGCAGCCGTGCCGGCAATCAGCCACAGCGGATCATCGTTAAAGCCGCTTCCGATATCGGAATTGCCCTTTTTGGTCAGAGGCTGGTACTGGTGATAAGCGCTTCCGTCCTCAAACTGG
>JBJEJC010000088.1:0-12309 GCA_051877675.1 Roseburia sp. | reverse complement strand
AAGGCATTCACTTTCACACGTTAATATAACAAGGTCTTTCCTATGAAACAAAAAAGAGACTGTCGCACGAAGATATTTCTTCATGCGACAGTCTCTCTGTCTGCATTCCCATTTATTTTAATACCACAACCGAATAAGCCGGCAGCTTCAGCGTTGTTCCATCCAGCATCACCTGCTCATTCCCGGTCAGAAGCACACCCGCAATCTGCGGATTATCATTTCCCGCCACAGTGACCCCGGATAAATCCAGTGCTCCTGCCGTTTCCGAGATGCGGAATGCCAGCAGCACTTCCTCTCCGTCATAGGTTTTGCGGATCACACAGGTGTCGGCATCGGAAAGCCCCTCCTCAAAGGTTACCGTTCCCCGGGCAATCTCCGGGTAGGCATTGCGAAGCCGGATTACCTCCTTTACAAAATTGTATACAGAGTTTCCATCCGCCTGCTGCTCCGTAAAGCTTTCAAATTTCATCTTCACCGCATCCATATCCTTGGGGCCATCGCACATTCCCTCTGCCGAGGCATCCATGGACCAATACATGGGGGCACGCTTATTCTCGTCCTTTCCCGCACCCTTCATGCCCAGTTCCTCTCCATAATAGAGAAATGCGCTTCCGCTCATGAGAAGGTTCATTGCCTGTGCCAGCTTGGTCTGTTCGGCACTGTAATCCCCCGCATAGTAGCCCGCGCCCCTTCCCAGATCATGGTTCGTGTAAAACGGAGCATCTATATAGTTCTCATTGTACTGGGATACCATATCTGAAAACCGTACCAGCGCTTTTCCATAGGAGGACGCGTCCGCCCCTCCGGCTTTCTTTAAAGTATTGGCAATAATTCCGTCACTATCGGCAAAGGCAAAATCAAAGCAACTGTCGATTCCGCTGGCATAATATTTCGTATAGGTGTCCATGTCATTCCACACCTCTGCCACGATATAGGCATCTTCCTTCTTGGCTTTCACCATATCGTTAAACCAGGTAAGGACCTCTACATTGGCATCCACCGTGCCGGAATAATATTCTTTTGCCGCATCCAGGCGGAAACCATCCACGCCCAGATCCAGCCAGAAGGAAACGATATCGTCAAACTCCTGACGCACCGCCTCACTGCCCAGATTCAAATCCGGCATCTCACTCCAGAACTGTGCCTCATAGTACCAGTCCGTACCTGCGATCTGAGCGTATCCGCTTCCCTTCTCCGTCGAAAAATTATAGTAGTCGACATAGGGGCAGACCGATGTGTCCGGTGTTTCTCCTGCTGCAAGCCCTTTTAAATAATCCGCAGCCTCCGTAAACCAGAGATGCCTGGAGGAAGAATGATTCATGACCAGATCAATAATCACATGGATTCCCCGGCTGTGACACTCATCAATCAGTGTCTTAAAGTCTTCCAGCGTCCCATATTCCGGGTCAATATCACAGTAATCCGTCACATCATACTTATGATAGGTCGTAGAGGGCATAATCGGCATCAGCCAGATTCCGTTGCAGCCCAGATCGGTGTCCGTGTCATCGTCCCCATCATTGATATAATCGAGCTTGTCAAGCAAACCGCGAAGATCCCCGATTCCATCCCCGTTGCTGTCATAAAAGCTGTAAACAAACACCTCATACCAGCTACGGTAATTATCGTCAACAATCCGGGCATCCGCCGTATTATATTCCCGCATGAGTGTCAACGCATCCACGCTGTCCTCTTCGGCATTGGCCGTCTCCTCCGCAGCGCTGTCCGTTCCCTCTGCGGCAATGTCTGTTTCCTCTGTAGCGTTATCCGCTCTCTCTGCGCTGTTTCCCGTCGCCTGCTGTCCGCAGCCCGCACTTCCAAGCCCCAGCAGCATACTGCACATCAAAAGCACTGAAATTATTTTCTTTTTCACAAGAACCCCTCCTTTTCTCCCATTTAACCACATTGGGGACGAAGGAATCAACCCTCGCCCCCAAATTTTTCTCTGAGAAATCATTATTAACCTTTTACTGCTCCGCTCATTCCGTCTACATAGAATTTCTGTGTTGCTAAGAACAGGGCTGCAATCGGAATGGAAACTACTACCGCACCGGCAGCAAAGCAGGTATACCATTTATCAATATACTCTTTCTCTAACATCTTCCAAAGTCCGATAGAAACGGTATAATACTTCGCGTCTGCACGGCAGATAACCTTTGCAAAAATGAAATCCAGCCATGGTCCCATAAAGGACGTCAGAATCGTGTATACGATGATTGGCTTGGAAAGCGGCGCCACTACCTTCGTAAACACCTGCCATCTGGTGGCACCGTCAATGATTGCTGCCTCATCTAAAGACTTGGGAATCGTGTCAAAGAAGCCCTTTGCCACATAAAATCCTGCACCGGAACCCGCAGAGAACACAACGATTAACGCCACACGAATCATACTTCCCTCAGCAAGGCCGATTGCCTTTAAGATATAGTACACGGCAACCATGGACATGAAGGACGGGAACAATCCGATAATCATGGCAATGTTCATAAATGGCTTACGCATTTTAAACCGCATTCTGGACATACAATATGCCACAGAAATTACAAATACGGTGGAAATCACACAACAGCATATACCAATGATAAAGGTATTCCAGAACATCTGCGGGAAGTTCAGAATACTGGTATCGGTAAACAGCTTGATGTAATTATCAAAGGTATACTCCGCCGGGAAAAATGTGGTTACATAGGAACCCGGCTGTTTTCGGAAGCTTGTAAGCACTACCCAGAAAATCGGCAGAAGCCAGATAAAAGCAAGGATGGCTAATACAACATGGATCAATACATTTCCGATGATTTTGCGAAGTCTTGCGGCCGTCATAGGTCTTTTGTTTGTTTTGCTCATTACATGAATCCCTCCTCATCCTTGTATGATCCGGTATTGCGGTAAGTTACCAGTGCCACAATCGCCAGTACAATGAAGGTCATAATACCGATAACGGCACCCAGATTGTAGTAGTTCTTATCAATCGTCAGCTTATACAGCCAGGTAACCAGAAGGTCGGTCTTTCCTGCCGTATCTCCGACTCCGGTGGGATTTCCTCCGGACAGAAGGAAAATAACGTTGAAGTTGTTGATATTTCCTGTAAACGATGTAATCAGATACGGTGTCATAACAAACAGCATATACGGCAGCGTAATCTTAAAGAAGGTCTGGAACACATTCGCTCCGTCAATCTTTGCTGCCTCGTAAAGCTCTCCCGGAATATTCTGCAGGATTCCGGTTACCTGAAGCAGGGTATATGGAATACCTACCCAGCAGTTAATCACGATTACGGTCACACGTGCCCAGGTTGCATTCGAGAAGAATGGCAGCGAGGAATCAATCAGACCATATTTCAGCAACAGTGTATTGACAATACCGGTATCACTTAACATGGAACGCATGATAAGCAGGGACACAAACTGCGGAATGGCAATGGTAAGCACGAAGCAGAAACGCCAGAATCCTTTTGCATGGGTCTCCTTCCGGTTGATGACAATGGCAAGAATCATACCGAAGATATAATTCAGCACGGTGGCAAAAATTGCCCAAATGATGGTCCATCCCAGAACGGAATAGAACTGTCTTCCGATTCCGTCGGCAAAATTCAGGATTTTCTTGAAGTTCGCCAGACCTACCCAGTCGAACAATACCAGATGCTCATCCACCTTACTGTAATTGGTAAATGCCATTACAATGTTAAAGAGCAACGGCAGGATGGTAAACACCAGAATACCTGTGATTGGCAATGCCAGCAACAATTTATATAAATTTTGATCAAACAAACTCTTGATGTCGTCTTTAAGGGTGTTGATGTGCTTTCCTTGTTTTGCAAGGCATTCTGCCTTATAAGCACTTTTTACGGATTCGCGCCACGCAATGATAAACATGGCAGTAATAAATATGGTAGCAACTCCGTAAAGCAGAATCAGCAGAGACTGATGACCCGCTGTATATTCATAAATACTCTTTTTCTCATTCCATACTTTCTCCTGCTCTAACCAGCCCAAGGAGGGAAGCATGGACAAATTATAAATTCCTGACCGGATCATAAACCAGATATATCCAATCTCAATCGCCAGGAACATGATACCTTTTCCTATCTGTTTATGCGCTAAGTTTCCAAAGCCCATAATAAGCAGGGAAATCTTTGTTATGATATTTCCTTTTGTTACCGCGCCTGTAACGGTATAAGGTTCCAGAAATTCTTTTCCTTTTTTCTCACCAATCTTTTTCACGTTATGGGCCTCCTAAAAAATCATTCCAGGTAATATGCGTTTGTTGCAAAATACCCGGAATGCCTAAGGCACCTCTTTTGAGATGCCTTTGCATTCCAGTGGATACTTTAAAGTATCCCTTTTCTTTTGAATCTATTCTACTGTGCAACGTCAGTGTTCATTGCAGTGTTCATTTCCTCAGTCTTATCAGCAGCATTGTCATGAGTAACCTCACCGGCAATGATAGCTTTACCCATGTTCTCTGCCGGGCTCCAGTAAAGACCCATCTTGCTAACGAACGGCTGAGTAATAGAGGTGTTGTCATAAGTGTCGTTCTGAGCGCTTACTACTGCATCATCGGTGATGTTAGCCAGTAACTCGGTGTTACACGGAACAACGCTTCTCATCTCATAGTGAGCCTGCTGTGCATCTGCACCTGCAAGGTACTCTGCTAAGGACATAGCAACCTGCGGATTCTCTGCATTCGGGTTTACACCGATTGCCTTAGATCCAGCGAAAGCCTTCATCTGTACGCTGTTTCCATCGATGGTCACGCACGGAAGTGCTGCTGCTGCGAAGTTATCGCCAAGTGCGTCTTTTACAGAAGATGCATCCCAGGAACCGGAGAACATAGCATTGATGCTTCCATCACGTAAACCTGCAATACCTGCACCGTCTGCGTCGTTGATGAAGTTCGGGTTAGCAGCTAAGTCAACCAGATAATTGGTAACTGCTACTGCCTTGTCACCGGAGAAATCGATGCCTGCTGCCTCGTCCATCTGATCCGGTCCGAATAATGTACATCCGTTTGCTACATAGAAGGATGCAATGTACCATGAGTTAGTCAGCGGGAAGGATACAACACCTTTCTCTAACATGGTATCTAAGCTCTTAACATCCTCCTCTGAGTATACGCTCTTGTCATAGTACATATACCAGGTATTGGTGGTAAACGGGAAACCGTATACGCTTCCGTTAAGAGATACGGAGTTTACGATTGCCTCAGAGTTGGTAGAGGTTACGGACTCCAGATAAGTTCCGCCAAGCTCAGCAAGTGCGTTTGCTGCAACCAGATCAGTAATGTTATCATTTGCATACATATAAACGTCTGCAGATCCTTCTACGTCAGTGGTTACAAGACCTTTTGCATCGCCCTCTGCACATACACCATACTCAAAAGTAATATCCCAGTTCGGATGAGCTGCGTTGAATGCATCACACTGTGCGCTTAACCAGCCGCTGTCCTGATCCTCCTGCGGGCTCCATACGGTGATAGTACCAGCCCATGCTTCCTCGTCTGTAGACTCTGCATCTGCAGCCTGATTGTCTGCTGCTGCCTGAGTATCTGCTGCAGCCTGGTCGTCTGCTGCTGCCTGGGTATCTGCTGCGCTTCCTGCGTCAGAACCTGCGTTGCTGCCTGCATCGGTACCTGCGTTGCTGCCACAGCCTGCTGCCATGGATGCTGTCATTGCTGCGATGAGCAATAAAGATAATGCTTTCTTTTTCATTTTTTTCCTCTCCTTTTACTTTTCCTAAAAGTTTTTATATAAAATGCCCCACGCATCTTATACCATGAATTATGGTTGAACGGAAATTCCATTCGTTTTAGCGGCGATACACCGTCGCCAGTGTCCGGATCCATGCCCTGCGTTCCTCACTCAGGGTATCCGTACCGATTCTCCATCGCCAGTTGCAGCCCACGGTGGCAGGTGCGTTCATTCTCGCTTCATTTCCCAGTTTCAGTAAATCCTGCATCTGAATGATTGCCACATCTGCGATACTGGCGTATGCTGCCCGGATCAGTGCATCCGGTATTTCTTCTTTATATCGGATATTCAGGTACTCATACAGGTAAGCCAGTTCATAATCCGTCTTGTCCCGAAAGTAACCTACAATCGTTTCATTATCATGTGTCCCGCCGTACACCACCAGATTAGTATCCGTATAATTGTGCGGCAGATATTCATTGGCAGTATCGTCTCCCCAGGCAAACATCAGAATCTTAATGCCCGGCCATCCGGTCCGTGCCAATAGCTTTTTCACTCCCGGCATCGGTGTTCTTGGTCCCACATCCTCTACAATAATGGGTGTGTCCTCCAATGTCTCTGCAATGGCATCCGTAAGCTTTTTGCCCGGTCCCTTGCACCACTTGCCTGCTCTGGCGCTTGCTACGTCCGTCGGAATCACATAATATCTCACAATTCCGATGAAGTGATCCAGCTTTACCACATCAAACAGTTTCCTGCTTTTGCGCATCCGCGCTCTCCACCATGCATAGCCATCCTCTTCCATCCGGTTCCAGTCATAAATAGGATTTCCCCATTTCTGTCCCTCCTTGGAAAAGGTATCCGGCGGAGTTCCTGCAACGCCCGCGGGGCTTCCGTCATCTTCCAGTAAAAAGAGATTTCGGTTTGCCCAGACATCCACACTGTCTGCTGCCACATAGAAGGGTAAATCTCCTATGATTTGGACTCCCCTGCTGTTAGCATAGGCTTTCAGTGCATTCCATTGCCGGAAAAATTCATACTGACAAAATTTACAAAACATAATCTCGTTATGTAGGATTTCCCGATACTCTTGCATTGCACCGGGTTCCCTGTCCCGCAGGGAAGCATCCCAGCTCTGCCACTCTCTGTCATCAAAATGATGTTTCAAAGCAGTATAGAGCGCATAGTCCTCAAGCCATTCTGCCTCCGCTTCCACAAACTCTTTAAAGGCTTCCTTCTGTGCATCGAATCTGGCGTATGCCATCCGAAGGATTTTGAATCGGTTGTTGTAAATCGTGGCATAATCAATATCCGCCGCATCATTCCCCCAGTTAAAGCTCCGGATCTCCTGCACCTGCAGAAGCCCTTCCTTCACCAGATCGTCCAGGTCAATCAGATAAGGATTCCCGGCAAACGCGGAATAGGATTGATAGGGACTGTCACCAAACATGGTTGGTCCAATGGGAAGCACCTGCCAGTAGCTTTGTTTCAAGTCCACCAGAAGGTCAACAAATTGGAACGCTGCTGCTCCCAAAGTACCAATCCCGTATGAAGACGGTAAACTTGTAATTGCCAGTAGGATTCCAGCTCCTCTGGTCAGCTTCTTCGCTTCCAATTTTCTTCCCCCAGTTTGTTCCGAAATTTATTTCGTATTTTTTCGTATCTGTGATTATTTTAGCTCCGGTAACGTTTTTTGTCAACGAATTTGCAGGTTTTAATATCGATTTTGCTATTTTTAACGTTTTTATGTATCTTTTTTTGTGAAATATAACAACTGAATCTGCTATCTTTTTCGAAACTTTTCTAAAAATATTGGAACGGCTTCTTGTAAATAAGAACTTTCTTCTATATAATGGATAAGGAATTATGATTTACATACAAAAACAGAGGTAATTATGGCAACGATAAAAGATATTGCTACCCGCCTCGGCGTATCCATCAGCACCGTCTCCAAGGGGCTGAACGGAGCCAGCGACATCAGCGACGATTTGCGGCAACTGGTTCTGGATACCGCTGTGGAAATGGGCTATGCAACAAAGAAATCCAAAAAAGTAGAAAACCGCAAGCTCGCCGTGTTTGTGGAGAATATGGAATACGAGGCAACCAACTCTTTCGGCTATGACATTTTACTGGGCTTTCGCCAGGGTGCCTTCCGCCGGAACTGGGATGTGGCGGTCATTCCGGTGACCCCGGCCTTCCAGCTTACGGAAAAATACGATACCTATATGCTAAAGAACGGGTTCTGCGGCGCATTTCTGATTGGTTTTGCCCTGCATGACGAATGGATGAAGCAGTTAGAGACCACTACAATGCCCACCGTACTCTTCGACAACTACATTCCGGGGAATCCTAATGTATGTTACATAGGAACAGATAATTATGAAGGCATTGATGCTGCCGTGCACCATCTGTATACTCTGGGACATAAGCGCATTGCTTTTCTGAACGGTTCCCTCCACTCCATGGTATCCGAGCAACGCCAGGAGGCTTACTACCAAAGCATGCGTGCTCATGGACTTGACATTGCGGAAGAACTGACTGCCTATGGCTATTATGTCGCAGACAGCGCCAAATATCACGTTCCCTCCTTCCTGGGCGCAGGCGCCACTGCCATCATCTGCGGCAATGACCTGATTGCTTCCGGCGTCATTACAGAATGCAAGCTCCGGGGCTTTCGGGTTCCCGAGGACATCAGCGTCATAGGCTTCGATGATATTCCCCTTGCCGCCACCTTAGATCCGCCCCTCACCACCATCCGGCAGGAGCGAGGTGAGCTGGGCAAATGTGCCTACTCTATCTTAAATGACTTAATCCACCATATTCCCATCTGCCGCACCCAGATCCGGGCGCAATTAGTGGAACGGGAATCCACCGCCCGGTATCAGGCTCCGGTGAAGCGCGAAGGACTGGCCAAAAGTTAAAAAACAAAAAGGCTATTACGCATCGTTACCGTTGCGTGATAGCCTTTTTTCTGTATTCGTTCTTATTATTTTTATAATGTAAATTTCTGCAGCAGCGACTCCAGCTCCTCCGCCCTGCCGGACAGCATCTCTGCCGCTTCCTCCAGTTCCCGAATGACATCCTCCTGCTTTTGCGCCGCTCCGTACACGGTCACGGAACCGGATGCCGTCTCCGCAGATACCGCGGAGATGCTGGTGATTGCCTGAAGCGTATTCTCTCTTGCCGACTCCATATTCGATACATTCTGATTGATCTGGGTAAGGGAATCCATAAGTGACGCCACCTTCTCGTCAATCCGTTCAAAGGACTGGGTGGTATGGCTCACCGCCTCCTCCTGGCTCTTTACAATGCTCTCTGCCTCTCTTGCCACATTCACTACCTGCCCGGTACCTTCCACAATTTCTTCCACAATCCGTTCAATCTCCCCGGAAGAACTTAAAGACTGGTCTGCCAGCTTCTTTATCTCTTCTGCCACCACAGCAAAGCCTCTGCCTGCTTCTCCGGCACGCGCCGCCTCAATGGAAGCATTCAAAGACAACAGATTTGTCTCCTCCGCAATCTCATTGATACTCTGTATAATCTGACCGATGGACTTGGATTTCTCCTCCAGTACCTGAATTGCATCTATTACCTGTCCGGTAATGCGGCTGGTGGAAACTGCGCTCTCATTCAGTGCATCCATGGAACGGATTCCGTCGGAAATCGCAGCTCCGGCTTCTCCGGTCAATGCACTGATGTTTCCTGCATTCTCTGACACATAACCAATCTTCTCCGAAAGGGAATCCATCTGGTTTAAGCATCCGGCGGAATCCTCATCCAGACGGGATACCCCTGTCTCAATCTCTGAGATTGCATCCTTGATGCCTCCTGATGTCTCCGCGAATGTGGTCGAAGACTTAGACACCCACTGGGCGGCTCCGGACAACTCCACGCTGGCATCTGTCACATTCGTAATCAGATGTTTCATGCTGGTAACCATATCCGTAATGCCCTGGGCAAGCAGTGCAAATTCATCCTTCCGTTTTGTGGTTATCTGGACGGTGAGGTCTCCCCTGCCCACCTTCTTCAGTTTATGTACCATACCATTGATACTTCTGCCGTAGCTTCCTGCAATAACGGTTCCCATTCCCACCGCCACTACACATGCCAGGATTACCAGAAGAATGGTAATCATCTTAATCTGAGCCACCTGACCCACAATATTTGCCTTGGGAATCAGTCCACAGATCATGGCATTCCTGCCATCAAGCCGGGAGTATACAAAAAGATACTGCTCCCCATTGTAGTTTACATAATAAGAATCACTGTCGCTCTCTGCGGCAAGTGCTTTCTCGTAAAACTCAGTTCCAACGAACAACTGCTCCGGTTCTTCCCCGGACCCGGTATGGATATTTTCATTCCCCTCACAGGTCACCAGCGCCGTATAACTCCCCTCTCCGCCATCCAGCGAAGCAAGGGTATCCTGCACACACGACTTACTGATATCCACAATCATCATTGCCTTTATATTGCTCAGATGTCTTACCAGCCTTGCCCCATATTTACTGCTGTCTGTTCCCAGCGCCGCGTCCGCGTCGTTCTTATTGCCAAAAATGAAGTAGGAATATTTGTCCTCACATACCATACTTCCCTGATTCGTAGCAGCATAAGTGGAATAAAGATTCTGTTCCTCCGACCCTGTAGTGGTGATGGATGCATGGGAGTCCGAAATAATATAGATATCCGCTATCATGCTGTCCTTCGTTACATTCCCCCGGAACGTGGTAGTGTAATCCGACGGAATAAAACTCAACTGGAAAGAATCATTATCGTAGAGTCCCCGGTAAAACTGTGTGAGGGTATCGTCACTCACATATTGTTTATAATTGGACTGCACCGTATCAAATACCAGCGTCAGATATTGGTTCATCGTCCGCATGGTCTGATTCACAGAGGTCTCATAAGATGCCACAATCTGCGTCGATGCCTGCTGGAAGGATATATAGCCCAGTACGACGATAAACGCCACCGGAACCAGAAATGCCCCGATGAGCTTCGACTGAATCCGCCGGAAAAACGGTATGGTGTTTTTTTCTCTCTTTTCCTTCTGCTTTGCCATAATCTGTATCTCCCTCACGCCTGCCAGCGTATTCTCACTAACATCATCTCATATAGAATATTTTAACAAATCCCCTCCCGTTTTTCCATAGTTCTTTATATATATTTTTTATTTTATCGAAAATAACCGAAATATGGTTGTTTTTGCGTATCAAACACGGCTTTTTTCCGACGTCACGTAGGGCAGAATGCCCAATTTCCCCCTTATCCTCACATTCTTCACAACAAAAAGACACGCTTTCGCGTGTCTCTCAAAGCAATGGGCAGAGGTGGATTCGAACCACCGAAGCAATTTGCAGCAGATTTACAGTCTGTCCCCTTTGGCCACTCGGGAATCTGCCCATTCATCAGGCTATTGACCCTGACAAGGATAGATTATAGCATACTCTTTTCTCATGCGCAAGACTATTTTTTAATTTAGCGCAAAAAAGAAAATCTCTGCCACTGTCAGATGCTGAAATCAAAATCCCGGATGATCCGGCGCAAAAACTGCACCGTTCTCTCCTCCCTGGGATGCTCAAAGAAATCCCGTGAGGAAGCATTCTCCACGATAGAACCGTCTTCCATAAATACCACCCG
The DNA here is from genome assembly GCA_051877675.1 of Roseburia sp. Classification (GTDB taxonomy): domain Bacteria; phylum Bacillota; class Clostridia; order Lachnospirales; family Lachnospiraceae; genus Roseburia. The sequence continues at coordinate 989 of JBJEJC010000088.1, read as the reverse complement.
GTCCGCCACTTCCCTGGCAAACCCCATCTCATGTGTTACCACAACCATCGTGGTTCCTTCGTCCGCAAGCTTTTTCATAACATTCAGCACTTCCCCGGTCAGCTCCGGGTCCAGTGCCGAAGTTGGTTCATCAAAAAGAATCACACTCGGACTTGTCGCAATTGCCCTGGCAATTGCTATGCGCTGCTGCTGTCCCCCGGAAAGCTGATCCGGATAAAATTGTGCCCGTTCCAAAAGCCCCACCTTATCCAGCATTTCCCGTGCGATATCCGCCGCCTCCTTTTGCGGCACTTTTCTGGCCGTGGTAAGTCCTTCCATAACATTTCCCAGCGCATCCATATTGCGAAAAAGATTGAAATTCTGGAAAACAAAGCCCATATGCATGCGCAATGCGCGAATCTGGCTTTTACTGATGTGCACCATGTCGTGTCGAAGACCGTCAAACGAAATCGTCCCATTCTCCACACGCTCCAAAAAACTGATGCAGCGCAGCAGTGTGGTTTTCCCCGAGCCGCTCGGTCCCAGCACTGCCACCACCTCTCCCTTATTCACTTTAAAATCAATTCCCTTGAGCACCCGGTTACCACCAAATGTCTTCTGAAGCCCGTTTACCTCCAGCATATCCGTCAGACCTCCGCTTTGATTTTTCCTGTTTTTGTTCCCCAGACCAGACGTTTTTCCACAACTCCCTGCAACCACGTTAATATGGTACAGAAGATCAGATAGATGAATGCCGCCTCGCAATACAGTGCAAATGGTTCAAAGGTCCTCGCCGCTATCTGCTGTGCCGTGGTAAAAAGCTCGATTACCGTGATGCTGGACGCAAGCGACGTATCCTTTAAAAGGGAAATCAGATTGTTTGCCAGTGACGGAAACGCCACCGGAAACGCCTGCGGCAGCACCACCCGCACCATCAGCTGCGGGTAACTCAGCCCGACCAGATATGCTGCCTCCGTCTGCCCTTTGGGTACTGCCAGAATTGCCGCCCT
>JBJEJC010000087.1:0-12439 GCA_051877675.1 Roseburia sp. | reverse complement strand
CAGCAGGAAAGACTACATCCGCAACATCCCATCCCACAAGATTTTAGAGTGAGGCGAAATTTTAACAATATTTTCGTCTCTCCCCTTTGCAGTAAAACGCTTTCCCCTAAGCAGGTTTCCGATTTCCTCTTCTCGAAACCCGTAACCATTGTACTGGAAAAATTTAACGTTGCCGAAACTTCCGTCAATGACCACCATATGTCCGGCAGATTCAATAAAGTCTAAAGTATACGAGGTTCCATTTACTGTGATCTCTATCCTGTTTTCGCTGAAATCTATCCCCGCAGTAATTTGCAGCCCCATATAGCGATGGCTCAAACTGATTTGTTTCTCTGCAGAAAGTGTATGAATAAACTTATATACCGGCTGAATTTTCTTATTTTCATATACGCCTATGGCTAAAATCACATCCCCCGTCCTGATGTTCTCGTCATAAATATTAATGCATTTTAAATCGTCCGGGGTCAATTTGTCATCGTCGCCAATTTCATTATCAGCTATAACAACGATGTCTCCCTCCTCAATTTTCCCTTCTTCATGACCGCTTCCACAGGTCAAAATCATTCCAAAGATTTCTTTGGCTTTCTTGCTGCATGCACCGATATTTCTGTCTTCGGTTAAATAAATCATTCCATGCTCAAGGGAGTCTGCTATATTTTCTATCATCCCGATTAAATTACTATTCAAAACAACCTCCTGCTGCACCACTATACAAACGCCATGATGCTATCACTGTATTATGCTGCACGCATTTTGTCAATAGAAAACTCCCTATTCGTATAATATAAAATAAATGCATTTTTCCACAAATAAAAATGCGCAGAATATCTGCGCAAAAGGAAATTCAATCCATTTCTAACAGGACATTTTGTAAAAACGCATTAGAAAGACCATGAAATTCCATGCAAATCTTTTTTAATCGAAATTAAGATTTTACAGTCGTATGCAGTCTTCGTCTGCAATGGACAGTCTGATTTTCGTCCCGTTCGCAAACAATACATTGTGCCTGAACAATACATCAACTGTCAAAAGAATACCTTTTACATCAACTATGTACTGCAGAACATTTCCCCTTGGTCGATTTCCTACAATAATTCCTTCAAGAATATATTCATCCTCCGATATCTCATCTTCTTTTAAAATCTGCACCGTTTCGGGACGAAGTACCACACCGTGTTCGGCTTCCGTTTTCTGCCCGGTCATTCTTTCAAACTCCTCACAACTAAGGTGATTATAATTTCCAATAAAACTCGCTGCAAAGCTATTGACCGGTGCGGTATACATAGTAATTGGATCCCCGGACTGTTCAATTTTCCCATCATTAAAAAGATGAATCATATCAGACATGAGCATTGCTTCATCCTGATCATGGGTAACAAAAATAGTTGTCAAACCAAGTGTCTCATGAATTTCCCGAATTCTAATCTGCAGCGATTTTCGCAGTTTTGCATCTATAGCACTGAGCGGCTCATCTAAAAGCAATACTTTCGGCTGCTGCACAATACTTCTGGCTAGAGCTACTCTCTGCTGCTGTCCTCCGGATAAACGCTCCGGAAGCTGTTTTTCCTTTCCGTTAAGTTCAACAATCTCTATGACCTCTTTCACTCTTTGCCGTATCTCTTCTTTGGACTTCTTTTGCATTTTTAATCCAAAAGCGATATTCTCTTCAACCGTCATATTAGGGAACAAACTGTACTGCTGAAAGACCATTCCAATATTTCTGTTCCGGGCTTTCACATCGGTAATATTTTTTCCATCCAAAAATATCTGTCCTTCCGATACGTCTTCCAGACCCGCCAGACATCGTAAAAGTGTACTTTTCCCACATCCCGACGGTCCCAGCAAAGTGACAAAATCCCCTTTTTCCACCTTGAGATTGATACTTTTCAACACATGGTTATTATCAAAAGATTTATGAACATCCTTGAATTCTATATAAGCCATCTCAGTCATCCTTTCGTTTCTTCTTATCCTTATTCATCAGAAATACACAGCCGGAAATCAATAATGTGACAACAAACAAAACAATGATAATTGCGCTTGCTTTATGGCTTGAGCTCTTCGTCGTCTCAAACAGATACATCTGTGATGTAGGAAAATAATTTCCCGCCAAAGTATTGATAATCGTAAAATCTCCGAATACGATTGCCATCGCCAGCATAGCAGAAACGGTAATTCCATTCATAATATTGGGAACGACGATTCGAAAGAAAGCATAAAAGCGACTGGCTCCCAGCATCTGCGCCGCTTCTATCAGCTTCGGAGCGGAAACGGCATGAAGATTATTTCTGATACCTTGATAAATGTAAGGCAGTACCACGATACTGTATGCCGATACCAGCATAAAAATTCTGTTGGAAAACGGCTCCGGCGCAGCAGAATACAGTGCGATAATACTGATTGGCAAAATCACACCTTGCAGTGCGTAGGGAATCGTGCACAATGTCTGTATGATTTTCTCAAGTCCCGGCAGATAAATAACGATGACATACATGGCAAGCAGCATAATCAGCGTTGTAATTGCAATGGGAATCAAGGAGATAACTACAGTACGCAGCATAGACATCCAAAACAATGGATCCGCAAAAAGTTCACTGTAGCCGTCTAAAGTAAAGCCTTTGGGCAATATATCCGTCCACTCTGTAAAAAGGGAGTAGATAAAGGTGATAATCAGCGGCAACATCAGCAAAAGCGCGATAACCAGCAATATGATTCGGTTCAGAATATCTTTATGTTTCATATTGCTTTCCCCCTTTTACTGTTTTCTGTATTTTATCGTTAATTACAATAGAAAGAATCAGCATCGCCATCATCACTGCCGCCAAGCTACTTCCAAAGTGCGGCTGTTGAACGATGTCTCCTACAAACTGCTCTGAAATTCTAATCGGAAGGATGGACGCATTATTTGAAAGTAATGCATAAGCCGTTCCGTAGGCAGAAACTGCATTGGCAAACAAAACAGAAAAGGTTCCCAGCAGACTTGGAAGCATAACGGGGATTCCTACTTTCAACCAGAAAACAAGATTGCTGCCGCCCATCAGATTGACAGACTCTTTCCATTCCCGCTTAATTCCATCAAAAGCCGGAATTGTGAGAAGAATTGCCAGCGGAATCTGAAAGTATATATAAGTGCTCAGCAGTCCCCAGATAGAATAAAGAGGAAATTCTGCCAGAAAACCAATGCCGAATTTCGTTCCAATTGCAGTAAACACGCCCGAATGACCAAATAAAATAATAAATGAAAATGCCAGTGGGACACCGGAAAAGTCCGATACCATGTTCAACAGGCTGAGAAAAGCCGCTTTCAGCCTTCCCTTCCCGCCCAGATTATGTAATGCCTGTCCTCCAACAAAAGCCACAACAAGTCCCACAACCGTTGACACCAAGGATACCATCAAACTATTCATAATGGCAGTTCGATATAAAGGCTTTGAAAAGACTGACACGTAGTGCTGCAGTGTAAAGCCTATTGTTTCGTTCTCTGGAATAAAGCTCTGTAATATAAGCGATAAGATAGGAAAAATCTCAAACAATCCCACCAGAATCAAAAATGGAAGAAGCGCCAGAAAATACATTTTCTTTCCTATTCTATTCATGTTATTCAGCCTCCGGTTCCAAAATCTCTTGTTTGCAGTCATATTCAATCTCGACAGCGAGGTGAATATGACTGCGTTAGGCTTCTACTTCACATAAGCCATAACTTCTTCCTGCCAACGCATACCGATGGTTTCCAGCGTCTTTGACCAGGCATTTTCATCTTCAATCTGATAAATTTGTGTATCATTATTAATTTCAGCCAGATATCCCTGATATTCTTTCGGAATTTCAATATCACGCACCGGTCTGGCATGACCTTTTACGAAGTTCAGCTGTCCCTCATCACTGAGGATGTATTCGCGAGCCAAGGCTGCGGCATAAGGACGCTGTGTATAGGCATTGATAATTGTACTGTATCCCGCCTGAACAGAACATTCTCTTGGCACTACCACTTCAAAGTCCGCATTAGGATTGTTTTTTTCAAGAGCATCTTTATAACCCATGCCTACAAAATCCCAGACAAATGCAACACCGATTTCGCCTTTTTCAACAGGAGAAAAGTTCGCTTCTCCCTGATATAATCTTCCCTGCTCCGCAAGCTTTTTGAAAAATGCCAGCGCCGGATCGATATTGCTTTCATCGCCACCCAGGGCTCTTGCAACAGCAAGAATCGTACACTGCTCTTTTGTACCCTTTGCAACGTCGCCCACAGATACGATGTAATCTCCCTCCAAAAGGTCTGCAAAGGATTTGGGAGCATTTGGAACCAGATTTTTATTAATAAGCATAGCGATGGTACCTGTATAGCCTACAATCCAGTCTCCGTCGTCGTCTTTAGCCCAGTCCGGAATGGAATCCCAGTAACTGGTCTTGTATTTTAGAGTAAGACCTTTTTCTTCCGCCAGTCTCGCATAAGAAACTCCCACATCACCAAGATCTTTCGTTGCATTCTTTTTCTCTGCCTGAAAAATAGAAAGCTGCTCTGCAGAAGAAACATCTATATCCGTATGCTTAAGTCCATACTGCTGATTCAGCACTGTCCAGGTATCACCCCAATTTGCCCAGTCATTGGGCATACCGACAGAATTTACGGTACCGTCTTCTTTTGCTTTTTTTACAATTTCATCGGCTGACATGCTGTTTAAATCAATTGTTTCATTTGCATTGCTGTCTGATGTATCCCCACATCCTGCCATCGTGGATAATACCATAGCAACCATCATAAGCAATGCCGTAATCTTCAAAAATTTCTTCTTCATACTTACCTCCAAACGCACAAGGTCAAATCCACCTATGCCTTGAAAAATCAATAGCAAATGAAATATTTTGTATTTCCCCGCATGAATTATTTTTTCAAGTATATCATAAAAAAATAATCTCCTCAATCCATTTTATCCTATTGATTTTTCAAAACACACAGTTTGCGTGATTTAAATTCAGACAGCCAAAATACAATGATAAGTATTCAGGCTGCCTGAAATAAGTTATTACTAATTGTTTTAGGCTTTAGCCCTACATATTATGCTATTTCATTTCTTTGAATTTTCTTAATGCGACGATTCAATACTGTGGATACTGCCACGCCTACGACAGCCCATACGATCATGCAGCCAAATACAACTTTGTAACCCGTCATTCCCGGATAAGTATCAAGAAGTTTGCCGTACATAACGTATGCAAAGGTGGATGGCAGGTAAATCACCAGAGAACCCAATGACATAGCAGCGCCTGTAATGTCAACAGGAACTTTAATTTCGTCCATCGGTGCAAAGAATACACTTCTCATGGAGAATATGATAGTTCCAAAGCCTAATGTAAATACTGCGCCAAGGAGCCAGTTTCCTTCCTGTCCCAGTTCATCGTGTGGCAACATCAGAAATACAGCCATTGCTGCAATACTTACCACGAAAGCTCCTCGAATATGCTTTGTGGCTGATTTCCATACTTTGTCGGCTAATAAACCTCCAGCCGGACCACCTATCATCTTCAGCCCGTACTGGTTGATAATGCCGTACACACCCACTGCAGTAGCCGGCAGCAGATAGATTTCATTTAAGAACGGAATAAAGTAGGTCAGTCCGCAGTACATGGTGTAAACAACAAATCCCTGAATCGCAACCAGCCAGATATCAAAGTTCTTGACAGCCATCATAACGCCATCCATACTGGATTTGAAACGATTGACTTCTTTACCTGTCTCATCGACTTTCCTTTCATCGTTGGGAATCATAATCAGACACAGGATCCCGGTTAAGGCGATGACAACGGCCAGGAACAGATATGCGGTTCTCAACGCACCGCCATTTTCACCTGCCATCTTGAATACAGCTAATGCAGAAGATGCAACAATTACATCGACTACACCACGTCCGGCCTCTAAGAAACCGAACATTCTTCCCTGGGTCTTTTCATCACCAATCAGACGAATTGCTTTTAAGAGCGGCGGCCAGTAAATCACTTCAGCAAACAGCGCCAGCACGCCGTATGCAATCAGAAAACCATAGTAGCCCGGGAATGTTGACAGGTATATGCCAACACAGCTGATACCCAGCAGACCAAAACCTACCATGTATTTCTTGCTGAACATGTCACAAAGATAGATACCGAAAATCAGACCAATAGTCTGAACAATGCCGTATACACTCAGCGCCGCACCGATCTGTGTGTGTGATAAACCCATAAACTCCTGCATCGGCACATAGAACATATCCTTCATGGATTCGATTTTGAAGGCTACACCTCCGGAAAAAGTAAGTACGCAGAAAACTACCCATCGATTCATGGCAGCCTTTTTAATTTTACTTGCAAAGTTTGTGTCACTCATTTTTCTTTCTCCTTTATAAAATCATAAAAATATAATTGCGTTTAATCTCTGCTCCTGTTCCCCTACTTGAAGTAAATTGGATTGGTCCATGCGGTACGACCGAATTTATCTGTTGCTTCGACCCTTACATATGTTTCGTGCCCCTTCAATGCGTATTCTGCATGGGTCACTGTGTCTTCACACCATTTATCAAAAATGGTCCACCCATCGTTAATATAATTTCCGCAGATGAAGTTCACGCGATTTACCAAGGAAGTATCAATCCATACTTTTCCGTCTTTTACGCCCCAGTCGTAAATTTCAGGTCCGGATGACGAGTAGTAATTGCCGTCAATGAAGTTCCGGATGATGCTGTCATGGGTAAGCTCCGGCGCATTGACACAGATCCATCCGCCGCAGGAGTCCTCAAAAATACCTTCATTGTGATTGTCATCACTGGCAAAAGCATTGATTCTCCTGCCCATGCGAAGCATTCTGTCCCAGCTGCTTGTATCAAATCCGGTGTTTGATTCCCATACGGTGTTGAAATTAAAGATTTCCAGTGCGCTGATGCCTTCTGTATGAATAAACTCTTCTTCTGTTACTCTGCTCCAGCCCGGGTGATTGTAGGTTGTTACACATCCGTGTCTCATCAGCATATCTGCAACCTGCTGCGCAGACCCCTGTCCGTTCCATTCACCATATAACTGCATCGGTGGAATTTCCTGAAGGTGCTTGTAAACACCTTCAGGCGCAGTTTCCTGCATTTCCTTTGTTCCAAGGAGACCAAGCAGGTGGTGAACCTTGTAACGGTCAGCGGAGCCTTCTTTGGTAAATAAGTTAACACTGGCTTCTGTTGCCGGAATCGTGATAAAATCTTCCGTATCAAATTCTGCTCTGAAGTCAGTAAAAATATCGTGATCGGAAAGAGCCAGAAAACTGAATCCGTTATCCTTATATTTTTTTACTGCTTCCGCCGGTTCCAGCATTCCGTCAGAAACGGTGGAATGGCTGTGAAGATTTCCTTTGTACCAGTTTTTGTATTTTTTGAATCCGTTGTAGTCTTCCATTTTATATTACCTCTATTTTCTGTCCCATATTCCGCGCGATGGCTTTTCTGTAAATATACAGTGCGGAGTTGATATCCTGAACGGAGATACCTGTTGCATCGAAAATTGTAATTTCGTCTTCGCAGGTTCTGCCTTCTTTTTCTCCAAGAAGAATTTCGCCGATTTCCGCAATGTCATCTGCTGTTACAATGCCGGCTTTTGTCGGATGCTGGGTATCGCCTCTCTTCATGCACTCAACTTTGCAGTCGTTGACAACTTTTGCGCCGCGGAACAGTTCTGCATCCAGCTCCTGCTTGCCTTCCATATCGCAGCCGATTGCGTTGATGTGTGTTCCCGGCTTTACCCATTCCTTCATAACCAGCGGCTGTCTGCTTGCTGTAACCGTTACAATAATGTCTGCGTCAGCAACTGCATCCTTTGCATTTTCAAAGCCTTCAAACTTGATTTCCGGCATCATAGCGGACATATCTTCGATGTATGTTTCTACACCTTCAATGCCGTATACATTAACTTCTTCGATATCAAAGAATCTAACAAGGCTTCTCAGCTGCATTCTTGCCTGTGCGCCGGTACCGATAATGGCAACCTTCTTTGAATCCTTTCTTGCCAAGCAGAGTGCGCCTATGGTGCCTGCGGCAGCTGTACGGTATGCAGTGATCTGTGTTCCGTCCATAATGCAGACAGGAATACCGTTTTCTCCATCATACAGACAGATCATAGCAATTGCAGAAGGCAGATTATATTTCTTCGGATTGTCCCAGAAACCGCCAGCCATTTTAATTCCAATAATTTCTTCCTGCTGTGAATATCCACTCTTGAAGTCTACTTCTCCTCCATTGGAGGTTTCAATGGATACGATTGGCGGCAAGACAACCTTTCCCTGGTTAAAAGCTTTGTATCCCTCTTTTACTGCTTCTACGATATCTTCGATGGAAAGCAGCTCATTTACTTCTCTGCCGTTTAAAAGTAATGTGCTCATTTGACTTCTTCTCCTCTCGCTTCTTTCTTTATAAGTATTTTTCTAAAATATCTTTGATTGTGGACATATCTGCATTGCTTCCTGTCAGAAGAATGCCGACTTTCTTGCCCTTTACATCAAGCTTTCCCTCCAGCAGTGCGGAGATCCCCACAACACCGGAGCCTTCAACAATCTGATGATGTTTATCCAGCATATAGTAGATACCCTCTGCAATAGATTCTTCGCCGACCGCAATCATCTCATCTACGACGGCGTTGAATCCTTCAATCATTTCTTTGTCGATGATTTCTCCGGTCAGACCGTCTGCCAGGGAATCACCGATAGGGCATTTTACATATTTCTTCTGCCAGAAAGCTTCACACCATGGTTTCGATGTTTCCGGCTGGATTCCGACTACCTTTGTATTCGGATTCATTGCCTTTACTGCAGTACCGATACCGGTCATCAGCCCGCCGCCGCCGACAGGAATCATGATGATATCCAGATCCGGATGTTCTTCCATCATGTCTACACCCAGAGTTCCCTGTCCTGCCATGGTATCCGGGTCATCAAATGCGTGTACAAAAGTTCTTCCTGTTTCCTTTTCCACATCGTGAGCAAGTGCTTCACATGCGTCAAAATCTTTTCCTGCTACCATCACCTCTACGCCGTAACGTTTTGTGTTGTCGATTTTAGTCTGCGGCGCATTTTCAGGGATGCAGATTAAAGCGTTTACACCCTTGTCTCTTGCAACATAGCCTACACCCTGCGCATGGTTCCCTGCCGAGGCTGTGATAATTCCTTTTTCCAGTTCTTCCTCTGTTAAAAGAGAAATCTTGTTCAGAGCGCCTCTAATCTTAAAGGAACCGCCAATCTGCAGGGATTCCATTTTTAAGTAAATTTCTGCGCCCAGTTTTTCAGATAATACAGGGGAGTATTCAAAAGGAGTTTTTTTAATTACTCCGTCTACTCGTTTCTTGGCTTCTAAAATCTCGCTGAACGTTATTCTTCTCATTTAATCCTCCTAATTTTCAGTCTTATTGCCCTTGGCTTGTTTTCATTTTTTCTACATGTTATAATAAATATAACTGAAATTTTTTTAATTATAACGTCTGAAAATTCAGTTGTCTTCATCCAAAAAAAATTTGCTAACCCAACCATAAATTTTATCCACTGATGTCAGCAGTTTTATTGCACCTATCAAAGGATTGAATTTTACAAAATAGGGAATTTTATAGTTTTCAAAGGCAACCAAAAAAAAATCTCTAACCCAACCATAAATCAAAGGAGGCTACCATGTTCAATAATTGGAAACCGCAAAAAAACAGTACAGTTCCTGTTTATATACAAATTCGAGAATTCCTTCGCGAGCAGATTTACTGCGGCAAACTACCTATCGGAGAAAAACTTCCCCCTCAGCGCCAACTGGCAGAAATATTTAGCGTCAACCGAAGCACTATCGTTGCTGCACTGGATGATCTTCTGGCTGACGACCTTTTAGAAGGGAAAGGTAAATCAGGCACCATAATAAAAAACAATAATCAAACTATCAATGCCCCGGCTCCCCCGGACTGGATTTCTTATATCCAATCCGGAAACTATCAGGCTAACAAGCGGCTTGTTCAGGAAATCAATTTCTACGAACACAAAAAGGGTATCCTGTGTATCAGTCGTCCTGAAATTGCCCCCGAACTTTTTTCTAAAGATATCCTGCATGCCGTTTCCGAAAGCTGTCTTGTTAATGTTGAAGGCATGGGTTATGAGCATCAAAACGGACTGCTTTCTCTTAGAAAAGAACTCTGTAAATATCTGGCTAAATCAGGAATTCATGTAGTGCCATCTCAGATTCTCATTGTATCCGGAGCAATACAGGCAATCTACTTAATCGCAGAAAGTCTTCTAAGAAGAGGCTCTACGATTCTCACCGAAAATCCATCCTGGATTTACTTTGTCAATATTTTTCAGTCTGCCGGGATGCGCCTGCACGGTGTCCCCATTGGCGCGCAGGGACTAAAGCTTGATGTTCTGGAAAAAATGCACAGTCAGACCGGAGCGTCCATTTTATATACAATTCCAAATATGCATAATCCTACTGGTACAACCATGCCGGAACAGAAAAAGAAGGATTTAATTGCACTTTGTCAAAAAAGAAAACTGCCTATTATGGAGGATGATGCCTATCGGGAACTCTATTTCAGTGATACTGCGCCAAAACCACTAAAAGCCTACGATAAAACGGATCAGGTGTTATATATGGGCACTGCATCAAAGGTTCTTTTTCCGGGTCTTCGCCTGGGCTGGCTGGTCGGACCAAAGCCGGTTATCGATCACCTGGCAGATATCAAAACGCAGATTGATACCGGTACAAGTACGCTGTCTCAGTATGCAATTCTTCATTTGTTGAAAAACGGTCTGTATGAAGAACATATGAATCACCTTCGCATCGAAATGAAAAAGCGCAGAGATTATACTCTGCAGCTTTTAAATAAGTATTTTAAGAAAATTGCACGCTGGGAAATTCCACAAGGAGGAATTTATATCTGGCTTCATATAATAAAACCTTTATCCATGACTAAGCTGTTTCACCGCTGCATTGAAAACGGAGTTCTCTTTAATCCTGAGTCCGTATACTCATCGCAGGGCGGAAATCACATTCGAATTTCCTATTCACAGCTTTCTCAGGCAGAAATGGAGCAAGCATTGATCATTCTTGCGCATACTATTGAAGAACTTTAATAAGAAGTAAACTTAAATCGCGTTGATGATTTATGTAAATCAATATAATACTATGACATTATATTGATTTTATGATACACAAAAATCAACTGACATCAACGTCTCTTTCATTACCATAGTTTTTCCTGTGTTAAAATTCCAATGCTAATTCATTTCATTCCGCAGCCGCCTTATTGACACAGGCTATCGCATTTAAACTGCGGGGATAACCGATATAAGGCAGGCATTGTGAAACAACTTTAATTAAAAAATCCTTATCATTTCCCATATTCATATTTCCTTTGGAATGTGCTATAAGCTGCGGTTCACAGCCGCCCTGCGCCATAAGAAAGCAAAAAGTAATCAGTTCACGCTCTGCAAGGGTTAAACCCTTTCTGGTATAGTAATCCCCGAAGCAGTTTGCCGCCAGCCAGCGGTTGATATGCCCCGCTTTCCACGCCTCTTTCATATGTTCGCCAAAGATTTCCGCCTGTGCTTCGATTCCTCTTTCAAGTCGGTCGTCAAGGCTGGTCGTTGCCTGACCGGCAAGGGGAAGTCTAATGCCGCGATCTTTGAAAATTTCATTTGTGATGTTAGGGTCATTCATCGTTTCGTTTATTACATCTATGAGTTTTGTTGCAAGCGTGATACCCAAGTTGTCCGTATCCTGCCAGCCGAGACAGGTGGTTAAGTCGCCCTGTGGGTCTGCGTCTATGAGCAATACTTTCTTGCCCTGCATTGCAAGACCGACACCGAGATTTACCGTAGTGGTTGTCTTTCCAACTCCGCCTTTTTGATTGCATATAGCAATCGTCTTACAGTTCGACACTTTGTGCGTCCTCCTTTCGTAAAATTCATAGCCATCGCAGTATGGCTATGTACTTAACCGGCTCATTTCCTAACCGGTTCGGCAATATTTGTTCTCAACACCCCTTGCCAAGCATAAAGCTCACGGGAAGTCACTAAGGAACAGACTGCTAATCTGTATCATAGGAGTTTCACCTCTGCCGGGTTCTCCGCCAGCTCCGTAGAGAAGTATCATTATCCTCCTGACTGTCATTGCCATAACAGGAGCAACCTGTTACTTATATCCGGAGTTCTCGCTGCTCTGCAAAGCAGAGGTCTCGGCGTACCGGATAAGGTGGCTAAAATCATCAGGATTAAAGTCTTAGTGAATGATTTATTCAGTTTTCAAGGAACAAGTGAAAGGCTCCGGAATTTGTCTCTCGGAATTAACCCCTTCACTCATTTGGACAAGGGGTATCAAAATGCACACCCAAAATCGTCCCTTTCTCGAAAAATTTTGGGTCACTCTAAAAATCAGTGGGATTTAGCATCGCATTTCTTCCATTTACA
>JBJEJC010000086.1:0-12447 GCA_051877675.1 Roseburia sp. | reverse complement strand
TATAAGGAAACCTGTAAGTTAATCAGCCGTCTTTTGCACACGGACAATGAGACCCTGATTCTGGGCGGAGAGGGAATCCTGGGGCTGGAGGCAGCCTGTGCGTCCATTACGGAGCCGGGAGATAAGGTACTGGTTCTGGACAACGGAGTATACGGAAGAGGCTTTGCTGATTTTGTTTCCATGTATGGCGGTGTGCCGGAATTGTACTCCGTGGATTGGGAGAAGCCCATCGATCCGACAGCACTGGAGAGCTTTCTGCAGCAGCATCACGGTTATAAATATGCGACTGTAGTACATTGCGACACGCCCAGCGGTATGTTAAATGACGTGGGGACGATTTGTCCGTTGCTGAAAAAATACGGCATACTCACCGTGGTGGATTCCGTTTCCGCCATGTTTGGCGAGGAGATGCAGGTGGACGATTACCGGATTGACCTGCTCTGCGGTGGTTCCCAGAAGGCGGTCAGCGCGCCTCCGGGACTGACCTTTGTGACGGTGAGTGAGGATGCAAAGCGCGTCATGGAGGAACGGAAGACTCCAATTGCATCTTTTTATGCAAATTTAAAGGTTTTTGCCCATTATTATGAGGAAAAATGGTTCCCCTATACCATGCCCATCAGCGATATCTACGGTCTGCGTGCCGCCTTCGACAACATTGCGGCGGATGCGGATATGCTGGCACGCCACGCCAGAATCGGTGCGGCATGCCGGGCAGCAGTTACGGCGGCGGGGCTTTCTCTTCATTTAAAAAGCGGTTTTTCAAATACCGTGACGGTTTTTGATGTGCCGGAGCAGACTACGGCAAAGGAAATTCTGGACCGTATGCGAAACGAACACAATATCATGCTGGCAGGCTCTTTTGACGCTTTGGCGGGACAGGTAATCCGCATTGGGCATATGGGAGAGAATGCCAATATCCCCGATATGGAGGAGACGATGACGGCGCTGGACGTGGTGCTGCGGGAGCTTTCTGTTCCCCTGAAGCAATCGCTTTCGGAGGCATTTTCGGAGGCGCTGGGTAAATAAAGAAAATGAAAATGTGCATCAGTGAAGATTACTTCATTGGTGCATTTTTATTTCATAGAAAATACTTTGTTATAAAAATTAGGAAAATAATACAGTTTCCAGAAAATTTATGCTGTGATACAATAAATTTTGTAATATTAAGTAGGAAAGAGAGGATTCATATGGCAATTACACTGCTTCTGGTGGCACTGGTTCTATTTTTGTGTCTGCTTGCGGATAAGTTCTCCGGTAAATTCGGAATGCCGGCGCTGATTTTATTTATGGGAATCGGTATGCTGTTTGGCAGCGACGGCATTTTCCACATACCGTTTGATAATTATGAAATGGCATCGGATATCTGTTCCGTGGCATTGATCTTTATCATGTTTTACGGTGGTTTTAACACCAAATGGTCTGTGGCGGGACCGGTGGCGAAGAAGGCAGTCGTGCTTTCTACCCTTGGTGTGGTGGTGACTGCGGGACTTACGGCAGTGTTCTGCTATTTTGCATTGGGCTTTTCTTTTGCGGACAGTTTTCTGACCGGAGCAGTACTTTCCTCCACCGATGCGGCGAGCGTCTTTGCGGTACTGCGTAAAAAGAATCTGAATCTCAAAGAGGGAACGGCATCGCTTCTTGAGATTGAAAGTGGTAGTAATGATCCGGTGGCATATTTGCTTACGATAGTAGGCATTTCGGTGAAGATGGGAGAGGGAATCGGACAAGTGCCGTGGATGCTTTTTTCCCAGATGGCATTCGGAACCCTGCTTGGAATTGCGACGGCGGTGCTGGGTATTCTTGTGCTGGAGAGAAGTCATATCGTCTCGGAGGGGCTGGATACCATTTTCATGATTGGACTAATCTTCCTGGCGTTCGGCGTGTCGGAGCTGGTGGGGGGGAACGCTTACCTCTGTGTTTACCTGATGGGAATTATTCTCGGAAACAGCAGAATTCGCGGAAAAGGCGTGCTGGTGCCTTTCTTCGACGGAATCACCACATTGGCGCAGATTATTATCTTCTTCCTGCTGGGACTTCTGTCATTTCCGCATGAGCTGCCTCAGGTATTTCTGATTGCCTTTGCAATCACGGTATTTCTGGCGCTGGTGGCGCGTCCGCTGGCGGTATTCCTGCTTCTGAAGCCGTTTCGGTGCAGCACGGGACAGTGTCTGATGGTTTCCTGGGCGGGACTGCGCGGAGCGTCCTCCATCGTGTTTGCCATTATGGTAATCGCAGGCGGAGCGGCGGGCTCCAACGACCTGTTTCACATTGTGTTTATGGTCGCACTGCTGTCCGTTGCGGTACAGGGCACCCTGCTCCCCTGGGCGGCAGAGAAGTTCCACATGGTGGACGATCAGTGCGATGTCCGCAAGACCTTCAACGATTACCAGGAGGAGTCTGCGATTACGCTGATGCGTATGTACATACCCCAGGGACATAACTGGGAGAATAAGAAAATCAGCGAGGTGAGTATGCCGGTGGGTTCACTGGCACTTATGATTCGCAGAGGCGGCAGTACTGTGATTCCCAAGGGAGACACGGTGATTCTGGCGGAGGATAATGTCATCCTAAGTGTTCCCTCCTATGAGCCCAGCGAGAAGGAGAACCTGCAGGAGGAGCAGATCGGCAGGGAACATCCCTGGTGCAACAGAACCATCAGTGAACTGGATCTGCCGCGGGATGTGCTGATTGCACTGGTAAAGCGCGGTTCGGAGAATCTGATTCCCGATGGGAAGACCCGGATTTTAGAAGGGGATATTGTGGTGACTTACCGTTAGAAAGAACTGCTGACGTTTTCAGAAAAAAGTTGACAAAATGCGTTTTCATGCATAAACTATAGTATGATAATTTCATAACCAAGCGAGGAACGGAAAGAGTAGGAAGACAGAGAGCTGACAGAGAGTGACCGCCATTGGCTGCAAGCGGACATGGGCAGGAGTTTTTTGAAGTGCTTCCGGGAGCTGATTGGCTGAAGAAGCAGAAACAGTAGGCCAATCCGGGTTGCACACGTTATGTGCCTTGAGGGAAAATCGTAAGATTTTTAATAGAGTGGAATCGCGGGCAGTCTCGTCTCTAAGGAGAGGGGCTGTCCTATTTTTTATTTCATAGGAAAGACCTTGTTATATTAACATGTGAAAGTAAATGCCTTTCCTATGAAAAAACGCTCCGCGAGGATCGCACTGCGGCGGAATGGTAGATGCTGCTGATGCAACCCGCCGTAGGCGGAGAATCCTGCGGAGCAGGATTCTTTTTTAAAAAATAAAAATGGAGGGAAAAATGGGATTCTTTAAATATATGAAGGAAGAATTTCAAATCATAAAAGAGCGGGACCCGGCAATCAAGTCTCCCATGGAGGTTTTGCTTTATCCCAGCTTTCGTGTTATGCTAAGCTATAGGAAAGCACATAAGCATTATTTGAAGGGACATTATTTCAGGGCGCGTCTGATTTCCCAGCGGGCGGCGCGAAAGACCGGAATTGAGATTCATCCGGGAGCCACCATCGGGAAGGGCTTTTTCATTGACCACGGCAGTGGCGTGATTATCGGAGAGACTGCCATTGTGGGGGACAACGTGACACTCTATCAAGGGGTAACGTTAGGCGGAACCGGAAAAGAAACCGGGAAACGCCATCCCACGATTGGAGATAACGTGATGATCAGCGCCGGGGCGAAAATCATCGGTTCCTTTACCGTGGGGGAGAATTCCAAGATCGGTGCCGGGAGTGTGGTACTCGAGGAGGTGCCTCCGAACTGTACCGTGGTGGGTGTGCCGGGACGCATCGTGAAGCGGGATAATGTGAAGATTCCACGCAGCGATATGGATCAGTGTCACCTGCCGGACCCGGTGAAGGAGGACATCAATATTCTGCAGAGGGAAAATGCGGAGCTGGTAAACCGTGTGCTGGATCTGGAGAAAACCGTGCGGCAGCTTACGGACGGAAAGGCACAGAAGGATATTTCGTTATAACGGGAGTTGCACCCCGGGCGGCAGAGCCGTCCGGGATGAATAAGAAGAGAGAACAGGAGAATGAAAATGGAGAACAAATTCAAATTTTACAATACGCTGACGAGACAGGTGGAAACGGTGATTCCCAACGAAGACGGGAAAATTGCCATGTATACGTGCGGACCGACCGTGTATCATTTTGCCCATATCGGAAATCTGCGCAGCTATATCATGGAGGATGTGCTGGAGAAATCCCTGCGCTATCTGGGGTATGATGTGAAGCGCGTTATGAACATTACAGATGTAGGACATCTTTCCAGCGATGGAGATACCGGTGAGGATAAGATGTTAAAGGGTGCAAAGCGGGAGCATAAGACCGTCATGGAGATTGCGAAGTATTACACCGATGCCTTTTTTGAGGACTGCAATAAATTAAACATCAAGCGTCCGGATGTGGTGGAACCGGCAACAAACTGCATCCCGGAATTCATCCATATGATTGAGGTTCTGCTGGAAAAGGGATATGCCTATGTGGCGGGCGGAAACGTGTATTTTGACACGTCGAAGCTGGAGGACTACTATGTGTTCTCTTCTTTGAATGAGAAGGAGCTTCTGGTGGGTGTCCGTGACGATGTGGAGGAGGATGCCAACAAGAAGAATAAAAATGATTTTGTGCTCTGGTTTACCAAATCCAAGTTTGAGGATCAGGCGCTCAAGTGGGATAGCCCCTGGGGCGTGGGATATCCGGGCTGGCATATTGAGTGCTCCTGCATCAGCATGAAGCATCTGGGCGAGTACATGGATATCCATTGCGGCGGCGTGGACAATATTTTCCCGCATCACACCAACGAGATTGCCCAGTCCGAGAGCTATCTTGGACATAAATGGTGCAATTACTGGTTCCATGTGCAGCATTTGAATGACCGCTCCGGTAAGATGAGCAAATCGAAGGGGAATATCCTCACGGTTTCCGTTCTGCAGGAAAAAGGATATGACCCGCTGGTGTACCGTATGTTCTGCCTGCAGTCCCATTACCGGAAGCCGCTGGAATTCTCCTATGAGGTGCTGGATAATGTAAGTGCAGCGTATACGAAACTCGTAAAAAGAATCTCTGAGCTGAAGGATGAGGGCGAGGTGCAGCAGGAGCGTTTTGCTGCTTATAAGGCAAAATTTGAGGATGCCATCTGCAATGACCTGAATACATCCATGGCGCTTACCATTATTTACGATTTGCTGAAGGATGACATGAGCGATAAGACCAAGCGGGCGCTGATTGCAGATTTTGACCGTGTTCTGTCGCTGAATCTTCTGACGGCACAGGTGAAACGCCCGGAGGAGAATCAGGATGTGGATGCCGAGCTGGAAGCATTTGTCCTTGCGAAGATTGAGGAGCGCAAGGAGGCAAAGAAAGCGAAGGATTTTGCGAAGGCAGATGCCATCCGCGACGAACTGCTGGCAAAGGGCATCGTTTTGAAGGACACCAGAGAAGGCGTCATCTGGCATAAAGAGTAAAAGAGCTTACGAATGTAAAAAGGTGACTGAATGGAAAAAGGAATCGATTCATATTTAAAAGAACAGTTTCATATTCCGAATGTGGATATCCGCACCTATTCCCCGCTGACCCTGGCATATATCGGGGACGGGATTTACGATCTGGTGATTCGTTCCCTGGTGGTTGCGAAGGGCAATACCCGGGCGGGAGAGCTGCATAAGCGGACGAGCCAGATTGTGAAAGCCCATACCCAGGCGGAGATGATGGAGGTATTGCTTCCTCTGCTTAACGAGGAGGAACTTGATATTTACCGGCGGGGCAGAAATGCCAAATCCCCCACCATGGCAAAGAATGCCACCATGACGGATTACCGGAAAGCGACGGGGTTTGAGGCTCTGATGGGATATCTTTATCTGCGGGATGAATTTCCCAGACTGGTGGAACTGGTGCATCACGGTGTGGAGGAATTACACCTGAAATTATAAAAATAATCCAAAACGCCGTAAATGCGGCAGAATGAGAGGAAGCATGGAATATCAGGAGTTAAAAATCGAAGGTCGCAATGCGGTGCTGGAGGCGTTCCGTTCCGGAAAGACCATTGATAAGCTGTATGTGCTGGACGGCTGTGGGGATGGACCGGTGCGCACCATCCTGCGGGAGGCAAAAAAGCACGATGTAATCATTAATTACGTGGAAAAGGAGCGGTTAGACCAGCTCTCTGAGACAAAGAAGCACCAGGGCGTTATCGCCATGGCGGCGGCATACAGCTATGCCGAAGTGGAGGATATCTTAAAGATTGCGGAGGAAAAAGGCGAGCCGCCATTTCTTTTCCTGCTGGATAATATTGAGGATCCCCATAATCTGGGCGCAATTATCCGGACTGCAAACCTGGCGGGAGCCCATGGCGTCATTATCCCCAAACGCCGGGCAGTAGGGCTGACGGCGACGGTGGCAAAGGCTTCCGCCGGTGCCATCAACTATACACCGGTGGCGAAGGTGACGAATCTTTCTGCCGCCATGCGGGAACTGAAGGAGCGGGGAATCTGGTTCGTCTGCGCGGATATGGGAGGGACGGATATGTACGACCTGGATCTGCGGGGACCCATTGGCATCGTGATTGGAAATGAAGGGGATGGTGTCAGCAAGCTTGTCAAAGAAAACTGTGATTTTGTGGCGTCGATTCCCATGAAGGGGGATATCGATTCCCTCAATGCTTCCGTTGCAGCGGGAGTGCTGGCGTATGAAATCGTAAGACAGCGCCGGTAGCGGAGGTGAATACATGAGTAGCTATCAGAATGATACGGATGAACAACTGATTGCACGGCTGCGGGGCGGTGATGCCGGGGTTATGGATTACATTCTGGACAAATATAAACCGCTGGTCCGCAAAAAGGCAAATGCCATGTTCCTGATTGGCGGAGACACCGACGACCTGATTCAGGAGGGAATGATTGGGCTGTTCAAGGCAATCCGGGATTATGATCCCGAGCGTGAAGCATCCTTTTATCATTTTGCTGAGCTGTGTGTTGCCAGACAGCTTTACAGTGCGGTGGAGGCATCTAACCGGAAAAAACACGCACCGTTAAATTCCTACGTCTCTTTATATGCCCAGTCCGATGAAGAGGGGGTGTCCCTTGCGGATACCCTTGCGGTGGGCGGCCCCTGCAATCCGGAGGAGCTGGTGATTGACCAGGAGAATGCAAAACAGTTCTGGGAACGCCTGCGGGCACGCCTAAGCGGGCTGGAGCGACAGGTGTTGGACGAGTATCTGTCGGGGCTTAATTATCAGCAGATTGCTGCCCGGATGGGGAAGAGTCCCAAGACGATTGATAACGCACTGCAGCGCATAAAATGTAAAATTCGCTAGTTGCAACCGATTGCGCATACGCCAAAAACAACACTTTTTTGTGCATAATGCATAAAAACTTTTTGAAAAAATGTGCATGTTTGTGAACACTTTTGGTGGGGAACATGGTATTATAATTCTCGTAAAAACCCCCCAATACATTATATATAGTTTTTGCTATACCCCATAGTAAAAATACCTTCTCCTAAAAACAGCAGTCCTTGTGGCTGCTGTTTTTTTATGCGCCTGAACTGTGAAAAGAAATGGATGTACCAGATAATCGGAAACGTAATGTATTATTCCGAAGCTAGCGGGGGGCTTTTTGATTGACAAAATTAGGTCAATTTAGTATAATATATTTAAAGTAATCAGGTGACTGTGGCTGATATGAACATAGAACTGATGAATATTCAGTTGCTTTTGGCATTGCTTTATGTGATGTTTTTTTGTTATTTGGGCATCGTTATCATTTTAATTTCAAGGAGGTATTAGAAATGGCAGAAAATATTAAGAAAACGAATCGTGAGAATAGTGACTTTGCTTCAGTTGCAGCTTGGGCAGCGTGGTTTGAGGGAGAAGAGGGCTGGGGCGTAGATAACGATGATGAAACTGATTGAGGGGGAGATTTAAAATGGGCAGAATTTCAATTACAGTCAAGCCAACAAATGATTGTAATATGAGATGTAAACACTGTTATCATGCTGAAGAAGGCTTTGAAAAAACAATGATGAATCCAGACTCGGCGAAGAAGATGTTTTTAATTGCTTCAAAAGATTATGATGAGATTCATGTTGTATTTCATGGCGGAGAACCAACCTTGTGGGGGAAAGATAATTTCATTGAAGTATTGGAATACCAAAGAAAACTTCGAGAAGAATCTGGAGTGATATTTAAGAACTCAATTCAAACAAACGGATATTTGATTGATGATGAATGGATAGATATTTTTGTGAAATATAAGTTTTCCGTAGGAATATCTTTTGATGGACCACATAATGATGACCTTCGTTCCAATACCGATATTGTATATAAAAATATGTGTAGACTTAAAGAAAGAGGAGTCAAGTTTGGTACTCTTTGTGTTGAGAATGGACATTCAATAAAACATCTTGAGGATACATATAATTGGTTTAAGAAAGAGGGATTTAGTTTTAAAGTCTTGGCGATGTTCATGAGTGGAACTGCTTTGGAGCATAAAGAACTTGAACTGAATATCACAGAATATGTTGATAGCTTGTGTGACTTGTATAAAAAGTGGTTATATGATAAAGACTGCAATATCTCAATGAGAACATTTGAAGACTTGCTGAAAGTATCAGATAAACTATATTGCATTCAGTATGGTGGCTCTTGCATATATAATCGTATATGTATCAATCCAAATGGTGATATTTTTCCGTGTGGTAGACCTTATACAGATGATTTTATTCTCGGCAATATTTCTTCGTTAGAAAAGATAGCTGATGCTTATTCAACTCCAGCTTATAAACATCTTGTGGATATTAGCAATGCTCGTAAAAAACAATGCCAGGAATCATGTAAATACTTTGGTGTTTGTAAAGGTGGATGCGTTTCAAGTGCAATATTGGAAGGTTCATTTGAAAAAATCAACAACACTACTTGTGTGAGAGCTAAACGACTGTTATCTTCCATTACAGAAATTAACAATGAGATATATCAATTGTTTGACTCTGGCACAGATTTGGAAAAGATAAATCCGATTGCACTGAAAATAATGAAAAAATCTCGTGAAGGAAAGTATTGTTACAATCACCACGGAAATTAAAAATTGTAACGCCTTTGCCGAACGTCTAAAGTTAGGCAAAGGTTTTTTTATTAAGGAATTTTATGGAAAAAATATACTATTACAATATAAATTACAATTGCAATAATGATTGTAGATTTTGCTTTTCGTCATCGACGGGAGAAAATGCAAATCTCGTACCTAAGATAAGCATTTTAGATGCAACAATAGGGATTTCTGCTGATGATACTGTTGTACTAAATGGAGGCGAACCTACGATACACCCGGAATTTTATGGTATTCTAAATGACCTAATTGAAAAAAGAAAATGTAAAATTGTTGTTTACTCAAACGGGAGGAGTATTGATGTTTCCCGAATTGCCAATAGCGATAGGCTTCGATTTGTGATTCCAGTTCATGGTGATGAGAAGACGCACGACTATATAACGCAACGAAAGGGAGCATTTTCAGATACTTTATCTACAATACGAGAACTTAACAGAAACGGCTTTTGCGTCAATATTAAATTCATCATTAGCCAGGAATTATTGAGAAGTAGTTTTTCTATAAAAAAATTTTTGGAAAAAGAATCCTTATCAAGTGACTTAATAATAATTGCAAGATTAAATAATACAAAAAAATCAGTATTGAATGGTGTGGAGCCGGTCAACCTTATTTCATATAAAAAGTATATTTCGGAAGTATTTTTAGATTTAAAAGACATATGTGCAATAATGTTTTTAGATACTCCTATTTGTTATTTGCCTGGATTTAATGCCAAAAAAATTCCAATTGTACCAAGATTTTGCTTCAGTGATTATCAACATAAGATGGATGAACGAAAGTATTATAAAGAAATCTGTATAGAAGAAAATTGTGATTTGTGCGAATCAAAAGCTCTGTGCAAACTTTTGAGTTCTTCATATTTGACGGTATACTATGACAAAGAGTGGATTATAAAAAGCGAGTGATAGCAATGCAATTATATTTATTGGTTAACGAAAAATGTAACTTAAAATGTGAATTTTGTATCCGTGGAGCTGGACATGATGGTCAGTTGGATCTTAATGAATTTGAAAAGATTCTTCGAAGAAATAATTTTTCAAAATATGTTCTTATGATTTCTGGTGGCGAACCATCACTGTATTATGCCTTGCCGGAATTGATCGATATATGTATCGGAAAGTTCAAGAAAGTATGTATAAATACAAATGGTGTTAATAGTGAATGGATAGATAGATTAAGAACAACTGATATTCACGTACAGATTTCGGTCGATGGTTCAAAAGCATTTCATGAAGAACTGAGAGGAGTACCTGGTATTTTTGAAAAAATTAAGGACACTATTTCTAAATTGAATGCTGCAGGTATTTCATATAACATATCTACAACTGTAGGAAAGGATAATATTGGGAATGTTGATGAATTATTATCGGAAATTAAAACATATGAAAATGTTAAGTATTGGAAAATTTCCCTGTTACTCCCTTTTGGATGTGCAAAGGAGAGCGATACTATTTCGATAAACGAATGGAACCGATTTGTGGATTATGTTTTAGATAATGCAGGGGTTGTAGTAAAAATCAAGAAATTATTTGAATTTGATCTTCTTGATCAATATATTAATAGTGGAAAAATTAAAGATATTCATATCACTTCAAATTGCGGAGATGTGAAATCGAAGATATATGTATATCCGGATTTTACAGTATATCCATGCACTTGCTTAACGGATTTTCCTGTAGGAA
This sequence comes from Roseburia sp., assembly GCA_051877675.1. Taxonomy (GTDB): domain Bacteria; phylum Bacillota; class Clostridia; order Lachnospirales; family Lachnospiraceae; genus Roseburia. The sequence goes on along the minus strand of JBJEJC010000086.1, from coordinate 1,672 downwards.
ATTTGTTAGAGAACAACTTGGAAGAAATAGTTAATTCGGATGCATCTGAAAAATTTGTGCATTATTCAGTTAGTGAGAATAGTTCATGCAAGACTTGTAAATATCTGAAATACTGCAACGGAGGATGCATTGGAATGTCATATCATCATTTTGGAGAGTTAGGAAGAGGTGATTACAGATGTCCAATGGTAAAGTAGACACCCCTTGTTTTGTGATAGATACAACAAAAGTGATATTTCATTATACCCAATGGAAAGATGCATTTCATCAACATAATCGAAATGACATTATTGCATATTCCATTAAAGCTAATTATGATTCTACAATTATTAATGAGTTGTATAAGCGTGGAAGTTGGTTTGAGGTATGTACAAGGCATGAATATGAATTATTAATTAACGAAAGTATAGAACCCAGAAGAATAATAGTTAATGGTGTTATTTGTGAATCAGAGGATTTTGAAAGATATGCTTCAATGGGGGCTGTAGTTATTTTAGATTCTGAAAGGGCAATTCAAATTGCTCTTCAAAGTAAGGAAAAATGCCGGATTGGTATTCGTTGTAATCTTGATAAAATAAAAAATGATACAGCGATGTATAAGTCTTTGTTTTCAAGGTTTGGAATAGATGATTTAAGTAAATATATTTCTAACCTAAAAAAAGCATCACATTTGCAATTGGTGGGATTACAAGCACATATTTCCGGAAATACACGAAATCCGATTGTATATAAACAGATAATAAATGGCTTAATTAATATTATTAATGAAAACGATTTAAGTGGAGTAGAATTTTTAGATATTGGCGGGGGCTACAAAATATCAGAAGAATATTGGAATGAAAACGATTATGTAGATGCAATAATCTCCGAATTAAGGGAAAAGACAAAAGAGCATTTGAAGGTAATTATTGAGCCGGGGAACTCTTTAGTCAGAGATTGTGCTTGTTATATGACTCGTATTATTGAAACAAAAAATGTTGATGATAGACACTACGGCATTGTTGATGGCTCTAAAATTCAAATTCCTTACTTACAGAATTGCAAACTTACTGATTATGAAATAGTAAGAAATGTTATAGGAGAAAAGCGTGAGATTCAGCGTATAGTTGGATGTACCTGCAAGGAGTCTGATTTATTATTAATCATAAAAAATGAAAATGAATTAGATGTTGGTGACATACTAATAATCAATAATGTAGGCGCTTATACCATAAATGAAATATCTTCATTTTTATTGGCAAAACCTAAAATATATTATGGAACAAGAGATAATTACACTACTCAAATTATGAACACCCTTTAATGAAAAAATGAACGCCCCTGGGAGTGAATTTGAGCGCTCATAAAGGAAAACGGAGAAAATTAAATGATTAAGGTTTTGTTTGTCTGCTGGGGCATTTGGTTCTTGAAAGTCGCAAACTACCGATGTTTTTGGCATAATACGGCATATCTTGGCAGACTAACGAGAGTTTACTTCCTCAATACTACTTTTGGAGAATATTTAAGGGGATGCCCGTTTTATGGGCTTTGTGAGGAGTTTTGTAAGTTGGTAATCATCCGTACCTTGATTTTTCAAAAAAGAGCCACCTATTGATTGGGTTGTTATGTTTTTACAAAGTAAGCGCTCAATAACATAACGCCTATCAAAAATTAAAAGGATGGTGTATAATAC
>JBJEJC010000085.1:0-12521 GCA_051877675.1 Roseburia sp. | reverse complement strand
ATCTGGCCCTTAAGTAAACCGATTCTTGCAACAATTGCAATCTTTGGTGCGGTGGGACACTGGAACTCCTTTACGGATTCCCTGATCCTGATGCAGAATAATCCAAAATTGTATACACTGCAGCATTTGTTATACAACTATCTGAATCAGGCGTCCAATCTGGGCGGTGTCATGAGTTCCGGAAACTCTGCAGCGGCTGCAGCGGCTATGGAGAATGCATTAAACAGCAAGGTAACCAAGTACACGATTTCCATGGTGTCGGTAATCCCGATTCTTCTGGTATATCCGTTCATGCAGCGCTATTTTGAAAAGGGAATTATGCTCGGCGCAGTAAAAGGCTGATGCAATAATTTATATTTAAAAGTTTTAAGGAGGGTAAAAAGAATGAAAAAGATGATGAAGAAGGCAACGTCAATTGCACTTGTAGCTGCAATGATGGGAGGTTGTCTGGCAGGCTGTGGAGGTAACGGAGGCTCTGTGGGGGACACAGAGACTGGAGCAGCGGGAAATACCGGCTCTGCATCTGCAGGAAATTCCGGCGATCCGATTACACTGACCGTGTTCAGTGAACTGGCAAACTATTCCGGAGAGCAGGTAGGCTGGAGTGCCAAGGTTCTGCTTGACAAATTCAATGTCATTTTAAACATTATCCCGGAGCAGGACGGCGTTTATGAGACACGTATGGAATCCGGCAACCTGGGTGATATCGTTGTATGGGGAAGCGACGGTGAGAACTATGCGAAGGCAGTGCAGGCAGGGCTTTTGTATGACTGGAATGAGGATGATCTGCTGACAGAGTACGGTCCTTATATTGCAGAGAATATGACCCATGCGCTCGAGAAAAACGCTGCGCTGACCTCCACAATCACGAACGGAGAGTCGGATGCAGTATACGGCTTTGGTCATAATGTGGCTACCTCCAGTGAGGACCATGAGGCTTTCTTCTACACCTGGGATCTGCGCTGGGACCTCTATAAGGAACTGGGGTATCCGGAGGTAAAGAATCTGGATGATTTATTAGAGGTATTTAAGCAGATGAAGGAAATCTGTCCTACCGATGACAACGGAAAAGAGACCTATGCGGTTTCTCTCTGGCCGGACTGGGATGGTGATATGGTAATGTATGTGAAATCTCTGGCAACTGCTTATCATGGCTATGACGAGCTGGGTGTAGGTGTTTATGATCCGGTTACCGGAACCTACCATGACGCACTGGAGGAGAACGGACCATATTTTGAGTCACTGAAGTTCTTCAACAAGCTGTATCAGAACAACCTGCTCGATCCGAACTCCATGACCCAGACCTACGATAACATGATTGAGAAGGTACAGGCAGGAGGTACCTTCTGGTCCATCTTTAACTACTCCGGAAGCGCAGGCTATAACACAGAGGCACATCTGGCAGACAATAAGATGATGCTTTCCTTAGTACCTTCGGAGGCAAGCCCGATTACCTATGGTATGAATGTACAGGGCGGTAACCGTATCTGGAGCATCGGTGCCAACACCCAGTATCCCGAATTATGTATGGAAATCATCAACTGGTTATCCACTCCGGAAGGAACCATGATTTACAATTACGGTCCGGAAGAGTTATGCTGGTACTATGATGAGGATGGTTATACCCACTTTACCGATTTCGGAAAGCTTTGCCATGATGACAGAACAACCGCTATGACGGAAGAGTATGGCGGAAGTACATTCAATGATGGATGTCTTCAGATCAACAATACCACCTGGAGTATCAACGCAACAAATATGGATTCTGCTGCGGGTGAGAGATACAACTATGAATTCTGGAAGAGCACACAGATTGATCCGGCAAATGACACCGAGAAGGATTGGAGAGAATACTATGGTGTGTCTTCTATTCAGGAGTACATGGAGAAACAGAATTATGTAGTGGCACCGGCGACTTCCTTCTCCGCAGAAGCGAAGTCAGATGACTTCAAGACAACCTGGAGTGCAGTTACAGACGTAATTGTAACCTACAGCTGGAGAGCAATCTATGCAAATTCTGATGACGAATACGATCAGATTGTGGCAGAAATGATTGAGCAGGCTAACAGCTATGGCTATCAGGAGTGTCTGGAGTGGTCCTTAGAGCAGGCTGCTGCAAGACATGAGCTGGAAGAAGCAGTGAGATAGTAAAAGAAGGCTGTTCGGTTATACGGACAGCCTTTTTTCCACAAAGAAATTGGAGATGAAATATGAAATTTTTCAGTGTAGAAGGCGGATTATACAAATTTATGCAGAGTCTCTGGGGATTAGTTAAGATTAACTTTCTCTGGATGATTTTTTCCATTCCCATTGTCACCATGGGAGCGGCAACCATTGCGGCTTTTGATGTGACGATGAAAATGGTGGATGAGGAGGACGGTTATGTGGCACACCAGTTTGTAAGGGCATTTAAGGCAAATCTGAAAAACGGCATTCCGCTGGGGTTACTGTTTTTATTCTGCCTTTATGTGGTCTGGCTGGATTTCTCCTTGTTTAATCAGATTGAAGGCAATCCAATCATCCTGCTTATCATGGGAATGGTTACGGCATTTATTTTCCTGCTGGCGTTTCTGTTTGCGTTTCCGTTACAGGCAAGGTATGAAAATACGTTGATTGCTACATTGAAGAATTCGGCGGATATCTCTGCGAAATTCTTCCTGCGTACCCTGTCTCTGATTTTTGTACTGTTTGTGGAGATTGTGATTATTTTCTGGAATAACACCACCATGTTTATCGGCTTTTTGATTGGTCCGGCATGCGTGATGCTTACCATTAGCGGTTATGCACGGTACTTTTTCCGGGTACTTGAGAAGGAACCGGGAGCATTAAAGGTATCGGATAAGGAAGAAAAATAATACGGCTGGAAAGGGGCTATATATGATTCCATATAGAAAATGGGGAAAGAAAGCAGCTACAGTAATCCTGTGCGCCGCAATGGCATTTGGAGCTGTGGCGTGCCAAAACGGGGATACCTCACAGCAGAATGCAACGGAAAATACGGAAAGTGCTGTCGCGGAAACGACGGAGCCGGAGACTGACGGAGCCGGGACGGAGGTTTCCGAAACAGAACAAACGGAAGTTCCTGAAACAGAAGAAGCGGAGAACGGATTGGAGAAAATCGGTTTGGAAACCACTGCTGCGGCCGATGAGGGAAATCCGCTGCCATTTACCGTATTGGATGTAGACAGCATGGTGGCAGAGATGGGAACCGGCTGGAATCTGGGAAACACCATGGACGGGCACAGCGGCTTTACACCGAATGAGACCCTGTGGCAGGATGACGAGACGACCCAGGAGCTTATCGATGCTGTTCATGACCTGGGATTTAATGCGGTTCGTATTCCGGTCACCTGGGGTACCATGATCAACGATGAGGACTATTCCATCAATGATAAGTGGATGAGCCGGGTGCAGGATATTGTGGACTACTGTATCAACCAGGATATGTATGTGATTATCAATATCCACCACGACGGTGCGGACCAGTCCGGATGGCTCAGAGTAGGAACCGATGATCTGGACAGTCTGTATGAAAAGTTTGCGGGTGTCTGGACAACGATTGCCACGCGGTTCCGCGATTATGACGAACATCTCATTTTCGAATCCATGAATGAGGTGACTGGCGACGGTACGACGTCTGTACAATATGATACGGCAGTGATTATGAATTTAAATCAGATTTTTGTCAATGTGGTGCGTTCCACCGGCTCCAATAATGTACAGCGCTGGCTGTCCGTACCGGGACGCTACACGAATGTGGAACACATGACAAACGAAAAATATGGTTTCGATTTGCCGGAGGATGTCGTGAAAAACCGTATTTTTGCAGCGGTTCATTACTATGATTACAGCTTTGGAATGGAGGAATCCATGACGAAGACCGAATTTGATGAGGCAAAGGTGGATTCGATTGCCGAAGCTTATGAGAAGCTGGTAACCCGGTTCACCTCGCAGGGAATTCCGGTAATCATGGGTGAGTATGGCGCGGTCAACAAGAATAACCCGGAGCAGAGAGCTTATCACAATGAGGTATTTAATCTGCTGGCAAAGCAGTCCGGAGTGGTTCCGGTCTACTGGGATCAGGGCTGGTATGACAGAAGTGCGGAGCCGACGGACTACAGTTTTACGTTGGTGGACCGTAAGACGTATCAGTGCATTGACAAGGAGGTCACCGACGGGCTGATGCGGGGATTCTTTGCAGATACGGGAATAGATGTAAAGAGCCTTGCGGTATCTCCTGAAATCACGCCCATCAGTGAGATTGCGATGGCAGATGTGGGAGTATCTTATCAGTTGGAGCTGGAGGTTGGACAGCGTTATCATGTGGAGACGACTGTAGAACCGGAAAATACCAACGATGTTCTGCTGTGGAAAACGGCAGACTATCATGTGGTAACTGTCTATAATGGAATGATCCATGCAAAAGGAATCGGAACAACTACGATTACAGCTTTTTCCCAGAGCGGTTCCGCAGAGCGCACGCTGACCGTCACTGTAAATCCGGTGGAGTGCGCGGACAAAACTACTGCAATCACAACAGACAGTGATGCGTATGAGCTTAGCGCGGGAAGCTATGTTTTTCTTAATGCTGCATCCGACGTGGCAGAAAACAGGCTGACCTATATCTCCGGAGACCCCAAGGTGGCAACAGTCTCCCAAATCGGAAAGCTTACCGCCATTGCACCGGGCAGCACAGAGATTACGATTACCTCTCAGGACGGCGTGCAGAAAACAGTTGCTGTGACGGTGACCGAGGTTGTGACGGAGAACATTCTGACACTTTCCCTGAATGTGCTTTACAACGATGACAGTATCTCCTATTATGGCAACGAGACAGGACCTGTGATTGAAGTGACCGGGGATGGTCAGTATACGGTGACTTTTGACTGTGGAGCGGATTTATCCTCTGCGGCAGCAGCAGCCGGAGTGACAGGACTTAACAATCTGACCGCTATTTATATTAAGGATTATGCTGTGACTGCGGGAGAACAGAAAAAATCCAATCTGACATCCTGTGATATCCGCTATGACAGCATTGTGGTGGACGGCACGGAGCTTACCATCAATCAGTCTGAGAGCAAATCAGCACTGAAGTCTTCCGGTATCTTTGATACCAACGATCCGTTTAACTCCTGGGATGGCAGTGCGGTGGACGAGGTACAGGTGAAATCCCATGTGCTGAATCTGGATGGAATTGAGAATCCGCAGACCGTTACCGTTACATTTACTTTGAGTAATCTGGAATTTGCAGAATAGAAGGAACAGGACAGCCGCCGGTATTTCCGGCGGCTGCTTGTTGTATGGAACGGGGAAATGTGGTATACTATGCACAGAGTGCATAGTATACGCGCCGGAACGAAGTGGAGTGCGCATCGGTCGCCCACGGCGGTAGCATGTGCGAAGCACATGGTATACTATGCACAGAGTGCAAAGAATACTGTGAGAAAGAGGGACAAGCAATGAATAGAGTAAAACCAGAGGATTTTCGGGAGGAGTTAGCAGCTTTTAAAGAGAAAACGGCGGCATTTTATGCAGGGGAGCTGGATAAAAATGCCTATAAGGGGTTTTCCGGGCTTTACGGAAGTTATGCCCAGCGTGGCGGAAAGGCAAGCATGCTCCGTCTTCGCATGACAGCGGGACGTGTGACGAAGGAGAAACTGGCCTTCACTGCGGATGCCATTCGACGTTATGGGGTAACCAAGGCACATTTTACCACCTGCCAGACCATTCAGCTTCACGACCTTCAGCCGGATCAGGTATGCGGTATTATGGATGAGGCTCTTTCTCACGGAATTGTGACTTTGGGCGGCGGTGGAGACTATCCCCGGAATGTAATGTGCTCACCGCTCTCCGGTGTGGAAGTGGGAGAATACTTCGATGTGCTGCCCTATGCCGAGGAAGCAGCCGAATATCTGCTGACCTTTATCAAGGCAGAGAAGATGCCGAGAAAGCTGAAGGTAGGTTTTTCCAATTCCCCGGAGAATATCCCGCATGCTACTTACCGGGATCTTGGGTTTGTGGCACGCCAGGACGGCAAATTTGACGTGTACAGTGCAGGCGGGCTCGGCAACAATCCCCGTATGGGTGTTAAGGTGGCAGAGGCAGTAGAGCCGGATCAGATTTTATATTATATTAAGGCAATGTGGCTGACCTTCCGTGCCTATGGCAACTATGAGAACAGAGGTAAGGCGCGTACCCGATATATGCAGGAAGCCCTTGGCGGAGCCGAGGCATACAGAAAAGCATTCCTGGAAAAGCTGGATGAGGTATATGCGTCCGGTGAGGAGCTTACCGTCACCGTGCAGACAAAGCCGGTGGAGAAAACGGGAGACGGCAGCAGCGTTTCCGGCCCCCGGGTGATTGCACAGAAACAGGATGGGCTATATACGGTGGTGTGGCATCCGGTGGGAGGTCAGCCTTCGCTGGACACCTTCTGCAGTTTAAGTGACCTGGTATGTGCGATTCCGGAAGCGGAGATGCGCCTGGCACCGGATGAGAGCGCCTATATTGTCAATCTTACCGGGACAGAGGCGAAGAAAGTTCTGGAGGCGACGGCTGATGGTGCACAGACTTTATTTGAGACTTCTGTGAGTTGTATCGGGGCAGGAATCTGCCAGATTGGTGTGAGAGATTCCCAGGCACTTCTTGCAGCCTGTGTGAAAGCAGTGCGTGAGGCGGAAATCCCGGACGGTGCGCTGCCGCAGATTCATATTTCCGGGTGTCCGTCCTCCTGTGGAACCCACCAGACCGGAGCCATCGGCTTCCGCGGCGGTGTAAAGACCGTGGATAAGAAACCCCAGTCTGCGTTTGTTCTGTATGTAAACGGAAGCGATAAGCAGGGGGAAGAACGTTTCGGACGGGAACTGGGAACGATTCTGGAAACGGAGATTCCGGCCTTCCTTGTGGAACTGGGACAGACGGTTGCAGCCTCCGGCAAGGATTATGCGGCATGGAGCGCAGCAGATACACAAGCAATCGATGCGGTTGCAGCGAAATATATATAGACAGAAATAGAGTGCGCTGAGAAATAGTTTGGTACAGAGCTGTCATACGCAGGTATGTCTTTGTGTGGCAGCTCTGTCTTTCTGTTTCCGAATGTATCAGCCTTCTGTTACGCGGTTCTTCTTGCGGAATTCCGCAGGGCTTTGTCCCACATATTTCTTGAATTTGATGTGGAAATAGTCCACATTGCGGTAACCGACCTTTTCAGCAATGCTGTATACTTTCATATCTTCTTTTAACAGCAGCTCTTTTGATTTCTCAATACGGATGTGGTCCACATAGGAGTTGAAATTTTCCCCCATTTTTTTACTGAAAATCTTACCCAGATAGGAACTGTTATAGCCAAAAAGCGGGGCAATGTTTTCCAGTGTGATATTGCTGGCATAGTTGTGGTTGATATAGTGGAGAATATCATCCAGCACGCTGTCTCTTGTGGAATTGCCGATGGCTGACATAATAATCTCAAACTGTTCAGTAAAGAACAGAATAATTTCGTATAAATAGTATTTTTCATTGATGAACCGGATAATGTCTGCATTGCTGGCAAACGGAATGGAGACATTGCTGTACAGATGATTCATCTGTTCCTTAATCTGCAGGCAGAGATCTGCCAGAAAAAGCTTGATGTTTTCAATGGAGTCGGAGGCATTGTAAAGTCTTGTCTGCAGTTCCTTTAAGGTCTCTGCCACCATATTCCGGTTAAACGCCTGAATATAGTTGATAAGCGATGCGGCATATTCGTGCAGCAGGTCATCATTTACAATAGGAACATTGTTTTCAAAGGCTGGAAGTGCCAGAAAACCGATGGTATGCTGTTCCTGATCGCAGAAAAAACGGCGCGAGAGCAGTTTCTTTGCCTCCTGGTAAGAGGTTGGAATATCTGTAAGGCTGGAAACACATTCGCCATATGTAATAAAAAGAGTGTCCAGCGGAGAGTCCTTCTGGGGACGTTTTTCCCGCTCATAGCGCTCAAGAAACTCATTAAATTTCTGAATGGCAAATTGCCCCTTCAGAAGAAGTACTTCGTGATAGTCTAAGGTAATACTGTCGTAGGAATTGTTGTCCTGGTTGGTTACCCGGAGCAGGTCCGAGAAACGGTAGGAAGCATCCTCTGTATTGTGGCTGTATTTTTCGTAGATGACCACCTGATATACCGGTGCGTCCAGATGCAGTTCCTCCAGATTCAGGCGGGAGATTTCCGCATTGCCAAGCAGCAGATCTTCCACAATCGTGTCATGTGCCTTCTGGCGGTAGTGCTCAGCGGAATCCGTGGCAGCACGGGTAGCATCCAGTTGTTCTTTTAAGGTGAGAAGGCTGTTCTGCAATTCATCCTCATCAATGGGCTTGGTGAGGTAATCCTGTATGCCGTAATGAATGGCTTCCTGGGCATAGTGAAAATCGGAGTATCCGCTTACAATCATAATCTTACCGTCAAATCCCTTTTTACGCACTTCACGAATCACATCGATTCCCAGCATCCCCGGCATACGGATATCCATGAGTACCACGTCCGGGGTTAGCCCTAGGATTTCCTGATATGCCTGGTCACCGGTGGAAGCCTCTCCGACAATGGAAAAGCCCAGTGATTCCCAGTCTAACAGACATTTGATTCCCTCACGGATGATTGCTTCGTCGTCCGCAATTAATACTTTATACATAACCAGTCCCTCTCCTTTTTCATACCAGTAAAATTATAATTGGGGGCAGGGAATTTGTCAAATTTATCACGTGATTTTTGTGCAATTTGGATGGTAGTCTGCCAGGGATAATTATTGTAATATAAACCTATCATGAGAAAAGTATGGGTGGTGCGGGAGGAAGATGACAACTGCCCGGTTGAAAAAAAGAAGAGGAGATTATTGCGATGAAATTCAGTAATGGTTGCTGGTTACAGAAAGAAGGATATCAGTGTTTTTCCCCGGCAGAAATTTATTTTTCACGGATTGAGGAGAACGAGGTGACGATTTGTGCACCTACCAGTAAAATTGTCACAAGAGGAGACACCTTAGGTGGTGTGAACCTTACCATCAAGGTTACTGCACCTTACCCGGAGGTACTGCGGATTCAGACCTATCATCATATGGGACTTGCGGAGCGCACACCGGCGTTTGAGATTGCAGAGCCTGGGAAGGGCAATTTAAAGGCAGAAGAGACGGAAGATAAGGTGATTGTTTCTTCCGGAAGCCTCCGCTTTGAGATGAATAAGGACAACGGAGCCATCGTGTTCTACCGCGGAGATGAGAAGATTACTGCAAGTGCAGGACGGGATCTCGCATATATGAAGACGGACTGGAAGGGCTTTGCCTATGATAAGGGACCGGAGGATGCTTACATGAGAGAGCAGTTGTCCCTTTCCGTGGGAGAGCTGATCTATGGTCTCGGTGAGCGTTTTTCTGCTTTCGTGAAAAACGGACAGAGTGTGGATATCTGGAATGAGGACGGCGGTACATCCACCGAGCAGTCCTACAAGAATATTCCGTTTTATATTTCCAACAAGGGCTACGGTGTATTTGTCAATCATCCGGAAAAGGTATCCTTTGAGGTTGCCACGGAGATGGTGACAAAGGTGGAATTTTCCGTACCGGGTGAGAGCCTTGACTATTTCCTCATTAACGGTCCCACAATGAAGGAAGTGCTGATGCGTTACACTGATATCACAGGAAAACCATCTCTTCCGGCACCCTGGACCTTTGGACTGTGGCTGTCCACTTCGTTTACTACGAATTACGATGAAAAGACGGTAAACAGCTTTGTGGACGGTATGCTTGAGCGGGACATTCCGCTGAAAGTATTTCATTTTGACTGTTTCTGGATGAAGGATTTTAACTGGTGCGATTTCACCTGGGATTCCAGAGTGTTCCCGGACCCGGAGGGCATGATCCGGCGTCTGAAGGAAAAGGGCTTGAAAATCTGCGTATGGATTAACAGCTATGTGGGCCAGGAATCCTCCATGTTTGAGGAGGGTGTAAAGGGCGGTTATTTCTTAAAACGTCCGAATGGCGATGTATGGCAGTGGGATATGTGGCAGCCGGGACTGGCGATCGTGGATTTCACCAATCCCGCAGCATGCGAGTGGTACACGAAGAAGCTGGAAGCACTGATGGATATGGGTGTGGATTGTTTTAAGACGGATTTTGGCGAGCGGATTCCTACCGACTGCGTATACTATGACGGCTCTGATCCGGTGAAGATGCACAATTATTATACCTATCTCTATAATAAAACGGTATATGATGTAATCAAGAAAAAGAAGGGAGAGAAGGAGGCAATCCTTTTTGCCCGTTCCGCAACAGCCGGTGGTCAGAAATTCCCGGTACACTGGGGCGGTGACTGCTGGTCTGATTATGAATCCATGGAAGAAAGCCTGCGGGGCGGACTTTCTCTTACCAGCTCCGGTTTCGGCTTCTGGAGCCATGATATCGGTGGTTTTGAGAGTACCTCTACACCGGATGTATACAAGAGATGGTGCGCATTTGGTCTGCTGTCTACTCATTCGAGACTGCACGGCTCTACCTCTTATCGTGTGCCATGGTTATACGATGAGGAGTCGGTGGATGTGGTGCGTTACTTTGCCAAGTTAAAGGCATCCCTGATGCCCTATTTATACCGCAATGCCATTGAGACCTCAAAGACCGGTGTTCCGATGATGCGCAGCATGGTTCTGGAATTTACGGAGGATAAGAACTGTGCTTATCTTGCAACACAGTATATGCTGGGCGATTCTCTGCTGGTGGCACCGATTTTTAACGATCAGAGCATGGCGGAGTATTATCTGCCGGAGGGGACCTGGACTTCTCTGCTGACCGGAGAGGTCAAAGAGGGCGGCAAGTGGTATCGTGAGAAGCATGGCTACTTAAGCATCCCGCTTTATGTGAGAGAGGGCAGCATTGTGGCAATGGGAGCTCATGACGATGATGCGGTTTACGACTATGCAGACGGTGTGACACTGCGAGTTTATGCTGTGAAGCCGGGAAATGTGGCAGAGACGGTGGTATACAGCCCGGAGAATGAGGCAGAGGTAAATGCGTCTGTTTCCAATGATAACGGGACCTACCGGATACATGTGGAGACTGAAAAAGCCTGCCGTATCGCCCTGATGAATGCCGGAACTCCTGCAAGTGTGGAGGGCGCGAGCTATGTCATGGACGGTGAGACGGTAATCATTGACTGTGCCGGCAATAAGGATATTGTGGTAACATATTAGAATTCGAATGCAAATGCTGCATATCAGTTTATACAGGTGAGTTATGGAAAAAAACAGGAATGAGCAGTACATAGAAGAGCTGCTGTCACAGCTTACATTAGAAGAAAAAATATCCATGATCCACGGTGCGGGGTTATTCCGCACCGCGGCGGTGGAACGTCTTGAGATTCCGTCCCTTTTTATGTCGGACGGTCCTATGGGTGTCCGCGCTGAATTTGCCGATGATGAGTGGCGCTGTGTGGGCAGCACGGAAGATTTTGTCTCCTATCTGCCCTGCAACAGTGCCATTGCATCCACCTGGAATCCCGCCCTTGCGAAGAAGGCGGGACAGGTGCTTGGCGAGGAGACCAGAGGCAGGGGAAAGGATATGATCCTGGCACCCGGAATTAATATTAAGCGAAGTCCGTTATGCGGACGGAATTTCGAGTATATGAGCGAGGACCCGCGTCTTGTGGAAGAACTGGTAGTTCCTCTTGTGGAGGGAATCCAGGAAAATGATGTGGCGGCGTGTGTCAAGCATTTTGCGGCGAATTCCCAGGAGACAGAGCGGCTCTTCGTAGATACGCTTGTGGATGAGCGCACCTTGCAGGAGATTTATTTCCCGGGATTTCTGGCAGCGGTACAGAAAGGGCATATTTTTTCCCTGATGGGTGCCTATAACCGGTTAAACGGAGAGCACTGCTGTACCGGAAAGAAGCTGCTGAATCAGGTGCTCCGGGAGGAGTGGGGATTTGACGGCGTCATCGTCTCCGACTGGGGCGGTGTGCATGATACACTTCTTGCGGCGGAATCGGCGCTGGATATCGAGATGGATGTGGTGTACACCTTCGACCGGCATCATATGGCGGACCCTCTGCTTGAAAAAATAAAGGCGGGTGAGATACCGGAGACGCTGGTGGATGAGAAAATCCGCAATATTCTTCGTCTGATGCTGCGTCTGCATATGATTGGTGCGAACCGGGATAACCGGAAGGGCGGCGCCTACAATACCAGGGAGCATCAGCAGGCGGTGCTTGAAGTGGCACGGGAATCCATTATTTTATTGAAAAATGAGGCAGGAATTCTTCCGTTGCCATGCGGCAATGCGGCTACGAATGCAGATAGAAGCGCGACAGAGGTGCGGGGAGCAGAAACAGGTACACTGACAGCGCAAGAAGCGAAGAAGCTGGGAAAGGTTGCAGTCATTGGTGCCAATGCTGCGGCAATTCATTCCAATGGTGGAGGAAGTGCGGAGATTAAGGCACTTTATGAGATTTCGCCATTAATGGGAATCAAAAAGTTGCTGGGCGGAAATGCGAAGGTGACCTATGCGCCG
>JBJEJC010000084.1:0-51593 GCA_051877675.1 Roseburia sp. | reverse complement strand
CCCGGCAGCTACAGGCATCCCGTCCCCCGCAACCTCGCTGATGACCAGGAAGGAATTGGCAAATTCCGGAAACATCCCATCCCCGCAGATAGAATCATAGCAGAGACGCTCATCAAATAATTCGTAGCGGTCCCTGTCGTAAGCCACACAGGCATTTCGTATGCTTCCGTGGGAGGGCAGATTCCAATCGGAATAAATCTCCTCCGGCAGTTTATAATCCGGCATGGGATAATACCAGTCGTTCTTTGTAAAGCCGGCATCCTTAAGCATCCGCTCCAGCGTACCCTTCGAAAAGGTGCGTACCCGGTCTACTGCCACGTAGTTCTCCAGTCCGTCAAAATTCCGCCCGGAATGGTCTTCCGTAGCCCCCGCAAAATATTTCAGCCCATATTTATTCTCAATGGCAATCATCAGCTTTCCACCCGGCTTTAAAAAGCTCTTGGCACGCTCCAGCATATCCATAAACGGATTGCTACTGTTGATATAGCAGATGGAATACTCAAATACACCGATTAATGTCACATAATCAAATTTTTCCGAAAGACGGATATCCTCAAAATTCCCCAGCATCACAGTAAGGTTGTCATAGGCGGCGTTCCGTGTCACATTCACCATAGAACGGCGTTTGGACAAATCGATGGCAGTGACATGCTTCACCTTCCGGCAAAAAAGACCCGTCACGGCTCCACAGCCAGAGCCAATCTCCAGAAGTGTTCCCTCCGGGTTGAAGTCGTACCAATCCAATATATTTTCACGAATATTAGATAAATGGTACAAATGTGGCCAGGAATTTCCCGTAAGCAGAGTTTCCTCCAGCTTCTGCGGCTCCTGCACGGCTGCTAACAACTCCTCCTCCACGTCTCCGTCACTATATAAATCCTCACCCTGGTAAAAGGTCAGATCCAGTTTATCCTCTAACATCGGTTGCCTCCCTGTCTCATTCGCATTTTTCCGCGGTCACGGTAGAATCAATATCAAAGGTTCCCACCGTATCCTGCTCCGAAACAATCGTAAGATTTGCCACATCGTAAAGTCTGTCATACACGGTAAACTCCCCGTTCTCATAGCCGGTACAGCCAAAGGACATCAGATATTCACCGCCCTGCATCAGCGCCTTCTGGGTAAAGGTCACCACATAGGTCTCACCCTTTTTTGCCAGCGGAATCTCCAGCCGCTCAAACATGGTATTGGTTCCCGTCACCTCTGCTCCTCTGGCATTTTTCACCGTAAAGGCAAAAATCGGGTACTCTACATCCTCCAAAAATTCCACCTTCATGCGAATCTGAAACGTGCTCTTCTTTAAAATCATATTGGTGAGATTCCCGTTCTCGTCGAAGAAACCGAAATCCTTAATATGCGCTTTTCCGCTGCCGTACAGGACATTTTCCTCATTCAGGGACAGCTCCGACATCCAGGAATTCTCCCCCGCCTCTATAGCGGCGCTTTTTTCCTCCGGCGCCTCCTCATCAAACTGGTTCACAAGAATTTTCTTATAAATGTCGACCATTTCCTTGGGGTTGCCTTCCCGGATTGCTTTCCCGTGATTCATCACCACAACCTTGTCGCAGTATTTCACCACACTGCTCATGTCATGGGTCACCAGAAGGATTGTGGTACCGTTCTGCTTAATCTCATCCATTTTCTTAAAACATTTGGACTGGAAATAGATATCTCCAACGCTTAACGCCTCATCCACGATGAGAATATCCGGCTCCACATTGATTGCCATCGCAAAAGCAAGCCGGGCAAACATTCCGCTGGAATACGTCTTCACCGGCTGGTTGATATAATCGCCGATTCCCGCAAATTCTATGATCTGCGGCACCCGTTCCTCCATCTGCTCCCTGCTATAGCCCATGAGCGTACCGTTAAAATAGATATTCTCCATTCCGGTATACTCCGCATTAAAGCCTGCGCCAAGCTCCAGCAGCGCAGACACCTTACCGTCGACCTCCACCTCTCCTGCGCTCGGTGTCAGCACCCCCGTGATGATTTTCAGCAATGTGGATTTCCCGGCACCGTTGGTTCCGATTAGTCCCACCGTCTCTCCCTTTTTCACGGAAAAATTCACATCCGACAACGCATAGAACTCCTGGCATTTGCCCGGCAGGTGCAGGGCATCCTTCAGCCTGTCCCCTTTTCCGCGGTACAATTTATAGCTTTTTGAAATATGTCTTACATCAATGGCTAACCCGTCCATATTCTCTCCTTAAATTACATCTGCAAAATGAGGCCGCAGCCGCTTGAATACTCCGGCACCCAGTACAAACAGCGCCAGTGTCACCACCCAGAAATACAGTGTCATCCCGGGCTTCTCCCAGAACCACACATGGTTAATCATGGCATCCCGGTAGCCGTAAACGATGTAGTACATGGGATTGAGCTGGATAAGTCTGGCAATCACCGGATGATTGCCCAGCATCTGGGTATCCTGCCACATAATCGGGGTAATCCAGATGAATACCTGCAGAAAAATCGTCACTACCTGGGACAGATCCTTGAAAAATACCACCACCGAGCTGGTGATATACACCAGTGCAGTCGCCAGTACCCAGATGGCAAACATATAATAGATAATCTGAAGCATATACAGCGTGGGCATATATCCCATGCAGACGTAAATAAGAATCATCAGTCCTACAAAAAACAGGTGGATTACGGTAGCCGTCACCACCTTTGCAATGGGAAGCAGGCTCAGATTAAACAGAATCTTTTTTACCAGATAATTGTAGTCAATAAACACGCTGGTTCCGCTGCTTAATATCTCAGAGAACAGAAACCAGGGAACAAGCCCGGAAATCATCCAGAGCACAAAGGGATAGCCGTTCACCGGTGCCGCGCTGCGCATTCCAATGGCAAATACGAACCAGTATACCATAATGGTGACAACCGGACTTATGAAAGCCCAGAGAATGCCAAAATAGGAACCGGCAAATTTCTTCTTGAAATCATTCTTTGCCAGTTCCTTCACCAGCGGGATATTGTGAATCAGATCCTTCACAATGTCCACTGCTGCGATACTCTTATCTTTTTTTTCTGCACTAATAATCATTGCAATACTCCTTTGGGACATAAGTATATAGATTGTAACACGATTTGTGCCATATGTCACTTTTTACATGAGTAAGGACATTGAGACAATGATCGTCACCACCGCCATAAGCCCAAGTAAGCCGCAGGTAAGCCCGATTACAACCCCGGGCTTCACAGAACGTGCCGTATAGGTCACACGGTCCGGCTTCTGCGGTACCGGCCGGGATACCTGATCCCAGATCGCATAATTTGCTGCCCCAGGTGCTGCAAAAGGCGCCGTCTTCACAAAGGGAACCGCCGTCTGACGCACCAGTGACACAAAACCCGGATTGTCAATTCCGCCCGGCATCAGGGTAAATCCCCTGCCATAGAAAAATCCTGCTGCTGCAATCGGTGTCACATTGACCGTAATCCGCTCCAGATGTAAAGCCCCCGCCGCATAACTGTTCATGGCAGAAAGCATTGCCGTCCCACAGCCTCTCCGCTGGGACTCCTGCCGCACATACAGCATGGTCACATGCCCCGTCTTCTGCATGGCGCAAATCCCGCAGAGTGCCCCGTTCTCCCAGGCTCCCCACACGACCAGCCGCCCCGCTGTCATCTCCTGCCACAGATACTCCGTCTGCACATAAGAATAAAACTGTTCCACTTCCTCCTGCGTGGCTATAAGCTGCCGCACGCACCGCTCGTAAACCTCCTGCGCCATCTTAACCGCCCAGCCAAGCTCCGTTCCTCCGATTGCTCTGATTTCTACCATGTATCTTAAAAATCCTTTCTTCCAAAACGCCCTTATTTAGTATCATAACATATTTCCCAAAAAATTCATAGAAAAAAAGGGTTGTCCGCAAGAAACATTCTTACACACCAGAATTATTTCCTGCGAAACACCCTTCTTATGCCATCCTATGCATTTTCCATATGATACAACGTCTCTTCCTCTTCGCCACCGTGCTCCACATAGTACTGTGCCTGGGCGTTCCAGAGTGCATAGTATTTTCCGTCTTCCTGTCCCACCAGCTCCCGGTGGCTTCCCTGCTGCACAATATGTCCCCGGTCGAACACCACAATTTCATCACAGAATTTACAGGAGGAAAGCCGATGGCTGATATAGATTGCGGTGCGGTCACCCACAATGTCATTTAAGCGGGTGTAGATCTCATATTCCGCAATGGGATCTAATGCCGCCGTCGGCTCATCGAGAATCAGAAATGCCGCATTCTGGTACAGCGCACGGGCAATGGCAATCTTCTGCTCCTCCCCGCCGGAGATATCCACGCCATCCTCGGAAAAATCTTTATACAGATAAGTATTAAGTCCTGATTTCATTTTTTCTTTCCGGTCTGTAAATCCCGCCTTGTCAAGGCATTCCTCCACGCGCGCCGCATCATACTGCTCTCCCGCCGCCACATTGGTGCCCAGGGAAAATGCCAGCAGTTTAAAATCCTGGAACACCACAGAAAAGACGGACATATATTCCTTGTAATCATACTTGCGGATATCGATGCCGTTTAACCGGATTTCTCCCTCTGTCGGGTCATAAAGTCTGCACAACAGTTTGATAAAGGTAGATTTGCCGGAACCGTTCTCCCCGACGATGGCAAGCTTTTCCCCCACCTTGAATTTCAGGTTCACGTCCTTTAGTACATCCACCTCCGTATCCGGATAGCGGAAGCTGACATGACAGAACTCCACCTCATAGTTGCAGTCACTGCGCTTCTCCACCGTCAGGCTTCCCTTGTACATCTCATTCGGAATATCCAGGAATTCAAAGCAGGTACGCAAAAATACGGTATTCACCCGGAATTCCCCTACTTCTTCTACGAGCTTGCATATATTCTGGTAAAACATCGTCACAGCACTGATATACTGTGTCACAGAGCCGACCCCAAAAGCTCCGCCATATGCCTTCAGACACACAAACAGATACACCACACCCACAAAAACACGATTTACCACATCGGAGAGCATCGACAACATCCCGATGGGTCCCTTTGCGTAAGCAGCTATTTTGGAATGTATACCAAAAGCATTATTTTCCAGATGCATTTTACCACATACTTTTTCCTGCTCATACATACGAATGTCCAGAGCCCGCTCTCTCCGCTGCCCCAGGTAGCCGAAGAAGCCAAAAATCCGGTTTCCCAGTCCTGCCTCCTCACGATAGTCGGCATGATACTGCTCCGCACGGTTTACAAGCCAGGCGGAAAGCAACGCAAGTGCTGCCATAAAGACCAGGAAAAACAACGGATAAAGCGACCAGTTCATCCACTGCAGTCCGGATGCTTCTGCACGCACCGGTGATGTAAACAGCGATACCGCAAGCCCCCCGGCTCCTATGATTCCCATAACTGCCCGCAGCAGCCTCTCCATAGCATATAACACTCTGGATAACCCATAGGCGCTCCACATCTCACTTGCAAAAATCTGGGTGCGGAGATCCTGCGTCTTCGCACAGTCCACCGATGCAAAATCCAGTGACAGCATTTTCTCATTATAGATCACATCCAGGAAATCCCGCATGCTTTCCTTCATCGCCTCATACCACCGGCTTATACATGCCTTCATAATGCCTAAGCCGGTCTCCAGTCCAAGCAGAAGCAGCACCAGAAAAAGCAGCCGTTCCCGGTCTCCTTCTCCGGTAAGCTCATTGATAATCTGTGCCGAAAAATACACCGTAATATAAGGAAGCAGTGTTTCCAGCAGCACCGTAAGCCCCATGGATACAAAATACCAGGGCTGCTTGCTCCACCATAACCGAAGCGCCCGCTTATTCAGCACAAATGTTTCCTTCCACGTCACCTTACTGTTCTCCATTTTCGATGCCTCCCTCCCTGTAATACTGACTCTGCACCTCAAAAAGATGGGCATATTCCCCGCCTGCTGCCAGCAGTTGTTCGTGGGTTCCCACCTCGGAGATTCCACCGTCTCCAATCAGTATGATGCGATCGCAGAACCGGGTGGATGCCAGCCTGTGTGATACATACACCGAGGTCGCATCCCTGGTCAGTTCGTGATAGCGGTTGTACATATCACTCTCCGCCAGCGGGTCCAACGCTGCCGTCGGCTCATCCAACACAATGACAGGTGCATCCTTATACAGCGCCCGCGCCAGCATCAGCCGCTGTGTCTCGCCGCCGGAGAGTGACACGGCATCCAGATAGACCTCTTTTTCGAGATGGGTATCATACCCATCCGGCATAGATTCTATTTTCTCTTTCAGCCCTGCCCGTTCCACGCAGTCCTTTACCCGTTCCATATCAATCTTATCCGCACTCTGCGCCACATTCATGGCAATCGTTCCCGCCAGGAGGGAAAAGTCCTGAAATACCGCAGAAAAAAGCCGGTAGTAATCCCTCCGGTTGTACTGCCGGATGTCCTGCCCGTTTAAGAGAACTTCCCCCTCGGTGGGGTCATAAAATCCGCAAAGCAGCTTTACAAGTGTCGTCTTTCCTGCCCCGTTTCGTCCAACCACCGCCAGTTTTTCTCCTTTCCCGATTTTTAAATTCACATGGGAAAGTACATCCGAATCCGCTCCCGGATATCGGAAGCTCACATCACGAAGCTCCAGCTCATAGGTCTGCCCCGGCGTGTGGGAAAGGGGCTTTCCATCCTCAAATCGGTATTCCTCCTGATATTCCAGAAATTCCATCACACAGGAAATTTCCGCGCTCTGCTGTTTCAGCTTTCCTGTTGCCTTTAAAATCCCGGTCACCCACTGGGTAAATCCTGTCACCGCAGAAAAATAAAGCAGAAATTCTGCCACAGAGAGATTATTTCCCAGAACAAGACCAATCAGATACAGATACGCAATTCCGTTTCGCAGGAGCGCCATGAGCACATCCACCAAATCTGCTCCAAGACACCTTCGCTGCTCTTCCCGAAACATCGCATATATCTTCGCAAGTTCCCGTTTCCCCATCTCTGTCAGACATTCTCCCATGCGAAAAATTCGGACATCCTTCGCAAACTGTCTGTCGGAGCTCTTTCCTCTGATGTACTTTAGTTTCCGTTTCATCCGGATAAGTTGTTCCTTTTTTCCATAGCGCCAATGTTCCACCCGCGCTGCCATCCTATAGCTGAGCACCGCAGTCACCGCAGTAAGCAGCAGGATTCCGGGATTCAGCCGGGTCATCAGCAGTAAATAAACGATAAATCCCAGCACATTCAGACTTAACTCATAAAGAGATTCCCAGACCGCCTCCGTTGCCTCCCAGTTTCCCTGGGTGGTAGCAACTGCCTTCTCGCTCTGATTCAGAAAGCTCTGCTTTGCCAGGTTGCAGTAGGATGTGGTACATATCTTGTTATGGATATCATTCACAATGGAACTGCGGATTTCAATCCGTCCCCAGATTTTATTCTCGTCGATGTACGCTGTCAATGCCCCCACGCTCACCAGTCCCAGTGTAAACAAAACGATGGTTTTCACCAGTCCGCCCAGCGCCACCTGGTTCTCAATCTCATCCAGAATCACCGGCACCACAAACAGCTGCAGCAGACTCATGGTCATACTGAGTGCCAGCAGCGTCACCAGCAGCACCAGCACCGAAGGTGCCCTCCTGCGCGCCTTTCCCACCATATAGCACACGGTTGCCGGTATACCGTATTTCGGTTTTTTCCTGTTCTCTTTGTTCTTCACGTGTCTCACTCCTCTTCTTCGATGTGGTCCTATCCTAGCACAAAAAAAGAAGAAGGTGCAATCCGAGGGACGAATTGCACCTTCCGGGGGACCAAACGCAAATGATGTTCCCGGTACACAAACGGCTCGGACGGTGTGGCACCTCCCGCGCACCTCACTCCTGGGGAAGCAGAATCTCCGTGGTAAATGCACCGTCCTCGCTGTTCCGATTGAGATAACCGTGATAACGGGCCACAATGTCATCAATGCGCACCAGCCCGAAGCCATGCCCCTGCCCCTTGGTGGTGGCAAACCGTCCGGCTATCTTTTTCTGCTTGCCGGAGGCAGTGAGATTGGTAAAAGACATGTAAAGCTGCGTATTCTTCATATCCATATAGACACGAATCATCCGCTTATCCTCCGGCAGCTCCATACTCGCTTCGATGGCATTGTCAAACAGATTGCCGATAATGATGCAAAGATCAATCTCCGCCGTCTTTAATGCCACCGGCACATGGGCATCCGCCACCACCGGAATATGTCTGGATTTCGCCAGGGAAATCTTGCTGTTTAAAATCGCGTCGGTCATACGGTTTCCGGTTTTTAGCACCGTGTCCACCGTTGACAAATCCTCGTCCAGCTCATCCAGATAATGCCGGATGCCCTCCAAATCCCCCTCCGCGGCGTAGCTTTTCATAATCTGAATATGATTGCGGTAATCGTGCCGCCAGCCCCGCACCTGCCGGTACATATTCTCTACTTCCTCGTAGTGGGTCTGGATTAATTCACTCTGGTAAGCGGCAAGCTGTTTGTTAATGTACTTGGATAAAAGTGACATAAGTTCCTCTTTTCCTGTGGGATTTGTAAAAAAATTTAAAAGTAATGGATCATTGCCTGATTGATTTTATCGTACATGCCCCGGGGCAGTGGCACGACCTCTCCGCTGCTTAAGAACACCTCCGACTTTGTGATTCTTTTCACGAAATGCAGATTGACGATATAGGACCTGCCCAACCGGAAAAATCCTTCATCCAGCTCCGCTTCCAGCTCGCTTAAGGTCCGCTTTACCTCATATTCGCCGCTGCAATGAATGGTGACATAATTTTTCCGCACTTCCAGATAGCGCACCTCATACAGCGGAATCCGCAGTGTCTCACCGTGTACGGTAAGTAGCAGCGATTTCCCGGAGGTCTTAAGCCGCTCTGCGGCCCGTTCCAGAACCGTCGACAGCTTTTCTTCCGTCACAGGCTTCAGCAGGTAATGCAGGGCTTCCACATCATAACCGTCCTGAATATAGTCCATGTATCCGGTCACAAAAATCAACTGTATCCTGCGGTTCTTCTGTCGGATTTTCTTTGCCAGCTCCACACCGTTCATCGTTCCCATTTCAATGTCCAAAAGCAGGATATCGCACGCCTCATCCGCGCCCTCAAACAGAAGCTGCTCCGCGCTCCCGAACTCTGCCTTCTGCACGGCATGACCACCTTTCGCCGCCCAACGCTTTACCATATCTGCCAGAAGCTGTCTCTGTGCCTCCTCGTCATCGCAGATTCCAATGTGATACTGCATTCGTTTTCTCCTTTTCTTCTCGAAAAATACCCTATACTTTGTGCCAGCCGCGGAGCGTTTTTTATTTCATAGGAAAGGCATTCACTTTCACACGTTAATATAACAAAGTCTTTCCTATTACATAAAAAGACTGCCACCCGCAGGTGACAGCCCCTTTAAAGCGGAACCAGGTTCCGCACAATTCCAAACAGAATCAGAAGCACAATACAGACCCATACGGCTCCCGTCTGCAGTCGTCCCATCTGCCAGCGTCCTGTTTTCACATAGTCTGCCGTATATTTAAGGAAGACCAGCGCAAGCACCGGCGACAACAGAAGCATCATCGGATTTGCCGCAAACGCTGCCGCAAAATCCAGATGCAGCAGTGCAACGCACATATGGGTGACTCCGCATCCCGGACATTTCCATCCCGTCGCCAGCCGGATGAGACACGGAATTCCTATCCCGGTTTGGGATACAAAAATGCCATACAGCACACCGGCAAGAAGTACACCGGATGTGACACAAAGAACCCGGATCAGACGCTTTCTGACCATTACTGCGCCATGCTGTTTAATTCGTTCTGCATCAGTGCCCATGCCACAATCGGAACAAACAGGCAGAGAATCAGATAGATTACGCCGCTGTTGCTGGACGGAATCCCGCGATTCTGCTTTGCATGATCAATCTTCTCGCCCTGCTTATAAGCCCAGTACAGACCATAGATATTGCAGGTGATAATGGTCAGAAGGAATGCCACGCCACCGGAGGTTCCAAAGGTGTTAGAAGCGGTATTGGTATCATTGGTAAGACAGATAAACCAGTAAATCCCATAGATGCCGCAGGTAACGATGGACAAAATGATGCATACTGCAATGTTTCTTTTCTGAATCATAACTAAACTCTCCTTATGTATAAAATTTTCTTCTATATTATAGCATCCCCCACTTCTTTGTCTATGCTTTTCATAAAATTTGTTAAAATTGCAGGAAACAGTTGAAAACTCCCCCCTTAAATCAGTATAATTATAGATACAAGGAATTGGTATTTCAACAAAAGTGGAGGTTTCAATCATGAGATTAATTACACGTTCTGATTTTGATGGTCTCGCATGCGGCGCTTTATTAAAGGAAGCTGGAATCATTGATAGCTGGAAATTTGCACATCCGAAGGATTTGCAGGACGGTCTGGTGGAGGTCAATGAGAATGACTGTCTCGCCAATGTCCCCTATGTGGAGGGCTGTGGTTTGTGGTTCGACCATCATTCCAGCGAGCATGAGCGTCTGCAGCTTGCCGGCAAATATAAAGGCGAAAGCCGCATCACCCCATCCTGTGCCCGGATTATTTACGAGTACTACGGGGGAAAGGAGCGTTTTCCACAGTTTGACGATATGATGGAGGCTGTGGACAAGGTGGATTCCGGCAATCTCACCATCGATGAAGTCCAGAATCCCAAGGGCTGGATTTTAATCGGTTTTCTGATGGACCCCCGCACCGGTCTGGGACGCTGGCGCAATTTCACCATTTCCAACTACCAGTTGATGGAGAAGCTGATTGATGCCTGCCGCACCATGACTACCGATCAGATTCTAGCGCTTCCGGATGTACAGGAGCGTATCGATGTCTATTTTGAACAGACCGAGAAATTCAAAGAGATGGTAACTGCCCATACTGTTGTGGACGGCAAGCTCATTATTTCTGACCTGCGGGGCGTAGATCCCATCTATTCCGGCAACCGTTTTATGATCTACAGTATGTATCCGGAGCAGAATATTTCCGCATGGATTGTCAGCGGACGGGGCGGACAGGGCTGCAGCGCAGCAGTGGGCTACAGCATTTTGAACAGAACCGCTACGTTAGACGTGGGAAGTCTGATGCTCAAGTATCACGGCGGCGGGCATAAGAAGGTCGGAACCTGCCAGTTCTCCAGTGAGAATATGGACACCGAGCTGCCCAAAATGCTGCAGGAGCTGACTGCACTCGCCAACTCCTAATGAATTAAGAAGGGACAGTTGCACGAAGAAATTCTTTGTGCAACTGTCCCTTTGATGTGCGAAATTCTATTAAGCCTCATTTTTCCGCGCCAGAATACCCTGCAGCAACACAAAGATTCCTGCCGCCACGACCCAGATAATCCAGGATATATCCCAGCATTTCCAGTAAAAGCTGACCGCCAGATAAATTCCTGTCACCAGACACCAGTACCCGCCGGATATCCCGTCGCTCTTTTTCTTACCGCGTTTCTTCTCCGGAGAGTAATCCTCCTCCTGCAAAAGCTTCTGAAAGCTGCCCTGTATCGTGCCTGCCCACACAATCCGGTTTACTCCGATGGCAACAATTGCCAGGAGCAGTCCCACGCATACCAGAACCGCAAACTCATCCTCCGTAATTGCCGCTGTCACAAAAAGCGGAATCACGCTCAGGATACAAAGCGCGATACCCACAACCAGATTTCTCTGAAAAATGCCCGCAAACTCCTGTTTTCTGCTCTCCACTTCTGTTGCCAGGCCATCTGCCAGACAAATGACTTCCTTTTCCAGATATTCATATTTGCTGTATACCATTCCTGCACTTATAATCACAATGGTGGCAAGCGCCACAATCGCCAGCAGGATAGCGCATCCAATACCGCCTGCCATATTCTCCGTAATTCCCAGCTTCAGCCTGCCATACTCAGCCTCACCGCCGAGAAGAATCAGAAGAATCGGCGAACAGATATAAAGGCTTACCGCCAGTGAAACCTTCTTTGCAAAGGGCCGGGTTTCCTCCAGAAAGCTCTCTGCCTCCTGTCTGGAAATACAGCGTGCCGGCCGCACCGTCTCACCGAAATCGGCTTCCCGCTCCACATTTTCTGTGTGTCCACCGTTTGTTATATCTTCCTTTAATAAGTAGTCCGTGCTTACACCAAACAGCTCACTCATTCTTACAATTTTATCCAGTTCCGGCACCGATGCCTCGCTCTCCCATTTGGAAACCGATTGTCTGGATATGCCCAACTGATCCGCCAGATCCTCCTGGGACCAGTGCTGTGCCTTCCTCAGTGTCATTATTTTCTCCGCTAAACTCATCTTTTCTCCATTCCGCCGCAGCATGACCGCAGCTATTTTATTCTGATTACCGGATTTCCCTGCACAGTACCTCATGTCCTTCAGTCCTCCGGTCAATGGCTTACGCCCTCGATATCGATGGGATTATCTTAGCAGAAATACCGGTTGACAACCACCAAGTGCGCCTTACAAATCGCCGCATTTCTTGCAACCGTCAGTTGCATTTTCTATTTTTGGTACCAGTTGCGCACCACTTCTTCCGCCTTTTTCAGATGGATATTAAATCCGGTATCCACCGCAGCCTCCTCCCTGGTATGGTAAATCACGGTACTCCAATCCCACCAGAAATAACCGCCAAACCAGTCCTTTTCCGCCATCGCTGACAGGGAGGACTGGAAAAAGTTTGCCTGTTCCTCCTCGCTCACAGGGAACTCCTTATGGGTAAAATCCCACGGCATCTGGGCGCATCCCAGCGCACTGCGGCAGCCAATCTCCATGAAAATAATTTTTTTCCCGAGGCGTTTGCTGACCTTCTCCAAATGTGCTGCAATCTTCTCCCATTCCTGCCGCATCATCTCCTCAGACGCCCCCGGTGCGCTCTCCACCGGATAATAGGCGGAAGTGCCAAGATAATCCAGCGCATCATACCACTGGGCAAGCTCCTCCTTGCCATGGTTGGTATTGTATACAAGCGGACCATGGTAGACGTCACGCACCATGGCAATCGTCTGCCGCCAGTATGTCTCCTTGCGCTCTGTGCCAAGCATCTCGCAGCCAAGACAGAACATCTCACAGCCGGTATATTCCGCAAGCCTTGCATAATGGGTGAGAAATGCCTGATAGCTTTCAAACCATTTTCCCCAGTAGGTATCCTCCTCGAACATACTCTGGTCCGGGAAGTCAATCAGCGCACGCCACATACCGTCCTCACAGTTGATCATTGGCTTTAAACACACCTTAACGCCTCTGTCGTGAAAACGCTTTATCGTCGCAATTAGCTCAAGATCCGGCACATTGTGACGGTAGTCAAACAAAATCTCCGTGGAGGTGAACTGCTTTTGGTTCACCGGAAATGCCAGACAGACCCAGTTGATGCCGATATCCATCAGTGCATCCTGGCTGTATCTCCCTTCCTCTGATTCGTATAGTCCCTTCTCGGCGTGGTAGCCGTAGGTGTAGCCTTTGATTTCCATAAATAAACTCCTCCTCTCTCTACCCCATTTCATGACATACTCTCATTCTACCAGCAATTGTGTTCTGTATCAAACATAATTTTCCCGCAATCCGTCTTCCGATTATTTCCTCCTCCACGTCTGGGAAAAGTCGTCTCAGGTAACTTGACCTCAATTTTAATCTCCCCCGGAAATTGCCGAATTCCAAAAGATTGTTTAAAATATAACAAAGTAGTATTTTATGTTATACCAAATTATTTTAAGTCAATCTAAAATTGCGGAGAAAATTACGTTTCTTCTTTTTCAGAAGAATCTGCCCATGCGCAGACCGGTATTTTTCCCGTAAAACAAGGAGGATTTTACAATGGCAGATGTTGTGGAAAAGCAGCCCATCACAGAAGACTATCTGAAGAAAATGGACGCTTACTGGCGTGCAGCGAACTATCTTGGCGCTGCCCAGCTCTATTTACTGGACAACCCGCTCCTTCGTGAGCCGTTGACCTTAGACCATGTGAAGAAGAAAATCGTGGGACACTGGGGTACCGTACCCGGGCAGAACTTTGTTTACGTTCATTTAAACCGTGTCATCAAGAAGTATGACCAGGATATGATTTTAATTTCCGGTCCGGGACACGGAGGAAACTTCTTCGTGGCAAATACATACCTGGAGGGAACCTACAGCGAAGTTTACCCGAATATCGGCGAGGATATGGACGGTCTCAAGAAGCTCTGCAAGCAGTTCTCCTTCCCGGGCGGAATCTCCAGTCATGTAGCTCCGGAAACGCCGGGTTCCATCAACGAGGGCGGTGAGCTTGGTTACTCCCTTGCGCACTCCTTCGGCGCTGCATTCGATAACCCGGATCTGGTAGTAGCCTGCATCGTAGGTGACGGCGAGGCAGAGACAGGGCCTCTGGCAACCTCCTGGCAGTGTAATAAATTCTTAAATCCGGTTTCCGACGGTGCGGTTCTTCCAATCCTCCATATGAACGGATATAAGATTAGCAATCCGACCGTGCTGGCACGTATTTCCCATGAGGAGTTAGAGCATTTCTTCGACGGCTGCGGCTGGAGACCGATTTTCGTAGAAGGCGATGAGCCCATGGATATGCATGCCAAGATGGCTGCTGCCCTGGATGAGGCTATGGATGAGATTAAAGCCATCCAGAAAAATGCCCGCGAGAACAACGATCCTACCAGACCCAAGTGGCCGATGATCGTTCTCCGCACTCCGAAGGGCTGGACCGGTCCGAAGGTTGTGGACGGCAATCAGATTGAAGGTTCCTTCCGTGCACATCAGGTGCCGATTATGATGGATAAGCCGGAGCATCTGGATATGTTACGGGATTGGCTTATGAGCTACCATCCGGAGGAGCTTTTCGATGAAAACGGCAGACTGATTCCGGAGTTAAAAGCTCTTGCCCCCACCGGTGACCGCAGAATCGGTTCCAACCCCCATGCAAACGGCGGCAAGCTGCTTCGTGACCTGCGTCTGCCGGATTTCCGCGATTACGGTATCGATGTCCCCGCTCCCGGCGCTGTAGAGGCACAGGATATGATTGAGCTGGGCGGATTTGTAAGAGATATCTTCAAGTTAAACGAGGACGCAAAGAATTTCCGTATCTTTGGACCGGACGAGACCATGTCCAACCGTCTGGGCAAGGTATTTGAAGTGACAAACCGCGATTGGAATAATGAGAAATATGATACCGACGAGTTCCTGGCAAACGACGGTCGTGTTATGGACTCCATGTTAAGCGAGCATATGTGTGAAGGCTGGTTAGAGGGCTACCTTCTTACCGGACGTCATGGCTTCTTCGCAAGCTATGAGGCATTTATCCGCGTGGTAGACTCCATGTGCGCACAGCATGCAAAATGGTTAAAGGTTTGCAGCCAGCTTCCCTGGAGACAGTCCATCGCTTCCCTGAACCTGATTCTTTCCTCCAACGTATGGCAGCAGGATCACAACGGCTTCACCCATCAGGACCCGGGCTTCTTAGATCACATTGCAAACAAGAAGGCAGATGTAGTGCGTCTTTATCTGCCGCCGGACACCAACTGTCTGCTGTCCTGCTTTGACCACTGCATCCGCAGCCGCGATTATGTGAATGTACTGGTTACCTCCAAGCACCCGAGACAGCAGTGGCTGACCATGGAGCAGGCTGTAAAGCACTGTACACAGGGTATCGGTATCTGGGAGTGGGCAAGCAGCGATCAGGGCGAGGAGCCGGACATCGTTATGGCATGCTGCGGCGATACCCCGACCTTAGAGACCCTGGCAGCAGTTACCATTTTGAGAGAGGCACTGCCGGAGTTAAAGATTCGTGTCATCAACGTTGTGGACTTGATGAAGCTGGAGCCGAGCACCAAGCATCCCCACGGTCTCACCGATGCGGAATACGATGCGCTGTTCACCAAGGATAAGCCGATTATCTTCGCTTTCCATGGCTACCATACCTTAATCCACGAGCTGACCTACCGCCGTACCAACCGCAACATCCATGTTTACGGCTACAAGGAGGAAGGCACCATCACCACACCGTTTGATATGCGTGTACAGAACGAGATTGACCGCTTCCATCTTGTAAAGAATGCCATTCGCTATCTGCCGCAGTTAGGCAACCGCGGTTCCTACTTAGTGCAGAAGATGAATGACAAGCTGGTTGAGCACAAGCAGTACATCCATGAGTACGGTCTTGATATGCCGGAGATCCGCGACTGGAAATGGACAAATAAATAAGACTAAAAACGAAGGATGCGCGGCAGGCAGAAATGCCGCGCATCCCTCTTTTCTCATTTTGACATGCTCTCATGTCTCTTCCGAAACTGCGCTGGCGTGAGCTGGTGCCGTTCCGTGAATATTTTATAGAAATACCCCTTATTCTTATACCCCACCTCTTTTACAATATCATCAATGGTGTAATCCGAATTCAAAAGCAGCGCCTCCGCCCGCCGAAGCCGCAGCGTCTGCAGATATTCCGTGTAGGTAAGGCCGGTCTGTGCCTTTAAGAAGCGATTAAAATAATCCTCCTGAAAATGAAATTCCTCCGCCAGAAGTTGCACAGACATCCGGTTTAAATTCTTTCCCATGTAATCCGTGATCTCCTCAAACAGAATCCAGTTCATTTTCTTGCGGAGCTGTTTGGACAGGGAATACTCATACTGCGTGCTTAAAATCCAGAAAATCCGCAGCAGAAGCCCCTGACATATATAGGGAGATGCCACGTCATGCCGCTGCAATTCCTGAATCAGGGATAACAGTGCCTCCTCCATCTCCGGCACAACCTCTTTCTGTGGTTTGAAATGAAGATACTGCTGCAGAGTTTTCTGCTCCAGCAGCGCCATATTTAAAAAAGAAGCAATACGCTCCGTAGTGATTTTGCGCTCCATAATATCATTGAACATGACATTGGTGATGCCGAGGAAAAGCACTGTTGCCGAGGTTCCGTCCAGAATCTCCTGATGCAGGCAGTTCTTGTCGATTAAACACAATTCTCCCTTATGGAAGGTGTATTCCTTTCCAAGAATCTTCTGCCGGTACTCCCCATCCACAATGTAAAACAATTCCAGATACTCGTGGGAATGCATCTGCGTCCGCATCCCCGGTTCAAAGCTTTTTTCATAAAGGAACGGCACCTCGGAGGGCACAATGGTGGCGGACAGCCGAGTGGTATCATGGATATCCCAGAACAGGGCAAATAAATGCTCGCTCTCCGGCATGGGATAAGGTTTTACCTCCTCCTCATGGGGCGAATATTCCGGGCATAAAATACGAAACCGGGCATAATTGCCCGGCACATGCAGATTCCCGTTGTCATAGATTAAATGCTTTGTCATTGTACTTAAATCCATGTTCCGCTCCTTGTCGCCAAACGCAGTATCAGCCGTCCGGTTTTCCTTAGAATTACAGCTCATAACGCCTGATTTCACAGTTTTTTATACCAAATGCAGCAAATTCCTCGTTGGTCATATCATAAAAATAGGACTGTACTACCCGGGAAATACCGTTGTGAGCCACCAAAAGATAGGTTTTCCTGCCCGCCTCTGCCCGGATGTCATCCAGAAGATTATAAATCCGCTGGCACAAATGCAGCATCGTCTCCCCGCCCTCAAAATGGTTGATAAAGTTTGTCTTCGCTAACTGAAACTCTGCCCCGTCCCTTGGAGTAGACTCATATTTGCCAAAATTCTGCTCGGTAAGTCTCGGCTCCATCCGCATGGGAATCCCCGTCACCTCCGAGATATGTCTGGCGGTATCCGCCGCCCGGATGAGCGGAGAATAAAGAATCTCATCAATCTGTAGTCCTTCCTCCAGAATCCTGTGTCCAAGCGCAACCGCCTGCTCATGTCCCAGACCGGTGAGGGCAATGTCCGTTGCTCCACAGATTTTGTTCTCCACGTTCCAGATTGTCTGTCCATGGCGGGTAAAATATAAATGCGGCATATCAGTTTTCTCCTTATTTTCACGGTTTCCGCAGCTCTGCATCATCCAAGAGCTTCAGCCCGTACTTATCCACAAGTTCCATACATTTCCGGTAGCTGTCCACATCCGAAAGATGCTTTGTGCTGTGGGCATCCAGCCCGAGAATAACCTCGTTTCCCACCTCGGAGACCAGTTCCCAGAAATGCCCGCGTGGGTAATGCTTGCCTTCCCCCATACCGAGAATGTTGATTTCCAGCGGAATGGAGAGTGCCTTCATCTCGCGACACAGCCGCTTCATCTCACGGTCATAGACCGCTGTTTCTCCGATATAATTGATCAGATCCGGATGTGCCAGATACGTATAGCTTCCTGTCCGCATTCCCGCAAGCACCTGATCCACATAAGCCTTTAAGAATACCTCGTCTGTAGACGGATGCCCGGTATAGGGTCCCTGCGCCTCATTTGTCAGGAAATGCTGTCCCATAATCAGGTAATCGCAGCCCAAGGCTCTTACCATGGCAATCTGCTCTTCATAAAATTCCGGAATGTACTCCGCCTCAAACCCTACAAATATCGTAATATCTTCCCGATATTCCTCTCCCAGCTTCCGGATACAGGAGACGTACTCCTCTGCCTGATTCATGGGCATACGGATTCCGGATACATAACCGTCCCGAAACGGACAGGGAATATGATCGGAAAATCCCAGCTTTTTCACTCCCAGCCCAATCGCTGTCTCAATATATTCCCGCTCGGTTCCATAGGCATGAAGACATCGATATGTGTGTGTATGATAATTCGCGTTTAAAAATTTTTCCTGCGTACTGCTCATTGTGTTACTCCTCCTGCAAGAATCGTCCCATTTCCTCCCGAATATGGGCAAACTGCTGTCTGGTCACCGGATTATCCGATTCAAAATTCATGAGCCGATCCAGATAGCCCTGCTCCTTCATAAGTCTCCGGCTCATGGGGTATACCAGCTCATAGGTCAGGGAAATATGTCCCACCGGATAATCCACCGCCGTTTTCTTTAAGGCACGCAGCACCGCATGATGCTCGTCAAACGCCTGCATGACCTCCGGTGTCACCTGGCTGTTTCTCAATTCCTCCGTGGTGACATTATAAATCTCCTCCATGGGGGTATCCAGATTCACCCGCAGAATATCAATCTTGTCCGCATCCCGCAGGATATTGCAGTACATGACAGTCTTTTCATCCAGATTCCCGGGAATCCGGTACGCACTGTGATACCGGATTGCCGTTTGCAGATAGGAATCCCAGCGGTCATCCGCCACAAAGCGGCGAATCTCTCCGGAAGACTCCTGCGCTCCGAACAGAATCTCCGCCGAAAGCTGCGCATGATCCACCGATTCTGCGTCACTGAAGGTCCCGTACCGCCGGATCTGCTCAAATCTTCCGATATCGTGAAGCAGCCCGCACATCCACGCCACATCCAGTTCCACACCGCCAAGTCCAATCGACGCGCCGATTTTCTCACACAGTCCGGCGACGCGATAGGTATGGGTAATCTTTAATTTTATCTTGGGGTCCGCGCTGTCATACCTGTCCGTATATGCCGCGAACTCCTGCTTTGCCTTTGTTCTGTCTAATCGTTCCACTTATTGAAATGCCTCTTTGATACTGTCATAATGTAAAAAATGTCCTTCTGCCGCAAACGCCTTGATTTCATCCAGCGTTGCCAGCATATAGCCATCCGTTTCCCTCTCCTGAAGCTTCAGGTCGGTTTCCGCAAAATCGGAGACGAACCGGTACACATCCACGAAATAGTTATCTCCCTCACCCGGATTCTCCCTCTTATAGGTGAAGAGATAACCGCCATCCCAGCCTGCCACATCAAGCCCGGTCTCCTCACGGATTTCACGCAGCACCGCATCCTTCGAATCCTCACCAGCCATGGCTGCTCCGCCGGAGACCTCCCACCAGCCCGGCGCCCATGCCTTGTCTGCGGCACGCTTTGTAATCAGGAATCTGCCATCCCTATGGGCAATGACCCCCAGAACGGTGAGATGATATTCTCCATCCTTTAAGCACCAGTCATTGCGCTTCATCGTGCGCCCGGTGCGCTTTTTCTCTGCATCGTAAATATCCCAGTATTCCATTGTCAATCCTTTCCCATACGGCAAAAGAGCCACCGCACCAAGTCTCAGTGAGGCAGCTCTCCGGCACTTAATAATTTTCTGCTTTCACCTGGAAATAAGCCTGCGGATGATTGCAGACCGGGCACACATCCGGTGCCTTCTTACCAACAACAATATGTCCGCAGTTAGAGCACTGCCAGATGCAGTCACCATCTTTGGAGAATACCAGATCTCCCTCAATGTTGGCAAGCAGTTTGCGGTATCTCTCCTCATGCTCCTTCTCAATCTTGCCTACCTCCTCAAACAGGTACGCAATCTGATCAAAGCCTTCCTCCCGTGCTTCCTTTGCAAAGGTGGCATACATATCGGTCCACTCGTAATTCTCACCCTCTGCCGCATCCTTTAAATTCTCTACCGTAGAAGGAACTGCCCCATCATGTAAAAGCTTGAACCAGATCTTTGCGTGCTCCTTCTCATTTGCCGCAGTCTCCTCAAAAATGTTGGCAATCTGCACGTAGCCGTCCTTCTTTGCCTTTGAGGCATAGTAGGTGTACTTATTTCTTGCCTGGGATTCCCCGGCAAATGCAGCCTGCAGATTTGCTTCCGTCTTACTTCCCTTTAATTCCATAATCGTTTCCTCCTGTTCGCATCGGAATTCATACATCCATACATTCTATTATAATTGAACCTGCAAAAAACTTCAATGCCGGAAACAATTTTATGGTACTTTCTATCTATCGCATCACCGGTCCGTAAAGCTGCGGCAACTGCTCCAGCGTAACGGCATATGCATGATGATACAGCTTACAAAGCGCATCATAGCCATTAAAGTCTTCTGTCAGGGCAAAGCCGCCGCTCCATGTCATATACCACAGCCAGGGGGTGCCGGACGCTGCCAGTGCATCCGGGTCCGGCAGAATTCCGGTTTCTGCAACCGCAGTTCCTTTAGGTGCCGGAGTAATCCGTGCAAGTTCCCGATATGCCTTGTTAAAATCCCCATGGGCATGGGCAGGCGGATACAAATCCCTGGAAATAATGTCACAACAGTCATCTCCCACATAGCCCTCTGCCAATGGTGAATTCCACACCCAGATTAAATTATTCAGTTGGTATTTTTCTGTAAAATAACGGTACATGAACCGATACAACTGTTTTGCCACTTCCGGTCCCTTTGCGCCCCACCAGAACCAGTCGCCCTCTGCCTCATGAAAAGGACGCCACAGAATCGGCACCTTTTTCTCACAGAACGGAGTAAGGATTGCCGCCATATGGTCTAAATCCCCGCAAAGGGCAGCGTGCTCCGGAGTGCCCTCCTCCAGGGCTTTTTCTGCATCAAATTCTGTGTTTTTCGAGTAAAAAGACTTATCCCAGCCACCTGACGGGGAAAACCAGTGCCAGGTAAACGTAATCAAGCCGCCCTTCTCTGCCCATTTCCATGCCTCATCCAGCGTTCCCTTATTGGCATCCACTTCCTGTAAGCATGCCTCATCCGCCGTCTCGCGTCTGAAATTGGGAGAATAGGATAGCAGTTCAAACCCGCACAATGCCGGTAGCTTCCCTGTTATTTCCTGTATCTTTATCAGTTCCTCCTGCTCCCTGGTCTGGGTATGCTGCCCCGTTATGATTCTCCTGCCCTCTATTCCGGCAAAATAGTCTAATACATTTCTCACTTCCGGTATCGCGTTTTTATTGCAGGGTTCCGTCACCATAATTCTCTCCTCGTAATCACCGGCAAAGGCGATTCTTCACCTTCGTCATTTCTGTTTTCTATTATTATGCGCCATTTTCCATACAAGGTCAAGCTTGCAGCTTCCCGTTCTTATACAGTTCAACTCTTTGGAAAAAATGATTGAAAAACCCACAGAATCCGGTATAATATTTAGTAAATATATCTATATTCTTACTTATGTGGGGGACTTATTTTGATTAAACGAAAATATATGCGAACCCGGCAGTTAAAGCCCGGCATGAAGTTAGACCATCCGGTTGTGGACCGTATGGGACGCAATCTGGTGGCCAGAGGCGCCATTTTAGACGAATATATGATTTCATCCATGATAAAGCTCGGCATCATGAGCGTCTACATACAGGATGGCGAGGACGAGCCGGAAAAGGACGAGAAGCTCATCACTCCGGCTGCCCAGATACAGATTGAGAAGCTGCGCACCGAGGACCGCTCGAAGGTTTCTCTCTCTGACAGCGTACGCAAACGTGTGGCTCAGGGCATTCAGTATGTCTACAACAACACAGATTCCACGGAGCTGACAGCCGCCACCAACACCATTGCCGATGACCTGCTGTCTGCCATTGAGTCCAACGATGCCATTGCCATTGATATCAGCGCCTTAAAGACCAGCGACGAATACACCTTCAAGCACAGTGTGGATGTTGCCACCATTGCCATGATTATCGCCAAGCAGCAGGGGCTTAGTAAAAATGAGATTCATGAGATCGGTGTCACCGGTCTGTTACACGATGTTGGGAAGACCAGAATTCCACACGAAATATTAAACAAGCCGGAGCGGCTGAATGACGACGAATTTGCCATTATGCGCCAGCACTCCGTCTATGGCTATGAGATTGTAAAGGACCGCCCGGAATTTGGTCCCGGCATCGCGCTGGGAGTTCTGCAGCATCACGAGAAAATCAACGGCGGCGGATACCCCATGGGAATGGGGGCTGACAAAATCTGTCCCTATGCCAAGGTGCTTTCCGTAGCGGACATCTATGATGCCCTGGTTACAGAACGCCCCTACAAATCCGCCTATTCCCAGCGGGAAGCCATCGAAATGATTATGTCCATGACCCTGGAGCTGGATATGCATGCCATGAAAAGCTTCCTGGAAAGCATGATTCTCTATCCGGTGGACACGATTGTGGAACTGAGCAACGGAGAAAAAGCCAAGGTCGTGAAAAACAGTCCCTACTATATTTTACGTCCCACTGTTGTAGGAATCACCAGCGGAACCGTTTATAATCTGGGCGAAGACTTAGACTGCGCCAACATCATCATTTTATAAAAGACTGCTGCAAATCAGTCGGGAACTCCCTGATTTGCAGCAGTCTTATTTTGTCTGTTCATATATGCCCATTTGAACACCGCACTTCCGATAATAATCACATATCCTGCCACACTCATCCAGTCCGGCACCTGATCCAGAAACAGGAAGCCCAGCAGCGCTGCAAAAAGAACCTGCGTGTAATCAAACACAGAGATTTCCTTTGCCGGTGCCCTGGTGTATGCCGCCGTGATACTCAACTGCCCGCCTGTGGCTGCCGCCCCCGCCAGCATAAGGTACAGAAACTGCTGCCCCGTCATTGGCTGAAACTGCAAAATGAGAAACGGCAGGGTCACCAGACAGGAAAACACGGAGAAGCACATTACAATCACGGGTCCCCGTTCTCCCTGCTTGCCCAGCTTGCGTACAAACGTATAGGCAACACCTGCCCCGAATCCTCCCAAAACTCCAATCAATGCATACACAAATTCCATCTGAAACGAAGGCTTAATCACAAACAGTGCTCCGGCAAACGCCGCAAACACGCAGGCCCACTCCACCTTATTTGCCTTTTCCTTCAATACAAAATACGACATGATGATGGCAAAGAACGGCGACAGCTTGTTTAAAATATTGGCATCCGCAATATTCAGCCGGTCCACCGCATAGAAGTTGCAAATCAGTCCCAACGTTCCGCAGAAGCTCCGCATGAAAAGCGACGGCCAGCTTGTCCTCTTAATGTGAAAACCCTCGCCGCTCCTTGCCAGCATCACAACGGATACCACTGCTGCCACCGCATTTCGGAAAAACGCTTTCTCCATGGTGGGAAGGTCTCCCGACAGCCGTACAAAAAATGTCATCAAAGCGAAAAAAAAACCTGCCATAATAATAAACAGGATTCCCTGTTGTTTCTGTTTCATAATAAATATCCTCGATTTCTTCCTGCCAATTCCGGCACCGTTTCATTACCCATGCGGACATTATACCTCTTTTCCGGCATACATGGTATCTGTTTTTTCAGGAACCGCTGGACTTATAATGCCGCACCCCAAACCGCCACAGAAGAAAGCAGGGCACTAAAAACAGAATGGCAAGCAGAGGCACGAACACAAGCCATGGCTCTGTTCTGCGGTCCAGCAGATACAACAGCGGATAATACTGCACCAGCGCATAGGGCACCACGAAGGTGGCAAATTGCAGCATCCGCTTCCCGTACACGGAAAACGGATATTTGCCGTATTCTCTGGCACCGTCCGTCAGGATATTCATAAATTCCAGCCCCTCCAGCGTAAAAAAGCAGAGCGCCGCATAAATCAGAAACAGCCCGGCGAACAGTGCGGTTCCGCCAATCAGCATGAAAATCACCGTCACCACCTTTAGGAACGTCCAGTGCACGCCGCCTTTTGCAATCCCATACACAAACATCACAATCGCCTGAAACATTCGCCCGATTCTGGTTAGTTCAAACTTACTCCCCAGCACCTGCAGAATCTCTCCCCGGGGGCGCACCAGAATCCGGTCAAAGCTGCCGGTACGCACCATCCCGGAAAACGCATCGAAGCCCCGCGCCACCATTTCTGCAAGAGAAAATTCCAGCAGCATGATAGAAAAACACAGCAGCACCTCGCTGTAGGTAAATCCCTTCACGTTGGAAAACCGTTCAAACATGAAAAAGATGCCGAGGAACACATTAAACGACACCAGAAACTGACCGATTACCGACAGAAAAAAGGACGTCTTGTACTGCATCGCACTTCGGACATTGATGGAAACATAATGCAGATATAATTGTATTGTTTTCTTCATATTCCGTCAGCCTCCCTGTATACATACTTTTTTCTCTGCCACGCCGCACAGCTTCCTTCCGCCGACGACCAGCGCCACAAGCCAGAACACCTGCAATGCCACCGCCTTTGCGGTCTCCGCTCCCGTCATGCTGCCGCTGTAAATCCGCAGCGCCACATTCTGCATGGCGGCAAACGGAAGAAACTCCATCACCAGACGCAGCTTCTCCGGGAAGAACGGAAGCGGAATAATCGCCCCTGCAAAAAATTCCACCGCAGAGTTAAATAAAATCCGAAGTCCCATGGGAGACACCGTAAAAAAGGTGAGGGTGTAGACCAGCATACAGAAAGCCACCGTAACCCCCAGCCCCAGCAGAAGCGTCACCACAAAAAGCAGGAAATGCCCGGCACTTGCGGGTGACTCCAGCCCATAGGGCTTTGGCAAAAAGGCTGCCACAAGCAGAATCGGAAAACACCGGAGCACCGCCCGGGAAAGCCGGTTTGCAAGGCTTCTGGAAAACCACATATCGTATATACGAATGGGGCGGCACAGCTCATAGGCAATATTTCCGTCCACAATGGCATCAAAAATCTCATTTTCCATCATCCACGCCGCAAAAAAAGCAAGAAATGCCTGCTGCATCCAGATATAAGACACCGTGGCAGAAAAACTCATGGGAAAATTCTCCGGTTCCGCTTCATAAAACGCCAGAAACGCAAGAACCTCCATGGCTCCCCACACAAACTGGGTGGCAATGCCCGCCAACGCCGCGGCACGATATTGCAGCCCCATGGTGAAACGAAGCCGAAAAAAGGACAGATATTTTTTCAAAGAACGTCTCATCGCACACCTCCCTATATCTCAAAGGTGCGGTAAAGCTCCGCCACGGTCTCGTCAATGTTCTGACTGCCTTTTTTGATGTCCTCCAGCGTACCGTCCATGAGAATCTGTCCCTTCCCAATCAGAATAATGCGCTTGGTGAGCGCCTCGATATCCTGCATATCGTGGGTGGTGAGAATCACCGTGGTGCCGTGATTTTCGTTCTGCTTGCGGATAAACTCCCGCACTGCCAGCTTTGACACGGCGTCCAGGCCGATGGTTGGCTCATCTAAAAACAGGATTCTCGGACTGTGCAGAAGGGATGCTGCAATCTCGCAGCGCATCCGCTGCCCTAGCGATAGCTGCCGAGCCGGCGAACGCAGCAATTCTCCTAAATTCAATAATTCTGTCAGTTCGTCTAAATTAGACCGATATGTCTGGTCGGAAATGGAATAGATATCTTTTAACAGTTCAAAAGAGTCTATGACCGGAACATCCCACCATAACTGGGAACGCTGCCCGAATACCACGCCGATTTCTCTCACATGGTCAATCCGGTTCTTCCACGGCACACGTCCGTCCACAAGACAGGTTCCGCCATCCGGTGTCAATATTCCGCTTAAGATTTTAATTGTGGAGCTTTTCCCCGCTCCGTTGGGTCCGATGTAGCCCACCATCTCACCGTCTCCGATGGTAAAGCTGACATCCTTCAATGCATGAATCACCTCATACTCCCGGTGAAAAAGAGCCCGGCATGCCTCACCAAAGCCCGCATTTCGTTTTGCAATCTTGTACGACTTGCATACATGGTCCATCGTAATCATTCTTGCTTCCTCCTGGTAGTTATATTTGCATATCTTGCCAAGTAGTTCTGCATGTCCTAAGAACATAGCAAAATATTCAGTTTTCCCCTGCATGGGGTATCTTTCATTATAACGCTGTACAAAAACAACGTCAAGAAAGCTGAGCATTCCAAAACAAAATCCGGAATACCCAGCTTTCTATTTACTGCTTATCTTTCACTTGTGTTGCTGCCTCTTACTGAGCCTTCCAAGCGTCATACTGTGACTGGAACTCAGCTAATACTTCCTGGTATCCTGCCTCATCAAGGGCTGCCTGGTAAGCTTCCAGTGTAGCATCGATGTCCGCTACTGCGAAACCGCCATTTTCAAGCGGGAAGCCATAGGTTTCAAATACATTCTGGCAAGCAGAGAACTGTGCCTCTACCGGTGTCTTGTCAAAACGGAAGCCTGCTGCCGGAGATGTCTTCGCACCACCATTGAAATCCTTATACAAATCAGCCTTATTTTCCGGTTCACCTGCAACCGGTGTTACAATTGTAGCGGAAGCTGATTCCCACATGGAGTGATTATACTTATCAGAGGTTTGAACAACCTGACCGTTCTCATCATAAGTATAGTCTTCACCTTCAATACCAAATGTCCACATATCAGCTAATTTGCTGTCTGTGTATAAAAGTCCCATAAAATCTACACAAGCTTTTGCCTGCTCTTCTGAGCTGTTTGCGGTTACGCACCATACAGAACCAAGTGCTGATGTAGAGTGTGCCCAACGATTTGTAGCCGCTGCCATAACAACTTCCTGACCATAACGGGAATTTGCCTCTGCATTAACCGGGATATCTGTCCACCATGAGAGTGCCCAATCCTGTGACTGTGTTGTGGTATCGGTTGTTGTCTTGGTTACATCATCTTCAGAAATGTATCCTTTTTCTGCCCAGTCAGCCATCAACGTACAGAATTCCTTATATTCGTCTGTCTGGATTGTATTGACAACTTCATTGGTATCTTTATCAACTGCTACCCAGTTTGCGGTAGAATCTGCGGTAAAGAAATCAAACTTATCAATGTAGAATCTGTAGAACATTGCTGTCTTCTGTGTCAGCCACGGATATTTCAATCCTTCGCTCTTTGCATCTGCAAGCATTGGCTCAATATCCTTTAAGGAGCTCACGGATGACATATCCCAGCCATATTTGTCAACCAAATCCTTACGTGCCATAATGTCATAGCCTTCTACATTGTCCTTATATACCGGAATAAAATAAATTTTTCCGTCATACTTGGTTGCTTCCCACTGTCCTTCATCCATGGAATTGTATACATCTGTACCCTGGATGATATCTGTGAGATCATATACTGCATTCTTTGGAACCAGATCATTTGTACCGATTACGCTTTCCCATGAAGCTGTCCACAATAGGTTAATTTCATTGTTTGCCAATGCCAGATTTGCTTTGTCCGTATATTCACCGGAGCCGATATCGGTCAGATTAATCTGAACATTAATCTTGTCACCAATATACGCATTTACTGCATCCTGTACCTTTTTCACCTGATCCGTATCCGGATTTGCCAGGTTAAAGGTTGCTCTTGTAACATTGATTGTTACTTTGTCCCCGGAACTCTCAACACCCCCTGCACTTCCTGACGATGATGAACCGGCATCCGTGTTGCTTCCGCATCCGGCTAACAGTCCAACAGCCATTGTGGTTACCATTGCGGTTGAAATTAATTTGCTCATTACTCTTTTCTTCATAAAAAACCCTCCCTTTAAATTTGTTTATTCTTAAGATGCTTACATACATCCAGAATACGATTTGAATTATGACTTTTCCTTATCCCTTCACGGAGCCTACGGTAAGACCCTTTACAAAATATTTCTGGAAGAAAGGATATACCACCATGATTGGTGCAATTACTGCCACTACGGTTGCCATTGTTGCGGAGTACTGCGGTATGTTTCCGCCCATTGCAGCTCTGGCCGCCGCCGGCACATTGGAGTTATTCAACAGGAACTCGATGCTCTTTTGAATATTTACCAGCAAAAGCTGTAACGGCTTTTTGTTATCGGATGTTATGTACAGCAACGCATTCTGCCAGTCATTCCAATACGCTGTTGCCATCATAAATCCCACGGCTGCCATAGACGGTTTTAACAGCGGCAGAGTAATCTGGAAAAATGTTCTGTACTCGCCTGCTCCATCGATTTTGGCGGCTTCCATCAGCTCCTGCGGAATACTGTTTACAATGTAGGTCCTCAATATAATGACATTCATGGTGCTGACACATAACGGCAAAATCAGAAGCCATAAGCTGTCTTTCAGATGATAATATCTGGTAAAAACGATGTATCCCGAAAGCTGACCTCCATTAAACAGCATCGGTATCAGCAAATATACGGAAAGAAATTTTGACATTTTAAATCCGCTTCTGCTGATTGCATAGGCAAACATTGCCATAACCATAAGTCCGAGAAATGTACCAAAAACGGTTACAAAAATCGTAACGCCATAGGAGGTAAATAACTGTTTGCCATATCTGAATACCGCATTAAATCCAGCCATTGACCATTGCTCCGGGAAAAAGCTGAAACCATTCTTGTTGATTGCCGCTTCATCTGAAAATGCTGACACAAACACCAGCACAATCGGCAATCCGCAGAACAATGTGTACAATAGAAGAAAGAATCCCAAAACGTATTGTCCTATGCCCTTTTTTTCTCTTCTGGACGGTGCCAGATCGGCAGTATTTCCTTTTTTCCTGCTCATATTAATTACCATGCCTTTCCGTAATCTGCAAACTTTAGAACGCAGCTACAAATTTGTGTGTGAAGACTTTTTTCAAATGACTCTTTCGTCAGAACAACGCATTTTCCGGTGCAATCTTGCGAACCATACCATTCGCAAACAGCATCATCAACAGTCCCACAACAGATTGGAAGAAACTGGTCGCAGCCGTAAAGCCGAAATTAGAATTCTTAAATATTGAATTCAAAACATAGGAATCGATAACCTGTGTCGTCGGATACAAAATACCGCTGTTTCTTGTTACCTGATAGAACAGACCGGTATCAGATCTCATAATGTTACCTACTGAGAGCAGCAGCATAACGGTAATCATCGGAACCAACGCCGGAAGCGTGATATGCCAGATCTGCTGCCATTTACTTGCTCCGTCAATCTCTGCCGCCTCATATAATGCGGTGTCAATTCCTGCAAGTACCGACATATAAAGTACGGATCCATATCCAACGCTGTTCCACACCTTAACAATTGTCAAAATCAGCGGCCATAGCTCCGGCGACGAATAAAATCTTGTTGACAGCCCCAGAGTGTTGTTTAAAATACCTGTATCTGTACTGATGAACGCATATACGATAAACTGTACTGCCGCATAGGAGATGAATACCGGAATAATCATGACCGTCTGCATTACTTTACCGACTTTTTTAAATATAAACTGGTCGATTGCAATGGCAAGCACTACATTTAAGAAAGTTCCGACCGCAGTAAAAATCACGTAATACATCAACGTATTTCTGGTCATTGTTAAGAAGGTAGTTTTGGAAGCTAACAGATATTTGAAATTTTCCAGTCCGTTCCATGGGCTTCCCCAAATTCCTTTTGTGTAATCAAAGGATTTGAATGCCATAACCAGACCTGCCATTGGCACATACATGATAAAAAACAAAATCAAAAATCCCGGCAGTGCCATAACCATGTGTGCCCGATGCTTCCATGTGTTTTCCAAGAAACTTTTCACTGTTTTCATATTAAACTCACTCCTTCTTTAATTGATGTCAGCCACTGTTTGGCCTTCAATCATATGTCCCCTTGCCATATACGGTTCTAAAACAGTGGAACGCGGTTTCTCAATCAGATTAATCAGCTT
This sequence comes from Roseburia sp., assembly GCA_051877675.1. GTDB lineage: Bacteria > Bacillota > Clostridia > Lachnospirales > Lachnospiraceae > Roseburia. The sequence continues at coordinate 21,362 of JBJEJC010000084.1, read as the reverse complement.
TTCTGCAGCATTTTTGCCAATGTCTACTGTATTCTGCCAATAGGTAGTCAATACCGGATCAATCTGTGAGGCCAGCAGGATTCCGTCGTACCCCGCAATGGAAATATCCTGCGGTACCTTCATTCCTCTGTTCTTTACCATATTCATTCCACCGATCGCAGAAAAATCATCCGGATAGATAATACAGGTCGGCGGTTCCTTCATTCCCAGAAGCTCATTGGTAATTATCCCTGCCGTATAAGAATCCCTGTACTTTCCTTCCCTTACATAGCTTTCCGGAATCTCAATTCCTTTGTCCTCCAGAAAACGGTAATAAGTGGAAACCCGTTTCATGGTCACGGAAGAATCTTCCCCATGTATATAAGCGATTTTTCGATGTCCTCTCTTGTATATGTATTGAAGTAATGCCTGCATCCCATCCACATTATCTGACATAATAGAAATTCTTCCATTAAACACATAGTCAATCGTTACAACCGGTAAATCACTCTGTAAAAGCTCTATTACCTGCGGGTCAGCATAATCTACAATGGTAATCATTACCCCATCCATTCCCCGATAGATGCTATGCTCTAAATAGGACATCTGATCTTTTCGCAATCGCGAATTATTTAAAAATGTGATATCATATCCCCTGTTCTCAGCAGTTACTTTGAAATTTTCCAGCACCTGTGCAAAATAGTCATGTGTCAGTCCACTGCCGGAGTTCTCCTTGTAGAGCACCCCCAGATTATAACTTTTGCGGGTTTTTAATGCTCTGGCTGAGTAGTTCGGATGGTATCCCATTTCTTTCGCTGTTCGCTTGACCAGCTCCCTGGTTTCCTCTCCTATGTCACTATGGTTATTCAATGCCTTGCTTACCGTAGCAACTGACACCCCACACGCCCCTGCGATGTCTTTCATGGATACCATACGGCCTTGCTCCTTTCTCTCTGCCGTCAATTGCTTAATCGTTTTCGTACTCTTACTATATGCTAATTGTCTGAAAAAAGCAATGCATTTTCGTCTACTTTTCGTCATTTCGTCTGTTTTTACACTTTTTCAAATGTATTTTTGGTCATTTTAACCATTATTTCCTGTTTCTTGTAGTTTGTATTCTCTCCACATCCATATCCATTCCGTTTTTTCTTGTCAATTTGTTCCATAAAACTCTTGCTTATTTTGTGCATCTTCCCCGAAACCCTGTTTTTCAAGGTTTTCTAAAGTATTTTAGTTTTTGTTTTATTGCCTTAAACGTTTTCGCTTCCATGTGACAACGGGCATTATCAGGCGTTCTCCGAAGGGCAGAAACTTTCACACGTTACTATAACAAGGTCTTTCCTATGGAACAAAAAAGAGCCGCAACGCGACTCTTTTTGCTCTTATTCGTAAATCACATACTCTTTTCCGTCTCTTATCATGACCGGAATCACGTCAAGGGGCGCCGGAACGGTCACGGTCTGACCACCCTCATAGACCTTCTTCGTATAGGCATCTGTCCATTTTGCCCCCGCAGGCAGATAAACCGTCCGTGTGGAAGCTCCCGCCTCCATCACCGGTGACACCAGAAGATCCGGTCCGAACATATAGGAGTCCTCCACTTCCCAACTTGTCTTATCCTCCGGGAAATCATAAAACAACGGACGCATCACCGGCGCACCGGTCTCACTTGCCGCCTTCATGCAGTCACGGATGTAAGGACGCAGACGCTCACGGATAAACAGATATTTGCTTAAAATCTTATAATTTTCCTCTCCGAAGCTCCATACCTCATTGTCCTGCCCGCTGGTGAGCTGACGCACCCCATTGCGGAATTCCTGCTCCCTCTCATACCAGGGAGAACGCTCTCCGTGCATACGGAATACCGGGCAGAATGCTCCCCAGGCAAACCAGCGCACCAGAAGCTCCTGAAAATCCTTGTCCTTAATATTGCCGCCCAGGAAACCGCCGATATCCGAGGTCCACCAGGGAATCCCCGCCATTCCCATATTAAGTCCTGCCTGCAACTGCTCCCGCATGGAACGGAAGGAAGAATAGATGTCGCCGGACCAGGTGAGCACTCCGTATTTCTGGCTGCCTGCCCACGCACAGCGCACAAGGCTCATAATCTCTGTCTCTCCTGCCTCCTTCAGACCGTCATAAAATCCCTTCGCATAGCCCACCGGATAGACATTGCTGCACTGCTGTGCCGAACCCGCATAATAGCGATAATTGTCAAAATCATACGGTCCATACTCCGGCTCCGCCTCATCCAGCCAGAAACAGCGGATTCCCAGTTTATAATAATTTTCCTTGCAGCGCTCCCAGACAAATTTCTGTGCACCGGGATGCGTCGCATCGTAAAAAACGGTATTTCCCATCCAGGTCATATGCTGTGACATTCCCCGGTCTGCATTGACCAGATAGCCCATATCATTCATTTTACCGAAATTCTCGCTGCGCTCATCGATGGTGGGCCACACGGACACCACCGTCTCAATGCCAAGCTCCTTCAGTTCCTTCACCATGGCTTCCGGATCCGGCCAGTCCAGCGGCTCGAATTTGAAGTCTCCCTGCATCGTCCAGTGGAAGAAATCAATGACAATAGCATCCATCGGAAGCCCGCGTTTCTTGTGCTCTCTGGCCACTGCCAGCAGTTCCTCCTGATTTCGGTAGCGCAGTTTGCACTGCCAGTAGCCAAGCCCGTACTCCGGCATCATCGGTGTTCTTCCGGTGGCGAGAGAATACTGTGCTTCAATCTCCGCCGGGGTATCCCCCGCTGTAATAAAATAATCCAGTTTTTTCGTGCTTTTCGCATACCACTCCGTCTTATTGGTTCCAAAGGTCGCGGTTCCGATGGCCGGATTGTTCCAGAAGAAGCCATAGCCCCGGCTTGAAACCATAAACGGAACGCTTGCCTGGCTGTTCCGGTGCGCCAGCTCCAGTGTTGCACCTTTTTTATTGAGGTGTTTCTCCTGATACTGCCCCATACCGAAAATCTTCTCATCGTCAAATGCTTCAAACCGCGCTGTCAGCTCGTAGTCAGAGCTTCCCGGAATCGGCTTTAACTCTCGGGCACCGATGCGCAGCGGGACACAGTAACGGTTAATGCGGTCACGGTTTCTCCAGTACTCCTGGGTCAGCAGTTCTCCTTTCTGATTATAGAAAGAAATCCAGCCCTCGTGGGACACCTGCGCCGTAATCTTTCCATTCACCAGCTTTGCCTGGATTCCGGTCTGATGATATTTCGCATACTCCTCTCCCTGATACCAGGGGTCTGTTACGTCAATTGTCTCAAAAGAAATGTCCGGCGTAATCTCCTCCATCTGCTCAGTAAGCGCCCAGTCATTTTCATCCATCCGGGGCTGCCCGGTCATACGCACGCGAAGGGAATTTGCCCCCCATGGCTCAATCCAGGTCTGGAATTTGCCGTCTGCAATGATCAATTTATTTTTTTCCTGATAAATATGCATTCTCTGCTCCTCACTTTTTCCTTGCTTAACCTATCTTTCCCCTTCGTCGCACATCTGCCCGTACTTCACGCCGTTCGACCCGGTAGCCAGATAGAATCTTCCGAAAACGCGGCAATCGCCGTCAATACTGTTAATCTCACCAAACATCTGCCGGTCCGTATTCAGCCTTACAAAACTCTTTCCCTCGTCCAGCGTGCGGTAAAAGCCATAGACTCCGTCTATCACCGCATTGCAGTAAATTGCCTTGGAATCCTTATAGTAGTCCCCATCCGGCGAGCCAATGCCAAGCCCCATACGGAATACCACAGCGCCCTCCTTCGTCAGGCGCGTCAGTCTCACAACGGCATCCTGTGCCTTATCATATTCCAGCTTCCACAATCCGCCTTCCCCGACTGCGAGATAAAACACACCGCTTTTTCCGGTCTCCCCGCGCACCTCTGTCTTATTTGCGCAGTCAATCAGTCCGAAATTGACCTCCGGAAATTCTCCCGGCAATTCATACTGATGATATGTCAGACCGCCATCCCGGCTGATATAGAAATCAGAATTGCCGCCAAACCCATAAAACAGGCTGCTGTCCACGCGGTCGGAATAGACCTTCACATTGCCCTTTGTCTTCTGTCTCCCGTCCCGGTCATAGACCCTGCAGCAGGAAAATGTTTCCCCACCGTCAATGCTGGCAATCATTCTCTGTACCGGCAGTTCAATGCCGTCCGCAACGGACCACACGATATGCTGCCCGTCCGGTGCCATTGCCACCCAGCCGGAGTTCACATTGGGATGCTCGATCCCGTGCAGCGCCTCATCCAGCTCCGGTGTCAGCCCGAAGGGCATGGGCAGCCGTCTGAATGTCTTTCCCTGGTCCTTCGAGAAAATCAGTCCCCCTAAGGTCTTTCCGGTCCAGTTGCCCCGGGGCGTTACCACCAGCCATTCCGGATGTTCATCCGAGAAATCTGCATTGATACAGGTGATATAGCGGTTTCCCTCTGCATCCGCAAAGGAATTGCCGCAGGGCTCATCCAGTTCTTCAAAGGCAAAGCCGCCCAGATCACCAAGAATATCAATTACCTGCACCTTTCCCTTCGGCATACCGTATACATTCAGATGCACCGTCTCCTCAATTCCGTCGCACCAGTCCGTAAAACAGCACTCCCCGGACTTCAGATTTCCGGTACGAAACACCCCGGTTCCTGAATTAAACCAAGCCTCATTGTCATCAAAGGGGTTAATTTTTATGTCACTGAGCCAGTGAATCAGTGAATGTCCGCCATTGCACTCCGGCCGCATATAAGGTGCCCGGAAACGAATCTGTCCTTCCGCCAGATCGTACAGAATCTGCTTCCAGCTCTCCCCATAGTCCATCGAGAGGAAAACACTGTCCCCATCATCCTTTACAATTGTAGATGTAACCAGCATTCCCGGTGTCTGTCTGGAAACACTGATGCCGGAAAAACCATAGTCCAGCGATTCCCTTGGTTTTATATATTCCTGCCCGATTCCGGTCACCGGCACACTGCTGCCCGGCGTAATATCCTCCATCTCACCGATTCTGCCATCGGCTGTCCGCGCATAACGCACAATCCGTCCGTCGATGGTGTCGCCGGAATCGCAGCTATAACCGTTTTCGATCACATAGGAACGGCGTCCGGTGGATGCAAAGGTCACATACAGATATTTTTCATCCACACAATACCGCTGCGCCACAAGCCCCTGCAGTCTGCAGCCCTCAATCACGCGATTTTTAGGCTCCTTCAGCTTCTCAAAGGTCGCACCGGAATCATAGGACACATACAGGCTGTGCCCCCGCATCTGCTCACTTTCCCTTGTAGTCACGCCTGCCGTACCCACAAGCAGCGCTTTTCCGACCCGACCAACAAAGGTCAGATAACCTTCCGGCAGCGCCGCAAGCTGTCTCCAATCCTTTCCACGGTTGTCGCTGCGCCACAGTCCCTCCTGCTGGCTCGCGAAATACAGCGTCTCCCCCTCTGCAAGAAGCCGCTCCCCGGTCCCTCGTCCATTCAGATTTCCATGAATCAGCACCGGAATTTTCTCATAGCGGAAGTTCTCCCCGTAATCCTCCGAGATTGCCAGCACACCGGACTGCTCCCGGTTCACGCCACAGGCAATATAAAGGCTTCCCGGTCGCTCCTCGTCAATCGCCAGTGCAATGGGAAAGGTCTCACTCAGGTCCTCCATCGTCACATGCGGAATCAAACTCACCCACCGCTCTTTTTCCCGGTCAAACCGGTAGGTTCCACCGATGTCTGTTCGGATGTAGAGCACATCCTTCTCCTTTTCCGAATACAGAAATCCGGTCACGTAGCCGCCGCCCGGGATGGGCAGGTTGTGGTACTCGTATGGTATCTGGTTCATGGCTGTTTCCCTCTCCTTGTCCTGAAATGTCATTCTAACCTGGAGTGTAGCATAAATCCGGGAAAAAAAATACGTGAGTTATTCGCCTTAATTTCCTTTGTAAATTATCGGTGGTGTGATTTTAAGATGTTTACCATACTTATTTCTTGTTCTCCAGCCTTCCGAACAGCCGCTTCAGCACCACAACTGCCGCCACCGCCAGCACAACCTCCGCCACAAACTGAGCATATGCCAGTCCGTACAGCGGGAAGAGATAATTTAGAATAAACAGCGCAGGAATCTCCAGCACGATTTTTCTCATAATTGCAAAAATCAACGCTTCCCTTCCCATACCGACTGCCTGGAATACACCCACCGCAAGGAAATCCATGCATAGGAACGGCAGGCCAAGGCAGAAGCCGCGCAAAAACCGGGTTCCGTATGCGACAATTGCCTCATTTTTCATAAAGAGCGATACCAGAGAACCGGCGCCCACATAGTAGCCTGCCACCACGAGAACAATAAACAGAAGGGATATCTTTGCAGAGAAAATCACTGTGTCCTTCATACGCTTCACATTTCCGCTGGCATAGTTATAGCTTACCAGCGGCATAATGCCCTGAGAAAGTCCCATTGCAATGTACATGGGAACCATGTTGATTTTCTGCGTGATTCCCATCGCTGCCACCGCATCCGCGCCGAAATCGGAGGTAAAATTATTAAGAATCGTCATTCCGGTCACATTCAGAAGATTCTGGATTGCCGCCGGGATTCCCACCGCGCACACCCCGACCACAATGGCTTTCCTCATGCAGAATTTCCGCGGATCAAGGCATACACAGGTTCTTCCTCTCTTCGCAAAAATCAGAATGAGAAAATAGGCACAGGCCACGCAGTTGGAAATAAACGTGGCAAGACCCGCACCGGCGGCTCCCATATTAAGCCCCCAGGGCAGAATAAAAAAAGGGTCCAGCACAATATTCAACAGACACCCGCTCATCGATCCGATACTGGCATGCGTCGCTGCCCCCTCGGAACGAACCAGATAGGCAAGCACCACGTTTAAGATGGAAGGTACTGCGCCGAAGGTCACCGTCCATTTCAGATAAGCGGCTGTAGCCGCCGTAGTCCCGGCGTCCGCACCCAGTAGCTGCAAAAGAGGATTTTTCCAGATTGTGCAGCCCAGAGAAAACAGAATCCCACAGAGCAACGCACAATAAAATCCAAAAGCAGAGCTGCGGTATACCGTTTCATAATCCTTTTTTCCAAGCGCGCGGCTCATCATACTGGAGCTGCCCACACCAAACAGATTATTCACCGCATTAAATGCCAGCAGCACCGGTGCCGCCAGTGTCACCGCTGCATTCTGCACTGCATCGTTTGTCATTCCTACAAAATACGTATCTGCCAGATTATATATTACCATCACCAGAGAACTGATTATGGTAGGTATGGCGAGCTGTGCCACGGCCTTTGGAATCGGCACTGTCTCAAATAAAACTGTTTTTTTATGATCCTGCATCTTTCCTGCCCTTTCTTACACTACTTCCGTCCGTATTTTCCGGTATGCCGCCTCCGGCACCCAGACGGATACGGAACCTCCGTCCGCTTTAAATTCACCGCTTCCGCTCTCATCCAGCACCGCCGCCCCCGGCACATGACAGAGTGCGTCGTAAAAGCGGCAGCCCGCATAACGCTCTCCCACCTGCATCCGCTTAGTCCCCGCCACCGAATCGGTCAGAAGGACCGCCATTCCCGAGTCCGGGTGTTCTGCGTCACCGCTTCTGGTAAAGCCCACCAGCGACGGGTCGTCAAAATACTCCTTCTGTTCGCCATAGGCGTACATTTGCCGTAGCTTTAACAGTTTCGGAAGCTCCGGCACTGCCGGGATCTTATCGTGGGGGATTCCATAATAGTCCCCGTAAAATACACAGGGGATTCCCTCCTTCTGCAGCAGAATCAACGCATAGGCAATCGGCTTGAACCACGCCGGAATAAAGGATGAGAGCGCCTGCCCCGGCTGGGTATCATGATTGTCCACAAAAGTGACCGCATTCTGCGGACGATTTTTCACCAGTGAATCTTCCAAAATCGTCTGCATATCAAATCTGCCGTCCGAGGTCGCCGCATTCTGAAAAGCAAAATGCAGCGGCACATCAAACAGTGAAAGGCTGTTTTCCGTCACATCCAGATAGTGCAAAAGCTTCGGCAGTTCCTTCGACCAGTATTCCCCCACCGCAAACAGCGGCTTTTCCCCTGCCATATGAGCACGCATTTCGGCGAGCCATTCCCGGTAAAAATCAAAGCTGATGTGCTTTACCGCATCCAGACGGAAGCCATCCATGTGTACCGTGTCCAGATACCATTTCCCCCAGTCTGCAACCGCCTTCACCGTAGCCGGATTATCCGTATCCAGATCCGCGCCCATCAGATAATCATAATTGCCGTTCTCACTGTCCGTCTCCCGGTTCCAGTTCTTTCCTTCAAACCGGAAAATCCCACCACGTTTTCCCGCCTGATCCCAGTCTGTCCCGCTGAAATCCGCGGCGCTCCAGGTATAATCAGAGTATTTCCCGTTTCTTCCCGGAAATGTGAATTTTGTCCAGGCTTCAATCTGCTGTTCACCGCTGATGTCCTGCTCCCGGTTGGTGGCAAGCTCCTCCTGGACCTTCACCTTTTCCGTATCGTCCGCTCCCATCATGTGGTTTAACACGATATCTGCCAAAACTTCAATCCCATTTTCCTGCAGGATACGCACGGCATCCAGATACTGCTGCCTTGTGCCATACTTTGTGGGCACAGTCCCCTTCTGATCGAACTCCCCAAGGTCATAGGTATCGTAAACATCGTAGCCAACGCTCGCCGCTCCCGCGGCTCCCTTATAGGCGGGTGGCAGCCACAGCATCGTAATCCCCGCTTTTTTCAGTTCCGCAGCCTGCGCACTGCAGCGCTCCCACAGCAATTGATTTTCCGGCAGATACCATTCAAAGTACTGCATCATTGTCTTGTTTTCCACCTGAATTTCCTCCATTCCGTACGCTATCCACAATCACTTTTTTTCCTGTGCATTCTCCGGTGCATGGGCGCTCTTCCATGCCTTCACCTGCGCCAGCCGCTCCTGATACCGCGCCTCCGCTCCCTGATTCGTGGGCACATAATATTCCCGCCCCAGCAGGGAATCGGGCAGGCACTGCATATTCGTAAGCTTTTCCGCCGTATCATGGGCATACTGATACCCCTTTCCGTAATCCAAATCCGCCATCAGACCTGTCACCGCATTGCGGATTACCAGCGGAACCGGCTCGGCAAGCTGGGTCAGTGCATCCTGCTTTGCATTTTCGTATGCCTGATACAGCGCATTGGATTTGGGTGCCAGCGCCATATAGACCACCGCCTGGGTCAGATGCACGCTGCATTCCGGCATTCCGATAAAATGACACGCCTGATATGCCGCCACCGCAATCTCCAGCGCCCGGGGATCTGCAAGTCCCACATCCTCACTGGCAAACCGTGTCACGCGCCGCGCCACATACAACGGGTCCTCCCCCGCCTCCAGCATCCGCGCAAGCCAATAGACCGCCGCGTCCGGGTCGGAATTACGCATGGACTTGTGCAATGCGGAGATCAGATTGTAATGTTCCTCCCCCTTTTTATCATAGAGCAGTGATTTCTTGGAAATACACTGTTCTAATGTTTCCTGGGAAACACGAATGGAATCTCCCTCCACATCTCCGTTTAAGACTACCATCTCCAGTGTGGAAAGTGCCGACCGGGCATCCCCGTTTGCAAAACCGGCAATCATGGTAATCATGTCCGGCTCCATCTGCACATGCTGTCCGCCAAAGCCCCGTGGGTCCTTAAGTGCACGGTTTAAAAGCTGTTCCAGATCCTTAGTCCCAAGCGGCTGCAATACAAACACCTTACACCGGGACAGCAAAGCCCCGTTGACCTCAAAGGACGGATTCTCCGTTGTCGCCCCGATTAAAATAATGCTCCCCTTTTCCACAAAGGGAAGGAAAGCATCCTGCTGTGCCTTGTTAAAACGGTGAATCTCGTCCACAAAAACAATGGTTTTCTCCCCGTAGCGCCGGTTATTTTCTGCCTCCTGCATCACCGTGCGGATTTCCTTGATTCCGCTGGTCACCGCAGAGAAATCGATAAACGCTGCCTTCGTCCGGTTCGCAATGATACGCGCCAGCGTCGTCTTTCCCACTCCGGGCGGTCCCCAGAAAATCATGGATGAGATGCGGTCGCTCTCAATCAGACGGCGCAGCACCTTCCCTTCGCCCAGAAGCTGTGATTGTCCTACAAATTCCTCCAGTGACTGCGGGCGCAGCCTAGCCGCTAAGGGCTGTGTCTCCTCCCGGTCAAATAGTGTGATCTGATCCATGTATCCCTCCAACTGCCAAAAGCGGTCCGCATACGCCGGACCGCTTTTCCAATATTTCTTTACGCATTCAGAATTTTCATAAATTCTTCCCCAGTAATTGTCTCTCGTTCATACAGATAGCGCGACAATTCATCCAGCTTTTCCCGATTATCGAGAAGAATCTGTGCTGCCTTGGCATGCTGCCGTTTTACCAGTTCCACGACCTCACTGTCTATCTTCGTCTGGGTCTCCGCTGAGCAGCTTAACGAGGTATCTCCGCCAAGGTACTGGTTTGTCACTGTCTCCATCGCTACCATGTCGAAATCCTTACTCATGCCGTAGCGGGTAATCATCGCCCGTGCCAGCTTGGTCGCCTGCTCAATATCATTGGAAGCACCTGTTGTGACGGAGCCGAATACAATCTCCTCCGCAGCACGTCCACCCGTGTAGGTTGCAATCTTGTTCTCAATCTCCTCGCGGCTCATGAGATAATGGTTGCCCTCCTCCACCTGCATGGTATAGCCCAGCGCACCGGAAGTGCGGGGAACAATGGTGATTTTCTGAACCGGAGCAGAATTGGTCTGCTTCGCTGCCACAAGGGCGTGTCCAATCTCGTGATAGGCAACAATCTGCTTCTCCCGGTCGGTGAGAATGGCGTTTTTCTTCTGATAGCCTGCGATTACCACCTCGATGCTTTCCTCCATATCCGCCTGTGTTGCGAATTTTCTTCCGCTCCGCACTGCGCGAAGTGCCGCCTCATTTACAATATTGGCAAGCTCTGCACCGGATGCCCCGGATGCCATCCGTGCAATTTGTGCAAAATCCACATCGTCGGAAATCTTGATTTTTGCAGCATGCACCTTTAAGATTTCCTCGCGCCCCTTCAGATCCGGAAGCTCCACCGGCACACGGCGGTCAAAACGTCCCGGTCGCAGCAGCGCCGGGTCCAGAGACTCCGGACGGTTTGTCGCCGCCAGAATAATAACTCCCGTATTCCCCTCAAAGCCGTCCATCTCTGTGAGGAGCTGGTTTAAGGTCTGCTCCCGCTCATCATTTCCGCCGAGCTGCCCGTCTCTCTTCTTTCCGATGGCATCAATCTCATCGATAAAAACAATACAGGGAGCCTTCTCCTTTGCCTGCTTAAAAAGGTCACGCACCTTGGACGCTCCCATTCCCACAAACATTTCCACAAATTCGGAACCGGACATCGAGAAGAACGGTACATTTGCCTCGCCTGCCACCGCCTTTGCCAGCATTGTCTTTCCGGTTCCGGGAGGTCCTACCAGCAGGATTCCCTTCGGCATAGAGGCACCGATTTCCCGGTATTTGTCCGGATTATGTAAATAATCAACAATTTCGGTCAGATTCTCCTTCGCCTCATCCTCTCCGGCTACATCTGTAAAACGGATTCCCTCTGCCGATTTGACATAAACCTTCGCGCCGCCGTTTCCCATCCCGAAGCGCATGGCATTTCCACCGCCTCCGGCACGGTCCATCAGTTTCTTTGACATAAGCTGCCCCAGTGCCACGAATATCAGAATCGGCAGTACCCACCAGATAAAAAAGCTGAGCAGCGGCGATGTTTCCTCGATAATTTCGCTGGAAAACTCTGCTCCGTTCTCATAGAGACGGTCTGTCAATTCCGGATCGTCCATCCGCCCCGTTTTGTAAACATTCCCGTCCCTGTCCTCAAATGCAATCTGGTTATCCTGAATCTGCACGTAGGCAATTTCTTTATCATAGGTCATTTTCATGAAAGTGCCGTAATCGACTTCCTTGACCATCCGCTCTGCCAGCCAGGGAACCAGCAGGGAATTCAGCAGAATGATTACAACCAGAACAATCAGATAATAAAACGCCAACGGCTTTTTGGGCTGCTTTACTTCATTCATCCTCATTTTCCTCCCACGTGTTTATTCTTCTATTATAGCACGATGTAGGAAAAGCGCTATGAACAGATTCGAAATTTTTTCTAATATTTTTCTAACGTCCCAGCTCCCGAATCCCGTCAATGATGCGGTTCACCAGCCCAACACGGTGGAACGGTGTCATCAGATAAAAGCCGTCCGCCACATCGTAAAGCTGTTCTGCGATGCCTACCGAAAGCTCCACTGCCACCTGTTCCGCTTCCTCTCTGGACATATCCTGCCGGTACCGGCTTACCACGTCTTCATCCACCTGGATGCCCGGCATTTCATTTTGCATGAACATGGCATTCCGGTAGCTGACAATGGGCATAATGCCGCAGATGATCTTCGCATCCACCAGCTCCTTCAAATCCCGTATCCGTGCAATGTCCTTCTGTGAAAACACAGGCTGGGTGAGGAAATAGGAGCAGCCCGCTTCCATCTTTTTCTTCATCCGGTTTGCCACAGCCTGGATGTTGGTACCCGCGTAATTCAGTGCGCCGCCGTAGAACACCGGATTTTCCCCGAAAATCTCCTCATTCATATGCTTTAAGTAGTCCATAAAACGGATGGAATTCATGTCAAATACTCCGGTGATGGTTCCCCGGTCGTCCCTGCCCACCGGATCTCCGGTGATAACCAGAAAATCCCGGATTCCATTCACATAAGCGCCAAGAATCTCTGCACGAAGTCCGATCAGATTCCGGTCCCGCATTGCCACATGAGGCATCATGGCAATATCGGCACACTGTCTGGCATGGGCTGCCAGCAGCGCTGCGTCGGCTCTCGGACGCGCCAGCGGGGAATCCGACACCGTGACGATATCAACCCCGTTTTCCTTCAGGGCGCACACGCCCTTGCGGAACTTGTCCGCCTGGGCATCAAAGGGTGCATCCAACTCCACCACAAAAACTTTTTCTCTGCCGGCATTTAATTTCTCCATAAAAGGCGTGCAGTGCACCGTATGCTGCTCTGTCGTCTGCGGGCTGCCCTGTACACACTTTTTCTGCTGTACCTCAGGCAGCTTTTCCAGCAGTTCTCTCAAGGCAGCAATATGCGCCGGCGTCGTGCCGCAGCAACCGCCGATTACATTAACCCCGACGGAAAGCAGTTCCTCCATCTGTGCCGCATAATATTCCGGGTCGTTGCTATAGCGCAGCCGCCCCCGGATTTCATGCTGATATCCCGCATTCGGCAGTGCACTGAGCAGACATTTCCCGGAAAATACCTGCGCCGCAAGCAGCTTTTTCAGATGCGGGGCACCCACACCGCAGTTGAAGCCGAACACATCCACGTTCTCTGCCTCTGTCATGCGTGTGATAATCTCCGCCATACTGTATCCATAGCGGGTGTAGCCCATGGGATTGACCGAAAACTGTGCCGCTACCACACAGTCCGCAGAATGCTTTCTGCAACACTCTGCCAGCATGGGAATGCGGTCCGGATCCGAAAAGGTCTCAAAAACAAAGATTTCAATCCCTTCCTCTACCAGTGTCTCTATAATTGTCTCGTATTCTTCTCTTACCTCTTCCTCAGTCTCCGCAAGTTCCTGGCGGATGGGACCGATGGAAGCTGCTATATACACATCACGCCCGGTCTCCGCCACCGCCTGCTTTGCATTGGCCACCGCCTGACGGAGCACCTGCTTTCTTTTCTCTTCCTGCGGGAACAGCTCATGGTTCACCGCAAATGTGTTGGTGCGGATTACCTGCGCCCCTGCCTCAATATATTCCCTGTGGATTGCCACAATCTGCTCCGGATGTACAAGATTTGCTTCCTCCGCCTCAAATTCGGAGGTATATTTCTGCTCATAGTAGGTTCCCATGGATCCGTCCATCAGCAGGATTCTGTGCTCTATTTTTTCCAAAAATTCAATTCGATTGCTTCTATTCATCACGTTACTCCCGGCATTTTCTTTCTCATGCCATTATAACGTTTCGGGTCCTGCTGCGTCAATGAAAGAAATTCTGTCCGTCACCCGGTTTCTACACAGCTTCTCCCCATTTCCGATACAGACCAGCCGCCCAGATACAAAGCACCACAGAGCCTGCTGCCAGCCAGATTTCCACCACGTACATGGGGACAACGCCTCTCTGCTGCAGCGCCGGAAGCAGATCCACAAGCGCATGGGCAAGAATCGCAAGCGGCAGCATTCTCTTGTCCTCTCTGGTCACGCCATAAAATACAATGACAGACAATGCGATATGGATTCCCATACACAGAATCCGTTCCACTACCCAGAGGATTCCGGTACTCATGCCAAATCCACTGATATAGCCGAGCATTTCATTCATGGATGCCTGCGCCGCCTCCGTACCGCCCGACATTGCAATGACCGCGTCCATTCCCTGGGTATTAATCATATATGCCATGGAAAAATATCCCACCATCGCCATAAGAGAGACTGCCCATACCTCGATTCCGCCATGTCCGATTCCGTACATCACCGCATTTTCTCTGGTCTTATTCTTTTTCATGAGATACTTCATGATAACATATCTGCCGCATTCTTCAAAGATTCCGGCCATACAAATTCCATACAGCACGAAGGCCACCGTATGACCGTTGATGAACCGGGAAACCGGATTATCCGTTACGATACATACCATATGTACCAATAATTCCAACACCCGCACAGTCACAAGAAATCCCGCTGCTCCGATGAGAAGCACGGAAAATCTGGCTTCTTTTCCTTTCTTTACCTTCCAGAACACAATATAGATGACCGGAAGAACCGCCAACGCCACGATTGTCACCAGCATCGCATTCATTGCACTTTGACTGATTGTCTCATTCATATTTCGTACCTCCTCTTATTGCCTCTTTATCTGTCTCCAGTGTAACCTTTCTACCGAACTGACGGCAATGGAGTGATACGATATTTTGCGCTACAAAGTATCGTGGTGCGATACTTTTTTCTCCCGATACCGCTCCACAATCATCTTTTGAATCTCCACACCATAGACCAGGGTTTCATACGAATTTCCCTTGGCACTAATCCTCGTTCCCACAGCAATTCCTGCCCGCTCGCCTTTTTTTGTCGGATAATCACGCATCCTGCCCTCCACGAATACTGTTTCTATATAGTTCTCCTCCTGCAGCCAGTTCTGAACTCCCGATACAGTAAGCCGCTTCATCGCCCGCTCATCTCGCAGTGCATTCAGCAATCCCACAAAATCCCCCAAATAGGCATTCTCTATATATGAAATTCGCTGGTCCATTTCTTCGGAAATCGAAAATTCTGTCTTCTCCACCTTTTCTCTTCTGTTCTTCCGCTCCGGAATCGCCGCCTCCGTCTCTTCTCCGAAATAAAATTTTTGCCGGACACCTCCGGTATGTTCTATAATGCATTCTAAAAACCGTTCCCCGTATTTTTCGAATTTAAACTCCCCCACACCGCTTACACACAGCATTTCTTCTCTGCACATGGGCAGTTTTACGCACATATCGATGAGTGTCTTATCAGAAAAGATTAAATATGGTGGCAGACTTTCATTCCTTGCAATATCTGCACGCAGCCCCCGCAGAATGTCAAAAAATTCCAGCCCCTTTGTATTAAGAATATCCGACTTCCGATTTCCTTTCACCCTGCTCGTGTCAAATTCCATCTCTGCCTTCTGTTCTTCTGCTGTAGTCTTAATCATCATTCTCCGACTTCCATCCAGAATATTTTGGGAATCCTTCGTAAACTTCAGCAACGAATATTTATCCTTTGTCTGCTGAAGCACACCCTCCTGAACCATCTGTCCAATAATCTCTTTCATCTCCTTATCACTCATTTTACTTAACGCACCAAAGGCCCGATATTTTTCCACCCCGTATTCCCGTAGTTTCGCCGTTTTTCCACCCAGAAGTGTACCCACCACCACATTGATACCGTAGCGCTGGTGCTGTTCCTCCACACACTGCAATATCAGCCTTGCTTCCTCCGTAACATCTCTATCCACAAACTCTTTCTGGCAATTACTACAGCGTCCGCAAGGATTGGTTCTGTTTTCTCCGAAATAATGCAATATATACGTTCTCAGGCATTCCGTCGTATTGCAGTAACGATTTATTGCCTGTAGTCGCTGTTCATCCCGCTCCGCGACACTTTCAGCTTCCTCTTTGGTAAACTGCGGATTGAATTCCTTGCTCTCCAGAAGAAATCGATTTACCATAAGATCCTGTGGTGAATAAAGGAGAATGCATTCTGACTCCCCCCCATCTCTTCCAGCACGCCCCGCTTCCTGATAATAATTTTCCATACTCTGAGGCATATTATAGTGCAATACATAACGCACATTGGATTTGTCTATTCCCATTCCAAACGCATTGGTCGCCACAATCACCGGTTTTACATCGTAGATAAAATCATCTTGATTCTTTTGACGCTCCTCCGCTGTTAATCCTGCATGATATTTCGTGACAGGAATATCCTCTGCTGCAAGCATATTGTAGACAAGTTCCACGTTTTTCCTGGTTGCGCAATAAATGATTCCACTATCCCCTGTATGAGTTTTCACATACTCAGATATGTATTTGCCCTTCTGTTTCACATGCTCTACAGAAAAAAAGAGATTGTTCCGGTCAAATCCGGTCACAAGAATCTGCGGGTTATTCAAACCCAGTACACATACAATATCCTCTTTTACCTCTTTCGTCGCAGTTGCCGTAAATGCGCTTAAGACCGGTCTTTTCGCAAGCTTTTTTACAAATTGCACAATTTTCAAATAACTTGGTCGAAAGTCCTGTCCCCACTGCGAAATACAATGCGCTTCATCCACAGCCACCATGCTGATATCCACCGCCCTGGCAAACTGCATAAAACCTTCCGTCTCCAAGCGTTCCGGTGCAACATAAATAATCTTATACCGCCCCTGCGCCGCCAGTCCCAGTGCCTTGGTAATCTGTCCCTCTGAAAGAGAACTATTGATAAATGCAGCGTGAATTCCGGCTTGGTTTAGTGCCTGCACCTGGTCCTTCATGAGCGAAATTAGTGGTGAAATCACCAAGGTAATGCCCGGCAGAAGCATTGCCGGGACCTGATAGCATATGGATTTTCCCGCACCGGTTGGCATGATGCCCAGCACGTCCTGACCAGCTAAAATGCCATCCACCAAAACTTCCTGACCTTCCCGAAAGGATGAATATCCGAAGTATTTCTGTAAGACATCGTATTTTGTCATTTATTTTCCCCCATTACATATTTGCAAAATACCGGATTAAAATTTGTTTCATATAATTGTAGCGTCTGGCATAGGAATTTTCGATCCTGATCAGTTCAAACCCATGTGCTCTGCAGATTTCATTTTTCTTTCGGTCACGTTCCCTTACCACCTCGCTTGAAAAATGCTCTAATCCATCCAGTTCAATTGCAAGAACCGGATATTCATTTTTCTGAAAATCCTTCTGATACACTACAAAATCAAACCGCCCGGTATAAAACAAGTCTTTGTATTCCCCGCTTTCCTCAAATACCTGGGAAATCGCAACCTCTTTCTTTACTAAGCATTTTTGTTGTGTATACAACACATTCCCCAGCGCATGCTGGAGATTTTCCAAAAAAGCTTTTTCCGTTTCCGTACTGTAAGGTTTAATTCCAAGCGCTCTGGAGGCATTCACTCTTGGGTGCACCTCCGAAGTTCCTTTTGAAGCCACATACTGGAGCAATTCATACATATCATCTTCCCCATCGGTGTGCAGACGCTCCAGTTCTTTTTTGCTGGTCACTACCACAAGCTGGTCTCTGGCACGTGAGGTTGCCACATTAATAAGCTCACGGTTGTTCTTCAACCATTCATACGTTCCCCTACTCGTCCGATTGGTAAGTGCAAGAGAAAATAAAATAATATCCTTTTCATCGCCCTGAAATGCATGCACGGTTCCACAGGTTACATTGGAAATCCCCTTGCTTTTCAATACCTCATTGATGCAGTCCTTTTGATTTGTAAATGGCGTAATAACACCGATGCTCTTCTCTTTGTTCAAAGCCGCGAAATTTGCAATTTCTTCCGCCTCTCGTGGTGCTGTGTTTTTATAGAAAGTCGTGTTATCTGCCACATCCCAAAACACCAGCGGATTCTCCTGCGTGTTTACGCTGTCAATAATCAATTTATTATTGTAGTATTTCTTATTGTTAAACGCAATAATCTTCTTATGGCACCGATAGTGATGGCTCAGCAAAATTTCCCCACTGATTGCGTCACAAGCAAGAAAGGTTTTGTAAATAGAATTTTTCATGTAATCATATTCGTCCGAAATCCCATACATTTTCTTCAATTTTGCGTGATCAATTGGATCCAGCAAAATCACCGGACTTAATTGCTGTGGGTCTCCCACCAGCATCAGACTTTTCCCACGAATGATAGGCACCAGCGAAATCGCAATATTTCCCTGGCTTGCCTCATCCATAATCGTAATATCAAAATGCGGTTTTGGCTCTCCGATTTTATGGGCAGAAATAGATGTGACAGCCACAATCGGGAAAATACGTAGAAATTTTTTAACATTTTCCTCTTTACTCAAATATGTCGTAAATGCCCGGACCCGGGTTTCCCCTTCCTCGGAATATACGATTTTAAGCAATTCCTCATTTTTGGGTTCACCAAGACGTTTGATGAATTTGGCAGAGGTGTAATAGAGATATTTTTTAAATTCTTCCTCATCCTCCAAAACTAATTTCAACGCCTCTTCGTCCGTCACCTCTCCGACCTGTTCCATTTTCTCCTCTAGCTGCCGCATTTGTACACCAGCCAGTTGCGTCTGAAATTGCAGATAATTCTGGTTTTCCTCCCACAAGCGCTCCAATGCCTCTTTGCGTTCCAGAAGATCAAGCTTTTCTTCATGGCGCTTCAAAAGAGCGGTAAGTTTTCTTGTTCGCACAATCCGGTCGTCCCGATTTCGTTCCAATGTGCTGTCAAAAATTGGTATGTCTTTGGTTTTTTCATAAAGTGCTTTGATATAATCAAGCGCCTCTCCCATTCGTTCCGCATCACCCAGGCGAATTACCGGAAACGGAATATATCCTTTATTGCGGTAGGAAATCTCCTGCAATTTTTTACACACTTCATCAATTGGATGGTTGTTATAGGTGGTAAAAAGTACCGATTTCCCATTGAAGAAAGCTGTAATAATCATATTCAGAATCGTGTTGCTTTTTCCAGTTCCCGGCGGTCCCTGGATGTAAGTCAGTGGATATTTCATCCCATTATGAATCGCAAGAAGCTGGTTTAGATTGATTTGCCGTCCTAAAAGTGCGATGGGATAATCTTTTCTTCGGTCGGGCATCTTTACAAAATCACCAAAAAAAGCTTTCAACGGGTCTGTCAGGCTGTCTTCCTGATACATCTTTACAACTTTTGTGTACTCGCTATTTAAATCCAGAATGATATCTCTACCGATTGCAATAAAATAGGGCATATCATCCACTCCACGCGCTCCGGGATTTGCTGTGGTAATCCGATCCTTAATCAGTTCTGCATTCTTCTCAAAATCCTCCAGTAACTGATAATCGTCTGCATCCAAAAACCTACGTATACTCTGCTTACACCCGCCAATAACAAACTCTGTACAGATAGTAATATCTTTGTCCGGTAGCAGTGTCCGTCTTTTTACATCCAGCTTTAATTTGCGGTATGCCAGCACATACAAGCCTTCTTTCGTATGAATACTCAGGACGTTCAATGCCAGTTGCTTCATACGTAATTTTCCTGAAATGCTTTTTGCATGAATCTGAAAATTTGACACAATCTCCTGAAACTGTTCCGGCGTCAGATAATAACTTCCATTTTGAAAACTCGCTTCATCTATCTGCCGAATCAGCGCATAATCTGTCTTATAAGGGATACAGTCAAGACGATTGCACTCCGCCAGATAATTCAGAATTTTTAAATTCGCAACATTATAAAAAATAGATTTGTATTTCCCGGGATTCAGCTCGATATCTTCTTTCAAGGCACAATCAACCTCAAAATAGGAGCCTTCGATAATGGACGACTGCAAAATAGAATCGATATATATTTTCAGTTCCATAGTGGTGTATTTTGCGAGATGGAGACCTTCCACCACCATGGAACGGTCGGATAGATTTATACGCTTCACACCAATCCAGTAGCGTGTAATTTCTTCATCTTTATTCTTGTATTCAATACTAAGCCACTTGTCTTCATGGATTGCTTTGAAAATATCATGACAGACAGAATTCATAGGGAACCTCATTTGCTCATAACTACTTATTTTGTAGGTAAATTATGTATTTTATATTGGACCTTTTTTTATAATTTGTCAAGAAATAACCCAACCTCAACATTTTTCTAAAAACGCATAAACTCCTTGCATATTTTGAGGCGGGAACAGTCTGTTTCCTCCTCAAACCGCCGCTATTTCAATGCCCTGCGGATATTCTCATTACGCTTCTCGTTCAACTTCTCGTACAATTCGATTTCCTCCTGGGAGAAGCCTTCATACTGCAGCTGGTCGAAGTCATTGAGCACAAACAGAACCTCCGCTAACACGGCATCCGCCTCCGGTGTTACCGTATATTCCATGGCGCTGAATTTTCTCTTTTCCTCCGGCTGCTTCTCTTTGTTTTTCGTCTTTTCCTTTGTCTTCTCTTTCGTCCTATTCTTTTCCTTTGCTTCGATCATATCCTTCGCAAGCAGTCTCTGGATTGCCGCAGACAGTTCCCGCCTCGTGATATTTAAGATGCTCGTCATCTCTTTAAACGTACATTTTTCATGGGGCTGGCTCAGATAATACAGCAGCTTTACGTCGACCGTCAACAGCTCGTTTCTCAATGCCACCACGTCAAACAGCTTTTCCTGCAGCTTCCGTTCCCTGTAGATGTCGAAGAAAAAGCCCTCTCCCTCCTGCACACCCTCGCTCACATTGGTGCGCTCATCCCCAAGCTTGTAATTCCCCGGCAGGATAGACGGCGCCACCACGCCGTCACCGGCAGCCTCGATCAGGAAACGGTATACCTGAATCCTTCGCTTTTCATAGTCTTCCTCACCAAACACATCCTTGTAAAAATTATTGTAGTGGGTAAATACCATACGTTTCATCTGAATTGTTTTTTTCATGCTCATGCCCTGAGAAACCAGTGAGCCCTTCGTCTTGACATAGTAATACACCGGCACCTTCAACGCATAAATCGTCCGGATATGGCGAATGTATTCCATGTTGAATATAAAATCCTCACACCAACTGATTTCGCAATCCATCTTCAACTGATATTTCTCGATTACCGAGCGTTTATAGAATTTATTCCATAAAACACCATAATAAAAATCCGCCGGTTTCTGCATCATATTTGCCGCATAT
>JBJEJC010000083.1:0-12554 GCA_051877675.1 Roseburia sp. | reverse complement strand
CAGGTTTTATGCGACCTGCAAGTACTTTTTCTAATATTCAACTGTCAAACTCCCGCGGGGCGCTTTTGAAATGTGAAAGAATGCGGAATGGCTTGATGGAGGAGAAAGGGGCATTAACAAAAACGGAAAAGTATTATATAATAAATTTATGAATCCGGTCAAAGAAGAGAATGTATATAGAGAGGGTATTTCATGATAAAATTTTTGAAAAAAATGACTGCGGCATCGTTGACAATGGGATTACTCCTCGGAATTTCAGCCTGTGCAGGGGGAGGAAATGCACAGGCTGATGGGGATGATGCGGCAACAGAGAGTGAACTTTTGGAGCCTCCGGCGTGGCAGCAGTATGCCGGGGAGGATATTACACTGGACTGGTATGTGAATTACTCCTGGTTTGCAACACCCTGGGGGGAGAATCTGGTGTCAAAGACCATTACGGAGGAGACAGGGGTAAACATTAATTTCATCACACCGATTGGAAATGAGACGGAGAAATTAAATGCGCTGATTGCCTCCGATACATTGCCGGATTTGATTACAATTGGATGGTGGGAACCGCAGGTCGATGAACTTGTCACGGGTGATAAGGTGTATGCGTTGAATGAACTGGCGGATGAATACGATTCGTATTTCTGGCAGGTGTCAGATCCGATTTCGATAAAATGGTACACGCAGGAGGACGGAAATATTTATGCCTATCCAAATTCTTCTGTGACACCGCAGGATCTGGAGGAGTATGAGGGGATTGGTTCAAACGAGACGTTTCTGGTGCGCAAGGATATTTATGAGGCAATCGGCAGTCCCGATATGACAACGCCGGAGGGATTTCTTGCGGCGGTAAGAAAAGCTGCGGAACTGTTTCCGGAGGTGGAGGGGGAACCGCTGATACCGGTGGGAGCCCATGTATTTGACAATGAGGGGAATGTGTCCTTTGATAAGTATCTGATGAATTTCCTGGCTGTGCCATGGGAAAAAGACGGAAAGATTTATGACCGGTATACGGACCCGGAATACATTACCTGGTTGAAAATGTTTCGGCAGTTGGGGGAAGAAGGATATCTGGCCAATGATATTTTCGTGGATACCAGAACACAGATGGAGGAAAAGCTGGAAAAGGGACGTTATTTCTGTATGATTTTTCAGTATACGGATATGCTGGCACAGCAGAAACATCTGTACGCCAAAGATCCGAACAGTATTTACATGGCAGTGGAAGGACCAAGAAATTCGGCGGGAGATGCTCCGACGCTTCCGTGTACCAGTGTATATGGCTGGACTGTGACAATGATTTCGAAGAATTGTAAGAATCCGGAAAGAGCAATTGCATTTCTGGATTATATGATGAGCGAACACGGACAGAAGATGATTTGCCTGGGAGTGGAAGGAGAAACCTATGATATGGTGGATGGGAGACCGGTTCTTAAGGAAGAGGTAAAGCAGCTTCTGGATACAGACCGGGAGACGTATGATAAGCTGTACGGTGCGGATGATGCCTACTGGATGCTGCAGGACAATGTGGTACAGCTACAATGGAGGCAGGAACTGTCCCCGGCGGTAGAGCAGTTATATGAATGGTCTACCAAGTATGTGGCGTATAATGGGCAGTATGATGTCCGCCTTTCACCGAAATCAGAGTCGGCAGTGATTGAGGACAAGATTACAAAACTTTGGAGTGAGACATTGCCAAAACTTTTATTGGCACCGACAGAAGAAGAATTTGACGGTATTCTGCAGCAATTTGTGGAGAAACGTGAAAAACTGGGATATGAGAAGGTGTTGGAACAAAAAACCGAATGCATGAATGAGGCAAAAGAAAGATTGGGATTACAGTAGATATGAAACTCTGGAAGAAGTACCGCAATCAAAAACTGAATACAAAATTTACCTGTGTTATTATCCTTTTTATGATTGTACCAATCGGAGTTTTGGCGGGAGTTCTGTTTTATATCATGGAGCAGAATGTGGTGAAGGAAAACTGCAACTACATGGAATATACCATGCAGCGAAATCAGGATGCCATTGTTACAAAAATAAATTCCATGAATATGTCTACCCAGTTCTTTCTGAATGACGAATCATTGCTTCTGGTTCTGAATCGGACGAAGGAAGGAGATTCGCTGTCCACAGAAGAGTGGCTGGAGTTCAAAACGGACAGTGTTTCATCCCTGGAACGTCTGGTAAATAACAATCCTTTACTTTATGGGGTTCGCGTCTATGCTGCGAATAACTCTGTGCAGGAGATGATGCCGATTTTGTACCGGCAGTCCCGGATGGAGAAGCAGGAATGGGCAGGAAAATCGAATTACATAGGATGGAATTTTAATTTTACGGATAATATTTTTTCCTCTTATACAATGAGTCAGAATCGGAAGATTGTAAGTCTTGTGACACCAATCGAAGACTCTGATAATGGAAGAATCGGAACGGTTGAAGCGGCTATGACCATGGAGAATATGTTCCCGAGCCTTTACGAGGGAATCGAGAATGAATGGAGCTGCTTTGTGACAGAGGATGGAAACAGCTTTTATGGTGAGCAGGAAAATGAGGAAACACAGACATTGCTGGAAAAGATTATGGAACGGTATGAGGATAACGAGGACATCCAGACGACCTATATTAGGCTGGAGGGCAGGAATATGGTGGTTTCCTATATGCCGGTCAGGGAATTGGGCGGAACTTTAGTCTGTGTGAAGGATATTACAGAAAATGTGCATGGGGTATATGGCATCCGAAATATTTTTGTACTGGTTATGCTGTTTTTTATGCTTGTACTGGCTGTATTTATCAACAGCATTGTGAAACATCTCTTAAAGCAGTTTTATGAAATCCTGCGCTCTATCCGAAAGGTGCAGAAGGGGGATCTGGATGTAGTAATCGAAAACTGTGGTGGGGATGAGATGGGCGAGCTTGGAACCCAGATCAATAAAATGTTAGAACATATCAAGCAGTTGATGGAGGACAACCTGAACCGGGAAATATTAACAAAGAATTCGGAAATCCGTGCACTTCAGAACCAGATTAATGCGCATTTTATCTATAATGTGCTGGAATCGATTAAGATGATGGCGGAGATTGATGAGGAGTATGCGATATCCGATGCGGTGACATCTCTTGGGAAATTACTTCGATACAGTATGAAGTGGGTGTCAGGTAACGTGCTGGTAGAGCAGGAACTGGAATACATTAAGAATTATATGGCGTTAATCAATCTGCGTTTTGATTATGAGATATATCTGTCACTCAATATACCGGAGCTGATCTTGAAACAGGAAATTCCAAAGATGTCACTGCAGCCAATTGTGGAAAATGCCATCTATCATGGCATCGAGCAGATGGCAGAGGATACCAGTATTTATATCAAAGGGCTTTTGGAGGGGGATGACTGCCTGATTGAAATTACCGATGCGGGAAAAGGAATGACGGAAGAGGAAGTGGAACGGCTGCGGCTAAAAATTGCCGGAAAGATTGATTCCAGCGGTGGGTCCGGGAATGGAATCGGGCTTAAGAATGTACAGGATCGGATTCAGCTTGCATTTGGAGAAAACTATGGGATTGAGATTGCTTCAAAGCTGGGCTGCTATACGAAAATCCGGGTACGCATTCCGATGCTCCACAGAGTTCCGGAAGAACTGTCAATGTCAGTAACAGAGGGGAAAGAGCCATGAAAACAGTCTTAATTGTGGAAGATGAAAAATTAATTCGTCAGGGAATCAAGACGATGATTCAGCGAAGCGGTGTGCCGGTGGATGTGATTATGGAGTGCAGCAACGGAGAAACTGCATTGGAAGTTATCCGGGAGGAAAAAATTGATGTCATGTTTACGGATATTCGCATGCCCAAGATGGATGGAATCGAGTTGGTACGCAGGATGCAGGAATGCGAGCATGTGCCGCTCACAGTTGCAATCAGCGGATATGACGATTTTTCCTACGCGGTAGAAATGCTTCGAAATGGAGTGCGGGAATACATCTTAAAACCAATTGAGCGGGAAAAGATCACGGAAATCCTGAAAAAACTGAACGCAGAGATTGAGAGCAACCAGGAGAAGAACAGGACGATTCGGAAGCTTGGGTATCAGCAGATGAAGCATCTGATGCTTTCATCAAATACTACAGACGACGAGATGAGGATGCTGGAGACACAGTATGAGAAAGAATTTTATGAGGAATGTTATGTAGTGTGCTGCCAGAATGTTAAGGAGCGGAGCGAAACAGCAAATAAGAACTATATTTACCTGAAAGAGATGGACGGAAATGACGTCTTTGTGGTGAGGGAAGCTGCGTTAGATTTGCTGTTAAAAAATGAACTAAAGAACGGCTATGTGGGGATTAGCGGAAGTCATCAGGGGTTGAGGGAACTTCGGCAGGCCTATCTGGAGGCACTTGCCATGAGAAAAAAGGCTTTTTGTAGAAATATGGAGGCTGCAGAATGGCAGGAGGAAGAACATATTCCGGAAAAGCTGGTGCAGGAGGCAGAGAAGCTTATTTCAAGTGCAGCGAAGCTTCAGCGTGTACAGCTTCTTGGAACAGACCGCACAGAGGAAGTGGAAAGAGTCTGGCAGCAGTTTTTTTACGAGGTAAAAAACGGAAGAATAAAGCCGGAACAGTATGAAGACTGTATGGAGGATTTTTTCCGGGAAGCAGGAAAAACGTATCGGAATGTTATCAAGGAAGATGTGACAAAGTCAAAAGTCTACCTGAATTTTTTTGAAGAAAACTGTATCAATGATCAGGAAAAGGTGCTGATGAAATGGGCTCTCGAGCTGCATGAGAACATTAATAATCAATTGGATGTGAACCGGAACCGTCAGAAAATTAAGCAGGCAGTGGAATATATTGAGGCAAATTATGCGAAGGATCTGAACATGGCAGTGGTTTCCAACTACATTTCTATGAATTATTCCCTGTTTTCTTATTCTTTTAAGCAGTATACCGGGAGTAATTTTGTAAATTATCTCAAAGACATCCGGATGCGTGAGGCAAAAAAACTCCTGGCTGAAACCGATATGCGTATCATCGAAATCAGCCAGGAGGTCGGGTATGACAATGAAAAGCATTTTATGAAGATTTTCAAGGCATCCTGTGGGGTGTCTCCCAGCGAGTACCGGAAAAACATGCAGCAGGATTAATGTTTGCTTTTTTTCTGCCGATACATGGACTCATCTGCTTTGGAAAAAAGCTTTTCCACATCATCCATGGTAAAAGGCTTTGTGGCGGGAGCATATGCGTAGCCACTACTGACGGAGACCGCATAATTTTTTTTACTGAGCCGGTTATAATTGGACAAATATTTCTGGACGCGGACGAGAAGATCGTCAGCGTCTTTTTTTGTATAACCGGCGGTAAGAAGATAGAATTCATCGCCGCTGAACCGTGCACAGATATCTGCAGGCTGGATGGCACCGGACAGTGCCTGACCGATGACCTGAAGCGCGAAATCGCCTTCGGCGTGCCCAAAGGTATCATTAATTTTTTTCAGATTATCCAGGTCAAAAAGGAAGCAGGTAATATTGCTTTTGTCTGCTGCTGCCGCTTTGAGCAGGGGCTCTGCGTGCTGCAGATACCCGTGCTTATTGTAAAGACCGGTCAGCGCATCTTTCGTGTAGACATCTTCCAGGTGATGGATTAGGAACAAATTACATTTTTCCTCACATATATTTTGCAGCATCTGGTTGATATTCATGAACCAGTGGACAAGCTGAAAATGATAATCGAGCTTATTTCCTTTATAGGACAGAACCACGTAGCCGAACTCTTTCTCTTCAAAAAAGAGTGGAGTGTATATATACGCGGAATTGGAGGTTTCGTAAATGTAATCCAGGAGCAGGGCAGAGTCTGCCGTGCGTCTGAAACTGCACTCCGGCAGCCTTTTCCCATCACGGATGGCAAGCTTTAGAAGAATTTCGTCAGAACGGACGGTCTCTTCTTCGGTGCTGTTTGTCAACTCCAGAATCTGGCTGGAAACGGAGTCCCAGTCGGAATACAGACATAGATAGAATTCATGACATCCGTCTATGGCATGGATATAGTTTTCCAGTACTTCCATGCCGTCATCAAGATCACTGATGTGCTGGAGCGCTGCGGACATCCGCATGGAAGTCAGGATGGATGTTTCTAAGGATTCAATCCGCCGGGTAAGCGCCTGATGGAAAAGGAGGCAGTCTGTCTGGTGTTTAGGCTCGCATCCGCAGGAGGCAGCATAGACAGGGCTGGCGGAAACCTCTGTAACGGCAGGCACTTCTTCCTGCTGCATCAACAAAAGCAGATTTTCCACGGCTTTTACGCCAAGCTCATAGACCGGAAAGGTTACGGTGGTAAGTGAGGGTGTGGCGTTCTGGCCATCCTCGGTATAGTCGCAGCCGGTAACGGCAATGTCGTCCGGAATGTGATAACCGGCACTTTTTACGGCTGCCATGAAAAGCAGGGCCATGCGGTCATTGTAGCAGATGACGGCGTCAGGTTTGCCATTTTTTAAAAAGAAGGAAAGGGCATCAGCAACCTGTGATTCTTTGTAATCGCAGATATAGATATCACCGTTTCCAACGGGGAGGGAAGCCTCATCCATAGCACTGCGATAATATTTTTCTCTGCTGTCAGAAAAGTAGCGTTCTAAGGAACAGCCCAGGTAGCAGATGCGTTTGTAATGATGCTTCTGAATCAGGTGCTCGGTAATCTGTCTGGTCATGCTGGAATTGTCCAGAGCCACAGCCGGAAAATGCTGGTTTGCCACGGCAATCTCTACTACAGGGCAGGTGCACTTTTCCTGTAGTGTGGAAAGAATCTGCTCCTTCAATTTTGGCAGGGGATAAGTCTCTGAGGCGAAAATGATGCCATCGTAATCTGCGTAATTGGGGATATGTAGAATGCTTTCTTCGCCGATACCGTAATCTCCGAGATTTTCTCCGTCAAGTGTAGCAAAAATCTCAGCAGTGTAGCCATATTCCAGAGATTTGTCAATGATTCCCTGACAGACATTTTTCTGGTAATGTCCCATGATGTGGGAAATGAAAACTCCGATTTTTTTGGAATGATACATAAGCGCTTCCTCCCTGCTTCCGGCTATCCTCTTAGCATAAAGTTTAATAGAATCCGGGCGGGAATACAATCCGCAAAATTTGAAAAAGGTGTAATTTTTTTGTCCGGCTGGAATGGTTGAAAAATGTATTTAAGTATATTAAAATAGTGTATAAAATAGGGCGTAGTATGGGTCGGATAAAAAGCAAGGGAGAAAAATCGAAAGATGAAAAACGGAAAAACCACCGGAGTGATTATACTGGTTGCCTCGCTTCTTTTAGCTGTTACCTTCATGGATATCTGGATGGTATTTCAGCAGACCAGGCAGCAGACAAAGGATTCCGGCAGTTATCAACTTGAGACAATCAGCGGAGAATTGGAAAGTACGATTAATGACGCCGAGAATCTTACGATGGAGCTTGCCATTGCATCAAGAGAATATATCGATGATAAGGATACGCTGGAGAAATTCATATATGGGAAAAAGGCAGAGCTTCTTGACGGGGAGAACGGCGCATTTAATGTGTTCATCGCAGGGACTGACTGGGCGATTATACCGGATTTTGATATGCCGGAGGACTTTGTCACGACGGAGCGTGTATGGTATACAGGAGCTGTAAAAGGCGGTGGAAAGACCTATGTGACGCCTCCTTATCAGGATGCAATGACGGGGAATATCTGCTATACGGTATCTGTCATGCTGGGAGATGGGGATACTGTTTTAGGTATTGACTATACAATGGAAAATATACAGGCGCATATTGCGCAGATGTATGAGACGGGCTCACGTAATGCCGTCATTGTTACGGATGAAGGCATTATTGCAGGGTGTGCCGATGAGACATTGATTGGTAAGAAACTGGTGCGTGCTCTGCCGGATTATGCAGGAATATACTCTCTTGCGAGGAACACGAGTGAGGTTGCTACTGCAAGAATTAAGGCGGATTTCCTGTATGAGAATCTGTTTGCCACCAAGTCCGGAAGTGGATGGTATCTGATTGTCAGTGAAAGTGACTGGGATCTGTACAGGGATTCCTATCTTCAACTTACGGTCACAGTGCTGCTTTCCCTTGCTTTGTTTGTCATCATCATCATACTTGAGGAAGAAAACTGGAGTGATTATCGGACAAAGGTGCATGCTCTGAAAAGTACATCCAAAACGATTGGAGCCACCGCGATATTTGAACAGGCAAGGAGTCTGGAGGAGGCATCCGGTAAGGCGGATATTGATTTTATTCAAACGCATCATGCCGAGCTTCTGACCGGATATAAAGAGATAACAGATAAAATTGCTGCGATTCTGAAAGCAAAGAAGTAACAGGAGGAAAACGAAATGGCAGATTGGGTGATTGTGGTAGACGATGATACTTCGAATCTGAAAATGGCAGGTCATATCCTGAGTAGGAACAATATGCGGGTATCGGCGATGAAGTCCGGGCAGGCGCTATTGGATTATCTGAAGGATAATGAAGCTCCGGATTTGATATTGCTGGATATTAATATGCCGGAAATGGATGGCTTTGAGACTTTAAAGAAGCTCCGTGAGTTGGAGAGAGGGAATGGAAAGGACGAAATTCCGGTTATTTTCCTGACGGCGAATGAGGACGAGGAATCCGAGACAAAAGGGCTGTCCCTCGGAGCGATGGATTTTATCAAAAAGCCGTTTGTACCGGAGGTTCTGACACTCAGAGTCCGGCATATGATTGAATTAATTCGTTTGCAGCAAAACCTCGCTGAGGAAGTGAGAAAAAAGACGGAAGAAAACCAGAAGCTTTTCATGCATGTCGTCAGCTCTCTGGCAGATGCAATCGATGCAAAGGATACCTACACAAACGGTCATTCCGGGCGTGTGGCCAGTTATTCGAGAGAAATTGCAAGACGCTATGGATATTCTGAGAAGGCGCAAAGTGATATCTATATGATGGGGCTTTTGCATGATGTAGGTAAAATCGGTGTGCCGGATGCAGTCATTAACAAACCGGGAAAGCTCAATGATGAGGAATTTGCAATGATCAAGAATCATCCGGTGATGGGGGCGAGGATTCTGGAAAACATCAAGGAAATGCCCTCACTTGTGACCGGTGCAAGGTGGCACCATGAGAGGTATGGCGGTGGAGGTTATCCGGACGGCCTGACTGGTTCTGATATTCCGGAGGAAGCTCTGATCATTGCCGTGGCGGATGCCTACGATGCCATGAGCAGCAGGAGAAGCTACCGTGATATACTTCCGCAGGAAGTCGTTCGCGGCGAAATCGAAAAAGGCAAGGGGACGCAGTTTGCGCCTCAGTTTGCGGATATTATGCTTGCCATGATTGATGAGGATACAGAATATAAAATGAGGGAGGAATGAGAAATTCCTGTAGGGTAAGGCTATAGGTATGGAACAGCAACGAGTGAGAATTAGTGATATCGCAGAGGAATTAGGTCTCAGCACCGCAACCGTGTCCAATGTGATACACGGGAAAACAAAGAAAATATCGGATGAAACCGTAAAACGTGTACAGGCATTGCTGGAGGAGCGGCAGTATATTCCGAGTATGGCGGGTATTCTTTTGGCGCAGAATTCCTCGAAAATCATCGGTGTATTTGTCAACGACCATGAAAAATATGAGGGGCATGCGCTGGACGATGCTTTTATTGCCTCATCACTGAATTATTTGTCTACGGAAATTGAAGCCCACGGTCAGTTTATGATGGTAAAAAAGGCAAAGAATCCGAATGAAATCCTTCAGTTTGCATCTATGTGGAATATGGATGGCCTTGTAATGATTGGCTTTTGCCATCAGGATTATATGTATCTGAGAAATCATATGAGGATTCCTTTCGTCGTGTATGATGGATTCTGCGAGAAAACGGAGCGGATTGTGAATATCACCATCGACAACTTTGATGGTGGGTTCCAGGTGGGCGAATTTTTCAAAAAATCCGGACACAAACAGGCTCTATGTGTTTCCGATAATGTAATCGGTGTAGACCAGGAGCGGATCGAAGGCTTCAAAAAGGGATTCGGCGCAGAACATACCGGGGTTATGGTTATTCCCATGAGAAAAAAGGAACGGTGGGATAACTACCGCATGGAGCTCGAACGTTTTCGCCGGACGTCGGCAGTGTTCGCAGTTTCCGACTATTATGCAATTGACCTGATTCATTTTTTGAATGAACAGGGTTTTGCAGTCCCCAGGGATATTTCCATCGCCGGATTTGATGATATACCCATGTGTGAGATGATTTCTCCGACGCTTACTACGGTCAGACAGGACGGAGCATTACGGGCAAAAATTGCCATAGAAAAGCTGCGTGAACTGAAAGAAAACAGAGATACCGGAACGAGAATCATATTACCGGTACGGTTGGTTGAGCGTGCAAGTACGGCGACAGTAGGAAACAGCCAGCAATTTTTGTAATATTTGTATAAATATACGTCTCCATTTTTGTTATGGGTTATGCGTTTAACCTTTGAAACTGTGCCTTTTAATGACTACAATAAAAGAAAACACAGATTTTGGAGGTATATTTATGAAACGCGAGTCGTCTTTCTTTCGTACAGTATGCCACCTGGCAATTCCGGTGGCACTACAATCCATGCTTCAGGCATCATTTGGCATTGTGGATCAGATTATGATCGGTCAGCTTGGCAGCGTCAGCGTTGCCGGTGTGGGACTTGCCGGTAAGTTTTCCGGAATCGTATCTGTCGTTGTTGCAGCCGTTGGTTCTGTTGCAGGAATCATGATTGCTCAATACCTGGGGCAGAAAAACAATCCGGAGGTCAGAAGAAGCTTCTACACAAATCTGCTGCTTGGCTGTGGAATTGCGGGATTATTTGCCGTACTTTGTGCCTTGTTTCCGGGAACTATTATGAGCCTTTATACAAAGGATGCTGCAACAAGGCAGGCAGCTGCCGATTACCTTGCGATTGTTGCGGGAACCTTCCTTCCCATGGCAGGCGCGACACTGCTTTCCACATTTTTCCGATGCATAGAGAAAGCCAGGCTGCCACTGTATGCCAGCATTGTCTCAGCAGCATTAAATACGGGATTGAATTATGTTTTGATATTCGGGAAATTTGGCGTTACTCCCATGGGGGCAAATGGTGCCGCCATAGCTACAGTGATTTCGCAGTGTGCGAATTTTCTGATAATGCTGCTTATGATGCCAAAACAGAATTCCCCGCTTGCAAGACCGGCGGAAGGCAAAAAAGTGTCAGCCCGGCTCAACTGGAAACAGTATGCAGCCATGCTGATTCCCATTCTCGTGTGTGAGGTTGTGTGGAGCCTTGGGGAAAATGTTTATGCGGCAATTTACGGTCATATGGGAACGGAGTCCAGTGCGGCTATGACGCTGACCAATCCGGTACAGGGCTTAATGATCGGCGCGCTTTGCGGACTGTCCCAGGCGGCAGGCGTCATTATTGGAAAGAAGCTGGGAAACAAGGAATATGAAGAGGCATACCGGGCATCCAAAAAGCTGATTCTGTATGGTGCTGTCGGTGCGGCTGTGCTGTCCGTAGTGATTATTCTGTCCAGTTCTGCCTATGTGGAGATTTATCAAGTGGAGCCTTATGTGAAGAAGCTTACAAGTCAGATTCTGTTTGCCTATGCCCTTGTAGCCCCCTTCAAGGTGCTGAATATGATTCTGGGCAGTGGTATCATACGAAGCGGCGGAAAGACAAAATATGTCATGGCTATTGATATGATTGGAACATGGGGCTTCGGTGTTCCTCTGGGATTATTGTCTGCTTTTGTTTTCAAACTGACAATTCCCTATGTCTATTTTATTTTGTCGCTGGAAGAGTGCATTCGTTTTGGAATTTCGCTCATTGTGTTTCACAGGAGAAAGTGGATGCATAGTCTGGAGGCTGAGGCAGAAGAATAATGGGTGTGTTTTGACAGGAAAACATTTTCGGAACAAACAAAAAACGGGAAGCCCAAAATGCATGGCTTCCCTTTTTTAATGTCGTGGATTGTTATTCAAGGATGAGAAGTGAAACAAATCCGGTCATATGAAACACTTCTTTGACGGAATCACTGCGAGTATTATTGGGATAGGTGTTGCTATATATTTAAGTTATCTTCATGGGACAATCTATGAGAATAATCAGGGCTTGATTGCATGTGCATGTTTTGTCGGCTTTTGTTCGGCATATTTTTTGATACAAAATATATTGAAAATACGAAAAGAAAATGATTGGAAGAAATCAAAAGAATAATTCTTTGACCTGTAAAACGAGAGAAATACGTGGATTGTATGCAGCCCTATAAGCTACCAGAAAACAATAGGTTTATATGTAAGCTTTCCCTTTCAAGGGACGTTTTCCGATTTGGAATTACATATAAGTTATGAGAAAACAGAAAACTTGTATGTAAGTATCAATTCCCGGCGGCTGAATCCAAGCCATAAATTGTTCTCTTCTCTATTGTATATTTTTATTCCTTCTGTTACACTTTTCTCATGGGTGCTACCATTCACGGTAGGCGGTTAGTCCTTCACCAGAGGGACTGTGACCCTCTGTTTACATAGAAATCCCCAGCTTGTCTGACGGAA
>JBJEJC010000082.1:0-12789 GCA_051877675.1 Roseburia sp. | reverse complement strand
GTCCTGGTGGATTGCGGTATGGAGCAGGGCGCCGATTTATATGTGAATCAGGAGATACCGGTGAATGCATCGGAGATTGACTATGTATTTGTTACCCATGCCCATATTGACCATTCCGGTCTGCTGCCGCTTTTATATAACCATGGTTTCCGCGGACAGATTTTCTGTACAAAGGCAACGAACGAGCTTTGCAGCATTATGCTAAAGGACAGTGCACATATTCAGATGTTTGAAGCGGAGTGGCGCAACCGTAAGGCGAAGCGTGCCGGGAATCCGGAAGTAGTGCCGCTGTACGATATGAATGATGCCATGGGCGTTTTAGAGCACTTTGTCTCCTGTGACTATCACCAGATGGTGCAGGTGTGCGAGAATCTTAAGGTGCGCTTTGTGGACGCGGGACACCTTCTCGGTTCTTCCAGTATCGAGATGTGGGCTACGGAGGACGGAGAGACCAGAAAACTGGTATTTTCGGGAGATATCGGTCCCGGAAACCGTCCGTTGATTAAGGACCCGGAGTACATCAGCGAGGCGGATTACGTGGTGATGGAATCCACCTACGGGGACAGAACCCGTGAGGCTCCGCCGGATTTTGCACCGGCGCTGGCAAGGGTAATCAAGGATACCTTTACCCGGGGCGGCAATCTGGTGATTCCGGCGTTTTCCGTGGGCAGAACCCAGGAGATGCTGTATTTTATCCGCCGTATCAAGATGGAGGGAATGCTTCCGGAATATGAGAATTTTGAGGTTTACATCGACAGCCCGCTGGCGGTGGAGGCAACCACAATCTTCAATAAGAATGTGCAGGACTGCTTTGATGAGCAGGCGCTGGAACTGGTGAACCAGGGGATTAACCCCATCAGCTTCCCCGGACTTCGGATGGCAATCACCAGCGATGAGTCCAAGATGATTAACTTTGATGACAAACCCAAGGTAATTATTTCTGCCTCCGGTATGTGCGAGGCAGGTCGTATCCGTCATCATTTAAAGCATAACCTGTGGCGGAAGGATTCCACGATTCTTTTCGTGGGCTTCCAGGTTCCGGGGACACTGGGGCATTCGCTGTTAAATGGCGCCAAAGAGGTAAGGCTCTTCGGAGAGACCATTGAAGTGCATGCAAAGATTGAGAACCTGCCGGGAATCAGCGGCCATGCAGATCAGGGACAACTGACCAGATGGATTTCCGCCTTCGGGAAGACGCCGCGTAAGGTGTTTGTCGTACACGGAGAGGATAAGGTGACGGAGGAATTTGCCGCCCATATCCATGAGGAGGTGGGCGTGGATGCCTATGCTCCGTTCAGCGGAGACGCCTTTGAACTTCTCACCGGGGAACAGATTCGTGCAGGCTCCCGGGAGGTTGCGAAAAAGAAAAATGAGAATACACGTGCATCCAGCAATGTATTTGCCCGCCTGCTGGCTGCCGGACAGCGTCTGCTTACGGTAATCAGCAAGTGTGAGGGCTTGCCGAATAAGGAGCTTGGCAGGTTCGCAGACCAGATTAATGCACTCTGCAATAAATGGGAGCGTTAGTCTGACGGCGTCAGGATGACAGATAATTGCGGATGGATTTTAAGGCGGATTTCTCCAGACGGCTCACCTGTGCCTGGGAGATATGGATTTCCTCGGCGACCTCCATCTGGGTTTTCCCCTCAAAGAACCGCAGCTGCAGGATATAGTTTTCGCGTTCATTCAGGCGGTCCATGGCATCGCTCAGGGAGAGCACTTCAACCCAGTTTTCTTCCTTGTTTTTCTTGTCGCTGATCTGATCCATGACATAGAGGGTGTCGCCGCC
Organism: Roseburia sp.; assembly: GCA_051877675.1. Taxonomy (GTDB): domain Bacteria; phylum Bacillota; class Clostridia; order Lachnospirales; family Lachnospiraceae; genus Roseburia. Next base: position 11,000 of record JBJEJC010000082.1, on the reverse strand, counting down.
GTCCGTATAGACCGGATCGTAGAGGCTTACGGGGCTCTGGATGGCGTCTAATGCGAAAACAATATCCTCCTTGGAGATACCGGCTTCCTTTGCAATCTCGTCTATGGTTGGCTCCTTCATCGAGGTACGGGAGAGAACCTCCTTGGCATGGATGGCCTTGTAGGCGGTATCCCGCAGGGAACGGCTGACCCGGATAGAATTATTGTCCCGGAGATAGCGCCGTATCTCGCCGATAATCATGGGGACTGCGTAGGTGGAGAATTTGACACCCATGGTGGGGTCGAAGTTGTCAATGGACTTGATGAGTCCGATGCAGCCGATCTGGAACAGGTCATCCACATTTTCGTGGTTGTTTCCAAAGCGTTTGATGACGCTTAGAACCAGGCGGAGATTCCCCTTGATATAGGTCTCCCTTGCCTCCTTATCCCCCTGCTTGATGCGGGCAAAAAGAGCTTCCTTTTCCTCCTCTTTCAGAATGGGAAGGGTGGCGGTGTTGACACCGCAGATTTCTACTTTATATGAAGCCATGGTTGGTCCTCCGGAATTTAGTTGTAGTAGGCTTTTTCATACAAAAGGATGCTTCATTTTCCATGGATTTATGCAAAAGAAAACTATTTTTCAATGGAGAATTATGGTATAATCAAATTAACAAAACAGTAATCATCTGAACGAGGTAGTGATTATGAAAGATTTGATCGATGAGAGAAATGAGAAGGAACGTATGCATAACAGCATCGTCAAATTCTGGAATGTGAATTATATCCCCAGGACAAAAGAGGAGCAGGAGATGGAGAAAGCGGAGGAGATTCTCCAGCGTCTGGAGGCGGAAGCGGAGGAGAGCGAAGCCAAAAAGCAGGCGCAGATTGAAGCGGCGCTGCGAGAGGTGGCGGAGCAGGAGGAGAATTACAATGAGACTACCGGTTCCTATTCGGGTTCCTATGGGCTGAATGCAGATCAGGTCGATAACGTGACAAAGGGTCAGATAGATCAGATTCTGATGGAGAAAACAAATCAGCTCCGGAGCATCATTGCCCAGGAGGGCGGAGACCCGAGCTGAGGGGAACGTATTTACAGGGAAAGGAAGAATGTCTTGACATTCTTCCTTTTTTCGGTATAATAAGCATTTGGAAAAGTCGAGGCTAACAGGATTTTTCCAAAGCCGTGTGTTCGAGACCTTCCACACGTAAAACAAAACTAAAGGAGAACAAAATATGAGAGACAAAAAGGTATTATTTATCGTCCAGGCGGCGCTCATTGCTGCCATCTACGTGGTGCTGACCTATTTTATCAGCGCATTCAATCTCGCATCCGGAGCCATTCAGGTACGGATTTCTGAGGCACTTACCATCTTACCGTTTTTTACACCGGCAGCGATTCCGGGGCTTGCCATCGGCTGTCTTCTGGCAAATTTACTGACGGGAGCTGCGATTTACGATGTGGTGTTCGGAAGCCTTGCCACCCTGCTTGGCGCAATCGGAACCTATCTTCTGAGAAAACACAGGTTTTTATGTACACTGCCACCGGTGATTGCCAATATCCTGATTATTCCGTGGGTACTCCGCTATGCTTACGGACTGGTCTGGATGTGGGACGGAAAGGACTTCTCCATCCCCTTCTATATGCTGACGGTAGGAGCCGGAGAGGTGATTTGCTGCTGCGTATTAGGCACAATCCTGTTAAATGCGCTGGCAAAGGTGCGCGGTGTGGTTTTTAAGAATGAAGCGTATCAGGCGTAAAAAATAAATAAGGTCTAAAGGAAAAACTGCCCTTTCTGCAGAACTGGTCTGCGGAGGGCAGTTTTTGTTTTATGGGACTGTCATACAGAAGAAATCCAATTTCGCAATATCTGAGGAATGGACAGCAAGTGATAAGTAGGAAAGAAGGGAAAAAAGTGCTATGATGGGCACATACATTGGAAAAATATAAGGAAGGGGAGTTCGGGGTATGGATTTGGCTCATAATAAAGAGAAGATAAAAGAATACAGACAGAAGGCGGAAGCGCTGGTTGCGCAGATGACACTGGAGGAAAAGGTTGCCCAGACACTTTATCAGGCACCGGCAATCGAGCGGCTCGGAATCAAGGCGTATAACTGGTGGAATGAGGCGTTGCATGGCGTGGCAAGAGCGGGAACAGCCACGGTATTTCCGCAGGCAATCGGACTTGCAGCTACATTTGACGAGGATTTGCTGGAGCAGATTGGAGATGCGGTCTCCACGGAGGCACGTGCGAAATTCAATATGCAGCAGAAGGGGAATGACACGGATATTTATAAGGGGCTGACCTTCTGGGCACCGAATGTGAATATTTTCCGCGATCCCAGATGGGGAAGAGGACATGAGACGTTTGGTGAGGACCCGTATCTGACCAGCCGCCTTGGCGTGAGATATATCGAGGGATTACAGGGGCATGATGAGAATTATCTGAAGGTCGCGGCGTGTGCAAAGCATTTTGCAGTACACAGCGGACCGGAAAGTCTCCGGCATGAATTTGATGCCAGGGTAAATGAACAGGATTTGAGAGAAACCTATCTGCCGGCTTTTCAGGCGTGTGTCGAGGAGGCTGGTGTGGAGACTGTGATGGGGGCTTATAACAGGACGAACGGAGAACCCTGCTGCGGAAGTAAGCGCCTTCTTACAGACCTGTTAAGAGAGGAGTGGGATTTTGACGGGCATGTCACCTCGGACTGCTGGGCAATCAAGGATTTTCATGAAGGACACCATGTGACCTGTACGGCGTTGGAATCGGTTGCACTGGCGATGAACAGCGGCTGTGACTTAAACTGCGGAGTATTGTTTACCTACCTGACACAGGCGGTGCAGGAGGGGATGGTGGATGAAAAACGGCTGGATGAAGCAGTGGTTCGTCTGTTTACCTCCCGCATGAAGCTCGGTGTGTTCGATGAGAAGGGAAAGAATCCTTACGATGAGATTCCGTATGAAGTTGTGGATTCGCCCAAGATGCGCAGCTTAAACGAGCGGGTTTCTGAGCGCTCTGTTGTACTGCTGAAAAATAAAGACAATATTCTTCCGTTGAATAAGAAGGAACTTCATACCATCGGAGTGATTGGTCCCAATGCGAACAGCAGAGCTGCACTGGTGGGAAATTATGAGGGAACTGCTTCCCGCTATGTGACTGTACTGGAAGGAATCCAGGATTATGTCGGGGACGAGGTTCGGGTGCTGTACTCGGAGGGCTGCCATCTCTACAAGGATCGTACAAGCGGACTTGCAATGGCAAACGACAGGGAGGCAGAGGTCCGCGGCGTATGCGAGGCAAGTGATGTGGTGATTGCAGTGATGGGACTGGATGCCACCCTGGAAGGAGAGGAGGGCGATACCGGAAACGAGTACGGAAGCGGGGATAAACCGAACCTGAATCTGCCGGGACTGCAGCACGACATAATTAAGGTTGCAAAGGAAAGCGGGAAACCGGTCATTCTTGTCCTGCTGTCCGGAAGTGCAATGGCGGTGAACTGGGAGGAAGAGAATCTGGATGCCATTCTTCAGGGCTGGTATCCGGGAGCACAGGGCGGAACCGCAATCGCAAGGATTTTGTTCGGAGAGGCGAATCCGGAGGGGAGGCTTCCGGTAACCTTCTATAAGACCACAGAGGAACTGCCGGATTTTGAAGACTATTCCATGAAGGGCAGAACCTACCGTTATATGAGAAACGAAGCACTTTATCCGTTTGGTTATGGCTTATCTTATACGGAATACGAATACGGAGCTGTCGCGCTTCACACAGAGCAGTTTGATGAAGAGGATCAGCTTCACATAAGCATTTCCGTTGCAAACCGGGGAACCATGGAAGGCACGGAAACGGTTCAGGTGTATGTAAAGGCGCCGGGAGAGGATGCACCCAATCCCCAGTTGAAGAAAATCATAAAGGTGCCGTTAAAGGCGGGAGAGACGAAGGAACTTGCGTTTGCGCTGGATAAGAAAGCATTCCTGCTTTTTGATGCAGAGGGAAAGCAAAAGCTTCGCAGCGGAACCTATCAGATCTATATCGGAGGACAGCAGCCGGATGCAAGGAGCAGGGAATTGACAGGCAAGAGCCCGGCATGTCTTACGTTGGAATTGTAAGAGGAAAGAAAGAGGAAGGTGCACATGAGCAGAGGGGCATTTTTTACAGGGGAATATCGCAACGTTTTCGCAGAGGCAGGGTATTCGAAGCAGGAGATTGAACAGAGAAAAGAAGAGATTTTCCGGACACTGTTTTACGGAACAGAGGAGGAACGTATTTTCCATACGGCAGGAACGGATATGGGTTATATGGAAGATACCGGAAATCATGATGCAAGGACAGAGGGAATGTCCTACGGCATGATGATGTGTGTCCAGATGGATCGGAAGGAAGAATTTGACCGTCTCTGGAAATGGGCAAGAACCTATATGTACATGGAAGAAGGGGATAATCAGGGGTATTTTGCATGGTCCTGTCAGACGGACGGTACGAAAAATGCCTACGGACCGGCACCGGACGGAGAAGAATTCTTTGCCATGGCACTTTTTTTTGCTTCCCACAGATGGGGGGACGGCGAAGGAATCTTTGCGTACAGCAGAGAGGCGAAGGAATTATTACATACCATGATTCATAAAGGGGAGAACGGTACACCGGGAAGAGCCATGTGGGACCCGGAGCGGAAGCTGATCCGGTTTATTACGGACGTAGATTTCTCTGATCCCTCCTACCATCTTCCTCATTTCTATGAATTGTTTGGACGCTGGGCTTATGAGGAGGACAGACAATTCTTTCTGGATGCTGCCAGGGAAAGCAGGGCATACTGGAAAAAGGCGTGCCATCCGGTGACGGGACTCTGCGCAGAGTACGCACAGTACGATGGCACTCCCTACACAGAGGGAAGGGAAATCTGGGGTGGAAGGCACGACTGGTATTACAGTGATGCCTACCGCACAATTGCGAACATTGCCCTGGATTATGAGTGGTTTAGCGCCGACGAGTGGGAGCGCAAGGAAGCGGAGAAATTACAGAAATTTTTCTGTGAGACATTAAGGGAAGATGAGCGGGACAGAATTTATGAGATAGACGGAACGGTATTGGAAGAAAAAGCACTGCATCCGGTAGCAATCATTGCAACCAATGCACAGGCGAGCCTTGCGGGAGGCGGTGAGAATGCACGTTCCTGCGTAAGACAATTCTGGGAGACACCGCTTCGCACCGGCGATAGAAGATACTATGACAACTGCCTTTATTTCTTTGCATTTCTGGCACTGAGTGGAAATTACAGAATTTATTGAAAATGTCGTTTGCGGGGTGGGAAGATATGGCAGAAAAGGAGTTGTTTACAGAGGGCTGGGAATTTTGTAAATTCCCGTTCGGCACGACCTATGAGGAGACGTTGGGGCGGGGGGATGACTTTGCGGCAGTAGAATTGCCGCATGACTGGCAGATTTATGACACCGCGTTCTTTTATGAGGACTGCTCCGGCTGGTATCGGAAGAAGCTGTTTTGCAAAAAGAGAGAGGATATGCTCTACATACTGCGCTTCGAGGGGGTTTACATGGATTCGGAAATCTATGTAAACGGAACGAAGGTGATGGAATGGAAATACGGCTATTCCACATTTGAAGCGGAGATTACGGAACAACTGGTGGATGGCTGGAATGAGATTTTTGTGGGTGTGCATGTGCGTCATCCAAACAGCAGATGGTATTCCGGAGCAGGAATCTACCGGAATGTATGGCTCAAAAGGGTGCACCGGGCACATTTCGTTTCGGACGGCATTTATATCAGTACAGAAGAGAAGGAAAATGGGTATGAGATTCTGGTGTCTGTGGAAACGGAGAACGCAGCAGGGATGGAGGTTTGCTGCTGCATAGAAGGCAGCAAACAGTCTGTGGTGCTTAGGAAGAATGGAGAGACGGCGAACTTTTCGTTCTTTATCGCGAATGCGAGAACCTGGGAGCCAAAGCATCCCAACCTGTATTCCGCATGTCTCCGGTTATATGCCGGGGAAAACAGGCTCGAAGAGGAAGAAGTGCGCTTTGGCTGCAGAACCACCGAAGTGGACCCGAAGAGGGGTTTTCTCCTGAATCACAAAAAGAGAAAATTAAACGGCGTGTGTCTGCACCATGATCTGGGGGCGCTGGGGGCTGCGGTAAAGAAGGATGCCATAAGGCGTCAGTTGACGCTGATGAAGGAAATGGGGGCAAATGCAATCCGGACCGCGCACAATATGCCTGCGGTGGAATTGATGGAGCTTGCAGACGAGATGGGATTTCTGGTGGTTTCCGAAGCATTTGACTGTTGGGAGAAACCCAAGAACCCTTATGACTATGCCCGTTTTTTCCCGGATTGGTGGAAACGGGATGTGGCAAGCTGGGTAAGACGTGACAGGAATCATCCGTCCCTCGCATTTTGGAGCATTGGCAATGAGATTTATGATATGCATGCCGGGGAGCGGGGCAGAGAACTCACCGGTCTTCTGATGGCGGAAGTGTATCGCCATGATTTCAGAAAAAACGGTCTGGTTACATTCGGTTCCAATTTCATGCCCTGGGAAAACACCCAGAACTGTGCAGATCTGGTGAAAATCGCAGGCTATAATTATTCCGAAAAATATTATGATGCCCACCATAAGGCACATCCTGACTGGGTGATCTACGGAAGCGAGACTGCCTCCACCGTACAGAGCCGGGGAATCTATCATTTCCCCTTCAGACAGTCGGTGCTTGCGGATATCGATGAGCAGTGCTCTGCACTGGGCAACAGTACCACAAGCTGGGGCGCAAAGAGCCCGGAGGCGTGCATTATTGCGGAACGGGATCACCCGTATTCCATGGGGCAGTTTCTGTGGAGTGGCATGGATTATATCGGAGAACCCACTCCGTATCATACCAAGAACTCCTATCTGGGTCAGGCGGATACCGCAGGCTTTCCAAAGGATTCTTACTATATCTATAGGTCAGAGTGGACAGACCGGAGGGAAAAGCCGGTGCTTCATCTTTTCCCCTACTGGGATTTCAATGAAGGGCAGACCGTCGATGTGCGGATTACCTCCAATGCACCGGTTGTGGAATTGTTCCGAAACGGCATTTCCATGGGGAAGAAAGCAATTGATCATGAGCATGGAGACACGCTTACGGCAGACTACCGGATTGGTTATATGCCGGGAGATATAACAGCAGTTGCCTATGACGAGGCGGGAGAGGAGCTTTTGCGAGAGACGCGGGAATCCTTTGGAGAACCGGAGCGTATCACGGCTCAGTGTCTCCGTGCGGATGGAACCGTCTATCCGGAGCACCTTATCCGGGCAGACGGTTTAAGGCGCAGACAGGAGGAGACTGCCGGGTTGGAGCAGACCGGGGCGTGCGGCACACTTCCGGCATACCGGCTTGAGCTTAGGACAGAGAAAAAGGAACTGCTTTTTCTTGAAATCGGTATGGAGGATAGCTTGGGGCATCCGGTGGAAAATGCCAACAATCGTGTACGGGTACAGGTTTCGGGTGAGGGCAGGCTGCTTGGACTGGATAACGGTGACAGTACGGACTACGATTCCTACAAGGGAGATAGCCGGAGGCTTTTTAGCGGGAAGTTGCTGGCAATTCTTGAGACAACGGGGGAGGAGGGTCTGGTTTGTGTGCATATTTCGGAAGAAGCCGGGAACACGGAGGAAGCACCCTGGGCACGCAAAATCGAGCTTTGCTGTAATGGACCAAGGAATCTGAACCCGGAATGCGGCGAAGCGGAGATAAAAGTAAGAGTTCTGCCGGAACGGGCATCCGGACAGAAGCTGTGTTATGAAATTGTGTCAAATGCGGGAATTCCCTCCGACCTGGCCCAGCTGCAGGAAATTCCCATCTCCGGTGAGGAACGGGAAAAGGGAATTGCTGCCTGTCTTAAGGTGAGAGCAAAGGGAGACGGTGAATTCCGGCTTCGGGTTTACACCACAAACGGGGCGCCGCAGGCAAAGGTCATTTCTTCGTATGACTTCTGTACAACGGGAATGGGAACCCTGTATTTCAACCCGTATCGGTTGGTAACCGGAGGGCTTTATAACGACTCTGTCGGAGAAATCGGAAACGGAAATGAGCACGGAGTGGCAACCGCAAGAGACGGCAGGTCAGTTGTGGGCTTTTGCGGAGTTGACTTTGGCGAGACAGGTTCCGACTGTATTACCCTGCCGGTGTTTGAACTTGGCGGAGTGAGAACGCCAATCGGAATCTGGGACGGGAAACCGGAGGAGGAAGGGAGCAGGCTGCTGCTTACCGCGGTATATGAGAAACCGTCAATCTGGAATACCTACCAGGAGGAGACATATATGCTCCCGGAACGCCTGAAGGGAGTCCATGATCTGTATTTTGAGCTTCATCAGAAAATCCATCTGAAGGGCTTTGTGTTTAAGGAATACCCGAAGGCATTTGAGAAACTTGCGGCAAACCAAAGCCAGAGCATTTATGGCGACCAGCTGCGTGTGACGAAGGACGGGGTTATGGATATCGGAAATAACGTTACTCTGGAATTTACGGATATGGATTTCGGGGAGAAGGGAATGACAGGAATCCGGCTTTACGGCAGAACACGGAACGAGAAAAATACCATTCATATTCGTTTCTGGGATGGAGAGAAGGAGAACCGGCAGATTATTGAATTTCGGCACTGCGATTCGTTTGAGGTGCAGGAGTTTTCGCTGGAACGGATAAGCGGACGAAAGCAGGTATCGTTTATATTTATGCCGGGAAGTCAGTTTGATTTTGGATGGTTTCAATTTATATAAGGGGGAAGAAAACATGAAGGTGCGTTTTCATTTACCGGGATTGCGGTACAATTTTCCATTGAATATGCTCCTTGTGAATTTGCTGGAGGAATCACCGCAGTTGTTTCGTGAGGGGATAGAGATTGCGTCTATGTTCGGGGAATTCCCGACTTCGAAATGGAACGGCGGCAGGTACAGCGGCGGAGACCAGTGTGATGCCAGGTATATACGAAGTGTGATTTCGGCAATCAACGCAAAGGGAATTGCAGTCCGTTTCACGTATACCAATCCACTGCTCACCGAGCATGACCTTACAGATGAGTACTGCAATTTCTGTATGCAGGCGGCGGACAACGGGCAGAATGAGGTAATTGTGGTCTCTGAAATATTGGAGAAGTATATCAGAGAGAATTATCCGGCATTTCCCATTACAAGCTCGACCTGTAAGGAAATCAAAGACATGGCAGCGTTAAATGCAGAGCTGGAAAAGGATTACAGGCTGGTTGTGCTGGATTACAATCTAAACAATCAGTTTGACAAATTGGAACAGATTAAGGATAAGGAGCGCTGTGAACTGCTGGTAAACTGCTGCTGCAGACCGGAGTGCCCACGCCGGGGGGAGCATTACCGTTTTATGGCAAAGCAGGAGATGATTACGTTAAAGAACAGGAAAATACCGGCAGACAAGCAGATTCCGGTTCCGAGATGGTACTGCGAATATGGAGAGAATGCGTCACTGTCTGTGATAAAAGGTTATCCTACCCACATATCACCGGAGGCAATCTGGGAGAAGTATGTACCTATGGGATTCCATAACTTTAAACTGGAGGGAAGAACCGCAAACATATTCCTTCTGATAGATACCTACGCCTACTATTTTGCGAAGCCGGAATGCAGGGACGAGGTTCGGTTTCTCTTAACAACAAATCTGGAAGCACATAAGGTGATTACAGTAAATAAGCCCCGAAAAGGTGTGTGGCCGTAGCCCGCACACAGCTACAAAATGAACCGTTGCATGAAAAATACGCAGATATTTTTTATGCAACGGTTCATTTTTGTGTGATTCGCAATAAATGGGAAGGAGAAAGCAATATCTCATTAGGAATGAAAAAGGAAGTCGGCTAGAATAAGTATATACGAGGATGGGAGGGGCAGACAGTGAAAAGAGGTTGTGGGGGAGCATTGCTGGCAGGGGTTGTATGGCTTGGACTGTGCGGACTGACGGGCTGCGGAGAGACCGAGACCGGTGGCGAGGAGCTTGTAATCTTGGAGAAGTCGCAGGAGCAGGAGGAAGCGGATTATCTGCTGGTTGCGGTAACCAGGGATGACATACAGATTACGCAGGAAATTGACTGTGTATACCAGCAGGCAGACGAGGAAGAGTTATGCTTTGAACTCAGCGGCAAAAAAATAAAAAGTATTTACGTGGAGGAAGGAGACAAGGTACAAAGAGGGCAGATGTTAGCGGAGCTGGACCTCGGAAATGTGGATAAAAGCCTGGCAGAGACGCAGTATCTGCTGGAACGCAGTCAGATATTGCTCCGGCAGACGCAGGAAGACCGGGATTTTGCAATAGAAAGAATGGAAAAGACAAATGACGAATCCACAATGACTGCGGAAGAAAAGGAAAGCTATGCGGAATCCCTCGCTGACCTCCGGCAGAATTATGAATATCAGATAGAGGATTACCAGGACAGCATTACGGTATTAACGCAGAAGCTGGCAGAGCTTCAGACAGAGAAAAGGCAGCAGTATATTTATGCAGGGATAGACGGAACCGTTGCCTATGTGAAGGAAAATCTGGAGGGAACGTCCTCCATTGCCGGGGAGAAGGTCATCTCTGTTATGGATATCGGGGAATGTACCTTTTGCTCGGACCAGATCGAATATGCGGATTATTTTGAAGAGGGGCAGCCGGTGGAACTTCTGGTTAGCGGACGTTCCGATAGTTGTCTGGTAGTGCCATATAAAAAGAGTGAATGGACGGAAATGATGCAGTTTGCACTTTGTGACGAGACGGAGAATCAGAATCTGAGTGTGGGGGCGCTTGGAAGCATCAGACTGCTTCTGGAGGAACATACACAGGTGCTCACTCTGCCGAAGGATGCGGTTCATAGGGCAGACGGCAAGCCTTATGTATACATAATCAGTGACAATAATGTCTGGGAAACAAAATGGATTACCACAGGTCTGGAGGGCAAAGAAAAGGTGGAAATCACAGGCGGGCTGTCAGAGGGGGATATGGTGATACTGAAATGAGAAAAACAGGAAAAAAGCTGATAG
>JBJEJC010000081.1:0-12816 GCA_051877675.1 Roseburia sp. | reverse complement strand
ACCGTATGGCGGCAACCCGCTGGAAGCATAATCACATCTCCTAATGCCACCTGTCGCTTCTCTCCGTCTACGACGGCAGTCCCTTTTCCGGAAACGACGGTCCACACCTCATCCCGGTGCTCATGACTGTGATAATTCATGCTATGCCCCGCATTTAACGTCACCTTTATGGAAAGGCTGCTCTCTCCGATGTCAATGACCTGAAAGCTTCCCCAGGATTTTTCTGCAAACATGATCTGCTGGTCAATCTCATCCACATAGGGCTTGATATAGCTGGACTGAGCCTTATCCGACACAAGAATTCCCTCCGAGCTTGCCGCGACGACCACATCCTTTAAGCCCATGCAAAGCACCGGCACATTCAGCTCATTGATGACGTGCACGTTCTCACAGTTTTCATTCAGCATCGCCTTGCCCACACAATTGCCTTCCATGGCTTCGACCAGGGTATTCCAGGTTCCTAAGTCTCTCCACTCCCCGGCGAACCGCATCACCTCGATATCCGGCTCATGCTCCACCACCGCATAGTCAAAGCTGATTTTCTGCAAAGTATCATATTTTGCAAAAAGATCTGCGTAATCCGTAAATTCAATCAGCTCATGGGCTCTCTTTAGCACATAGCCCAGACGGAATGCAAATACACCGCCGTTCCAGAGTGCACCCTTGGAAATATAGGCTTCCGCAGTAGCCGCATCGGGCTTTTCCTTAAACATGGACACACGGCTGATCTGCTCTTTTCCCTCCGGGATTATGTAGCCGTACTTTTCACTCGGATAGGTAGGTTCGATTCCCATCAGCACCAGGTTGGCATCACTCTCTCCGGCACGCTTTGACAGATTTTTAAGCGCCTTAAAATATTCGGTTTCCACAAAGGGGTCCACAGGGCAGATTACAACCGTCTCCTCCTCCGGCACCTGCAGCACGTCATGGAGATATGCCACCGAAAGGGCAATCGCCGGAAAGGTGTCTCTCCTGCACGGCTCCACACTGATTCCGACCTCCTGCCCAAGCTGGTTATGGATCGAGGAAACCTGAGATTTTGAGGTGGCAATCGTCACCTTTGCCTCCCGGTCCACTTCACGGATCTGGCGGTACACCCGCTGCACCATGGATTCATATTCCCCGTCTGCTTTCCGAAAAATCTTAATGAACTGCTTGGACCGGATATCATTGGATAACGGCCACAGCCGCTTTCCGCTCCCCCCGGATAATAGAACAATATTCATATGCTCTGTCTGTCCCTTTCCGTTTCTTTTTTCTCTATCGTTCTGCCCGCATGGGATTGTTTAAAAAGTCCTCATAGGCAAGACGGATTCCGTCCTCAAGCTCTGTCTTGTATTTCCAGCCAAGGCTCTCTAACTTGCTGACATCAAGAAGCTTTCTCGGCGTTCCGTCCGGCTTCGTGGTATCCCATTTGATTTCCCCTTCATAGCCAATGACCTTCGCCACAAGTTCCGTCAGTTCTTTGATGGTCAGTTCTTTTCCGGTTCCGAGATTTACGGTCTCATTTCCGCTGTAGGTATTCATCAGATATACGCAGGCATCCGCCAGATCATCCACATACAAAAACTCCCGCAGCGGCGTGCCGGTTCCCCAGCAGGTGACCTCCTTAAGTCCTGCCTCCTTCGCTTCATGAAAGCGCCGAATCAACGCCGGAAGCACATGGCTGTGGGTGGGATGATAGTTATCATTTGGTCCGTAAAGATTCGTGGGCATCACGGAAATATAGTCGGTTCCATACTGGCGATTTAAGAACTCACAGTATTTTAACCCGCTGATTTTTGCCAGCGCATATGCCTCATTTGTCTTCTCCAGTTCACTGGTGAGCAGGCAGCTCTCCTTCATGGGCTGGGGTGCCATCCGGGGATAGATGCAGGATGAACCAAGGAACATCAGCTTTTTGCAGCCATTCTGCCATGCGGAATGAATCACGTTCATCTCCAGAATCATGTTCTCATACATGAAATCCGCCAGAGCCTCGCTGTTTGCCACGATGCCGCCCACCTTGGCAGCCGCAAGGAATACATAGTCCGGTTTCTCCTCCGCAAAAAACTTCTCCACTTCATCCTGACGGCAAAGGTTTAATTCCTTGTGCGTTCTTGTAATAATATTGTGATAGCCCTGCTTCTCCAACTGGCGGACAATGGCGGAACCTACCATTCCGCGGTGCCCGGCAACATATATTTTCGCATTTTTTTCCATCATTTTCTTTTCCTCCTGAAATCGGGGACGTAGGATACTTTAAATTGGGGACGTAGGATATTTTAATTTATGCTACGTCCCCAATTTAAAGCATCCTACGTCCCTGTTCTACTGTTCTACCGTTCTACTCCTTCGCCACCAATGCCATGTCATGCTTCACCATGATCTTAACCAGCTCCTCGAAGGTGGTCTTGGTGGGATTCCAGCCCAGTTCCGTCTTCGCCTTGGTGGGGTCTCCCCACAGATTCACTACATCGGTCGGTCTGTAGAATTCCGGTGACACTTCAATCACAACTCTGCCGGTTGCCTTGTCAATGCCGACCTCATCCAGTCCCTCGCCTTTGAATTCCAGCTCCATGCCGGCTTCCCGGAACGCATACTCGCAGAACTCCCGCACAGAATGCTGTTCTCCGGTAGCAATGACGAAATCCTCCGGCTTATCGTTCTGGAGAATCAGCCACATGCACTCCACGTAATCCTTCGCATAGCCCCAGTCACGCAGGGAGGAAAGATTCCCAAGATACAGCTTCTCCTGTTTGCCCTGGGCGATTCTTGCCGCTGCAAGGGAAATCTTTCTGGTGACAAAAGTCTCTCCACGGCGCTCGGACTCATGGTTAAATAGGATACCGGAGCAGCAGAACATCCCATATGCCTCGCGGTACTCCTTTACAATCCAGTAGCCGTACTGCTTTGCCACCGCATAGGGACTGTAGGGATGAAACGGCGTGGTCTCACGCTGCGGCACTTCCTCCACTTTCCCGTATAATTCGGAAGTAGATGCCTGATAAATCCGGCAGGTCTTCTCCAGACCGCAGACACGCACCGCCTCCAGAACGCGCAGTACTCCGGTTGCCACTACGTCCGCCGTGTACTCCGGCACATCAAAGCTGACCTGTACATGGGACTGGGCAGCCAGGTTATAGATTTCATCCGGACGCACGCTGCCGATAATCTTCACCAGGCTCATGGAATCTGCCAGATCTCCGTAATGCAGTAAGAAATTCGGATTTCCGCTCAGATGGTCAATCCGTTCCCGTTTCTCCGTGGAGGAACGGCGAACCATGCCATGTACCTCATAGCCCTTCTCTAACAGGAGCTCCGCCAGATAGCTTCCATCCTGTCCTGTCACACCTGTAATCAATGCTTTTTTGCTCATACTCGTCTCCTTTTTTCGATTTTATAACAATTTTGCTATTTCCTATTCCCCAGAATTTTTCTGTCTTCTTCAATGACCGATTGTAAGAATAGCGCAATTTTTACGGTAATACAATTGAATATCTTGCCCAAAAATAGTATTATATTGCTATCATAATTGTTTTTTCATTAGGAGCAGCGCCATGAAACAGACTTTCTTTGAAAAATATAAAACTTCCGATGTCACCAGCACCAAACGGGTCATCAACACTCCCTCTGCCTTCGCGAGGCAGCACTTTTTCTACCTGCAGGAGGCGGGCTATTTAAAAAGCCGCAGACCTCATTTGAGCAGCAGATGCGGGCTGGATTCCTATCTGTTTATGATTGTCTTATCCGGCGAGGGCGAAGTTTCCTACGCGGTTCCCGCAGCGCAGGGCAGACGTTCCGGAAAGCCACAGACTTTCTCCGGCTCCCTGTCAGAAATACCGGAGAAGTCCGGCTCTGGCACCATCATGGAAACCCACTTAGCACTTCCGGGGGACTGTTTCTACATGGACTGTTCGCTGGAATATTCCCATATCAGCAGTGAATCCAACCCCTGGGAGCTTCTGTGGATTCATTTTAACGGCTGCCAGGCTGCTGCCTATTATGACTATTTTGCGGAGCACGGCACCTGGCATATGCACCCGGCGCGTCTTGGCGAGCTCATCAGCGGCATTGACAGCATCCTTGCCTTAAATGAAGCCCGTACGGAGAACACTGAGCTTTTAACCTCCCAGCAGATTGTAAACGTGCTTACGATTCTCTCCACGGAGCCGGATCAGGCACCTGCCGATTCCCAGTTAAAAGAAAAGCTGAAAAATATTGTCTCTTATCTGGACGAACATTATGCAGAGGACATTTCTCTGGATCAGCTTTCCCAGATGTTTTTCATCAGTAAATATTATCTCAGCCGGGAATTCAAGAAGGAGTTCGGTGTGACTATCATCCAGTATATCCTGGCAAAAAAAATCACCCATGCCAAAGAGCTGCTGCGTTACAGTAATTCCTCCATTGAGGAGATTGCCATGCTCTCCGGCATCGGTGATGCAAGTTATTTTAATAAAGTTTTCCGCAAGTTAGAGGGCACTACCGCCTCCGAATACCGCAAGAAATGGTGAAACAGTTATGCTTTTGCATGCATGTACAGCCAGTCGATAAACTCCCGCACAGCACCCTTTCCTCCGGGAAAATTACAGCAGAAATCCGCTTTCTCCCTTATTATTTCCACTGCGTCTGACGGGCAGGCCGTCACACCCGCCAGTTCCATACACTCCAGATCATTCAGGTCGTCTCCAATGTAAGCCACCTGTTTTCCTGAAATTCCCAGTTTCTCCAGCACTTCTGCAAATTTTGCCGCTTTATCGGAAACCCCCTGGTATACATGGGTAATCTTCAGGTCTTCACATCGCCGCAATAAAATCTCTGATTTTCTGCCTGTAATAATCACAGGAACAATTCCACACTCCGGCAAAAGATTGGCTATTCCGTAGCCATCCTTCACGTCAAAAGCCTTTACCGCCTCTCCCGTGGCGCTCATATAAATTTTTCCATCCGTAAGGGTGCCGTCCACATCCATTATCAGTGCCTTAATATCCATGTCTACACTCTTTTCCACGCATTTTCATTCAAAGTCCTCTGACTATTTTGAGTCCCTGCGCCCCATTTTTTTCAGCTTAAGAAGTCCATACCGGTAATACCAGCGCAGTTTGCGCATAAAGCGCGGCTTTGTCACCCAGACTATCTGATTGCACAGCGCCAGAACCTGTTCCTGGTTCATTTCATTTTTCTTCAAAAGCCGGTAGAATAAGGTCTGCAGACCGAACTTCTTCTCCGCAGGCAGATGCCATATTGCAAGAGCAGCATCCGCCTTCTCCACCGTGTCACATTTTAAATCCGTCCACATACGTTTCGTATAACCGGCACCAATATTGTTCTGCCGGTTCATATGATAATAAATTAGCGAAAGGTGGTGTGCCTCGTCCGTAAGCTTCATGCGGTTTTGCTCATAGCGCGCATAGTTGACCTTCCAGATTTCATCGAAAGTCGCAAACAATTCCGGAACCAGGGCAGAATTCACCGCACAGATTTCTCCGCCGGAATAAACAAGATCCTGCGGAGCTTTGCCGCCAAAGCATGCCTCATAGATTTCCCGCATACCAAGCACGGAGCAGCCATTCACATCCTTGTCCACCGGATAATCAATGGTCAATGCCACAACGCCGTTCTTTTCCACATCCCGGTACAGACCTTCCAGAGACCTCGGAACCACACAGTCCGTATCAAGAATCACAAAATTTCCTTCAAACTGCTGCAAATATTCCAGTATATCAAATACATAGAACTGATTACGCCATGCACCTGACCAGTTCTTCGGTGTCTTACGGGTCAATTCCACGGTTGCAACCCGGATGTGATTGTCCGCAAAAAAACGGTTAAAATCCACGCCGTCCACCACCGGAAGTTCGCTTAAATTTGTAACAAAAATCCATTCGTCCACAACATTCTTATTGGTAAGCAGTGCCGTTTTATACAAGTTGTAGATGCATCTCCAGTATACCGCCTGTACCTCTGTACTGCTGCTTCTTCCGCCTGCTGACGGCATGAAATTATCATCGTCAACCTGCTCCGCATAAAACCAACTTACAAAATAATTTTTCATTTTCTTATCTTCCTAAAATTTTCTTGATTTTTTCCTTTACCGGTCGTACCACCTGATATTGATGCTTTAAATATTTTGTAAATGCTGCTTCATTCATTCCCGCAAGTTTTTTTACGTCAATCTGCAGATATCCTTTAGGATTCACATCCTGTTTATCCCAATCGATAAGCTGAATCATACGTTTCAACTCATCAAAGCATTTTTCCCTCTCCTCCTGTGAATAGCTTAACCAGTTCGAATCAATCACCTTGCAAAACGGTCCTAACTGGTTTCCATACTGCTCTTTCATATCCGGATTGCTGTCCACATAACTTAACACCCAGTTTCTCCACAAAAAATCATCATAATAATGAGGGAAATTCCTGTTCGCATTCTGTATTGCGGATGCGCCTTTGGAATTAGAAGGCCGAATCATGTATTCATAGGTGATTGCATCGATATATTGAACATTTTTCGCATACCGCACCACCTGACTCATAAAGCACATATCATCGCCCAGTCTGAAGGGTCCCAGCTTAATTTTGTTTTCCTGGAGCATTGCAGTCCTGTAGATTGCCCCCTGAAAACCAATCAGCTTCGTCATGAAAGAATCCTCTGCGTTTCGGTAAAACAGCCGTTCCTCCCCCGTATCCGAATAGGTTCTTCGCACAGTTCCACGTACGACATCCGCCTTTGTCTCAACTGCTTTTTCCATCATCAGCCGATACGCATCCGGCGGCACCATATCATCATTATCACAAATCGCAATGTATTCCCCGTTTGCAATCTCTATTCCAAGATTTTTTGCCGAGTGTCCGCCACCATTCTCCTTATGAATCACCTTTATCCGCTGATCCCTCCCGGCATATTCATCACAAAGCTTTGGACAATTGTCCGGTGAACCATCATCAATCAGTAAAATCTCCAGATTTTTATATTCCGATGCAAAGAGACTGTTTAAGCATCTTTCAAAAAATTCCTCGGTCTTATATACCGCAACAATTACACTGAGTAACGGTTGTTCCATTCCCTGTTCCCCTCTAATCTATTTTTTCTGTTCTCTCTATTCTGCCATTCTCTACACGATATACAATATCACATTCTTTGATTGTGGTTAGCCGGTGTGCAATGATAATCATCGTCTTTTTCCCGTGAAGGCTGTTCACGGATTCCATGATAGCTGCTTCCGTCTCTCCATCCAATGCCGAGGTTGCCTCATCAAAAATCAGCAATTCCGGATTGGTATACAGCGCTCTTGCAATTCCGATTCGCTGCCTCTGCCCGCCCGATAAGCGAACTCCTCTTTCCCCGATTGTCGTGTCAAGCTGCTCCGGCAGGGCGCGGACAAAGTCTCCCAGTCTGGCCTCTTCCAGCGCTTCCCATACTTTTTCATCGCTGATTTCTTCTTCGTTAAAGCCAAATGCAACGTTTGCGCGGATTGTATCATCCAGCATATAGATGGTCTGCGGAATATAGGAAAGATGCGACAGCCATCCATCGTAGTCATCATAGATGTCATTTCCGTCCGCTTCCACTTTCCCCGACTGGGGCCGCAGCAATCCCAGAAGAATGTCTACTGCGGTTGTTTTTCCTGCTCCGGACGCCCCGATAATACCGATTGACTTCCCAACCGGGATCTCCATATCGGCATGCTCAAGTACCTTCTTTTCTCCCCCCGGATAACTGAAATCGACTTTATTGAGCTTACAGTCATGCTTTAAGGTAATAGAAACACCGGAAGCCCCTTTCTTTACCGTATCATTCTTATCCTCCAGCTCAAACTTCTCTGCCACACGGATATTCTCAAGGGTCTTGTCTAGCTGCGGCTCATAATATGCGATTGCATTCAGCGCCGCACTCATACGATTTGCACTGGGTAAAAGACGTACCGCTGCAAAAGCAAATGCTCCAAGCTGGGGAAGCAATGTACTGATTTCTCTTCCCGAATACACCAATATTCCAATATATCCAAGCATTCCGCTGATTGTAACCGCTTCTATAATCAAACGCGGGGCGTTATTCAATACCGTTGAAACCTTCTCGGACTCCACCGCAGACTGTGCATGGCGTGAATACTCCTCCACAAAGAAATCTTCCTTATGTGCCACCTTCAATTCCTTAACCCCGGACACAGCCTGAAGCAGCCACTTATTTGCAGCCGCATTATTTTTCTGGGAATTGATTCCCGCTTTTCGCAAAACAGGCTTAACCACCTTGTAGATGAACGTCATCATCACCAGAAGGATAGCTGCCACAAATATCGCCATTGCCGGGTCCACCACAACAATTGTGATAATCAATGCAACGGCGACAATGGCTTCTGTAAAAAATCCCATTATCGTTGTAAGAAGACTATACGTCCCGGATGTATCACTGCGCACCACCCGCATGATTTCTCCCGAATTGATATTTAAAAAGAATTCATAGGGACGATGCAAGTATACTTCCATCAAACGATGCTGGATTGCCACACGGTTGTTGCAGATGAAACGTGTCTGCACATAGTACTCAAAGAACAGAAAGATGTCCTTTACTATAAATATAGCTATCATTGCAACTATACTCACTATGATAAATGTTTTTGAATCCTCAATTGACAATACACCACACACCCACTGCACCAGACTGTTCGTCGTCATAAAGTCGTCCTGCATCAGTGCAGTCAACAGTGGTACAACCATTGAAACGCTCATAGTTTCCAGCAATGCACCAATCAGCATCAAAATAACAATCAGTACTATTTTTCTTTTCTGCTGATGTGTCAGCAGCATTCCAAACTTTTTCAGTATTCTAACCATGACAAACCTCTCATACCATACAATGCCGGTGCTTCTATCGGAATCTCCGTTTTATTGCCCGCGGCAGCTTCAAAATCCGGTGTCCCAGCCGGTATTCTCTGGAATCTGCAACCGCCATAAGCACCTTTTCCAGTATTTCATTCTTCGTTGCATACATCTCCGTCAGCAATTCTTCATAAAACGGTGTAGCCTCCGCCGCCTTCCACCATTTCTCCAGGAAAGCAATATATAAATCATCCAGAATATATCCCTGAGAAGCAAAAATCTCCATGAGATTCTGTCTGGAAAGTGAAGCAAACTCCTTACCAGTAATACGTGCCTCCCATGGTCGGATACCCGGTCCTGTAAAATGCATTACAACAACATCCTCCAGCGTATACTCCGGATTTATTCCCAGTATTTCTTTTTTATATTTCCGATAAAACGGACAGGTAAAATTATACTTCTGCTTCCAGACATACTTGGTTCCGTCCGCCCCGAACTGCTCATTTAAAATTCCCTGGTCCATATAGTAGCCGTCTTCCAGTTTTTCCGTCAGCTTCCTGTAGGTTTCGAAGGTGATATCTTCCCGCATCTTTGCCATGTTGAACAGTATCATCCCCGCATTAAATTCGTCCCCCTGCTCGCATTTCGGTGAAAATCCGCAGGCAGCAATATATTTCCCCTCAAAATCGGTATGATATAATTCCGCCAGGTCGGAGCACACAATCATATCCCCATCCAGATAAAGTGCACGTTCCACATCCTCCGGCAGAAGGTCCTGTATCTCCAATCGGAAATACGTCTCAATAGAAATCCGTTCCTCCATTGCAGGAAGCTCCCGGTATTTTTTCTCGTCTACGCAGAGAAAGGTTATCTTCGAACCCTTCTCCTCCACATACTGCGTCATCGTATCAATTCTTGCCTGCGGCAAGACAGAATACAATACAAAAATATGAAATTTCTTTTCCGGATTCGTTTCAAAAATCGATTCCAGCAAAACCGCAGTATACCGCAAATATTTTTCATTCGGTGCCACAACAATGTTATAAACTTCATCCATTCTCTTGCTCTCTCCATGAATCACATAGTTTTCTCACGGCATTTGCGGGGTAAACAGCCAATCATCCTTTGTGCGCCGACCATTGCAAGAATAATAAAAAATGGCGCATACACAAACAGGTACCTCGCTCTTGCCTCAAAAATCAGCTCAAATAACGCCAGCCCCAGAATTGCAAGAATTATCACTATAATATTTTTATCCAACTCATGCCTAAAGCCAATTACCAAGCCCAGCATAAAGAATAATATCGTCAGCCAGAACATCTGCATCAGTGCTGTATAAGCAGAATAAAAGCTCCCATCCTCATAATATATATTTTTCAGCAAAGGAGAAAATCCGCCTGCCCGGTCCGGCAAAAGCAGATTATAAAATCCGCCCTCTTCTCCCCACGCAAATGTCCCATCCGAAAAGTTCACCAGTGCTTTTTTGATAAGATGTAAAGTCAGACCGGACGCGCCGAGATTTTTCAGACGGTTTTTTGCCTCCTCCAAAACTGCGTCAGTCCTCTCCTCCACTGTCTCGATTCTCATTGCAAATCCCACGTCATCTGCACTGTAGCAGCCGTTGGTTTCTTCATTCAGCCCAAGCATAAGGAAATAGGACACACCAAACTTTCCGTTTTCATTCAACGAGATGTGTGTTGCCGGGAAAATGATACTCCGATATATCAGGGTTCCCAGCGCCACCGCCAGCAGAATCGCCATGGCATGTACGAGAAATTCTTTTATCTTTCTGAAACGGTTTTCTTTTCGCAGCAGGCACACAAGCTCCACCAGTACAATCGCGATAAATACAATTGCCGTCTGCGGCTTGATTTTAAATCCAAAAAACGTTGCCAGCCCTATGAAAAACCATTTTACCCCTACATAGCGCTCATTCCCGGTCAATTGATAAAGCCGTAATATCAATATCGGAAAGATGAGACCGGTAGAGTCCGAATATGGAATAAAAAGCCAGGGAGAAACACCGATAAAAAGGACATAAAAAATCCATGTCCAGAAGGCAATCCCATATGACTTCGTATAATCCGCCACTATCCGAAACAACAGATATGCCGTCGCTGTCGATAACGCACACTGAAACACAGCAATCAAAAGCGCTGCTCCAACAATACTCGATGCTCCTATTCTCAGACTAATGCTGGTTATGACCGTAAAAATAAACAACAGCACCGTATTATTAGTATATCTGGAAAAATATACATTATCAATATTTTGATACTGACCAGTCGAAATACTAAACGCATTATTCAATAACTTGGAAGAATCCCATCCAGTAATGAAATATGCATTATAGCAGATAAGAACCTGAACCACCAGCAGCACTGCCGACAATACA
The DNA here is from genome assembly GCA_051877675.1 of Roseburia sp. GTDB lineage: Bacteria > Bacillota > Clostridia > Lachnospirales > Lachnospiraceae > Roseburia. The sequence continues at coordinate 1,622 of JBJEJC010000081.1, read as the reverse complement.
AAAATCAGCCACTTTTTCTCTGAAAACAGAGCTTCTAATTTCTCTCTTGTCCTGCGAAATATCACCAGGAAAGCGCAGAAAAGAATCAGACCTGCCAACAGCAGTACAATATTTGGCAAAATAAATTCTTTTTTACAGTTATATTCGACAGCATTATAAAAAAACAGAACCAAAATATTAATGCACAGGAAAAAAAGTATAAATATGCCAACTATCCCTTTTGAAAAAAAACTCCAGATTTTATCTTTTGTCATACCATTCCACCTATTCTCAAAAAACTTCTTATTTTTTCTTGAAAATCACCAGCTTGCTGGCAACATAGTTAAGTATAATTACAATTACATTTGAGAGTAATTTCCACAGCATCTCATTCCATGCCATCACATCCACTGCGACAAACATCACAACCATATCCAGCACCCCGGTAGCAAGCCTGCATGCAAAAAAAGTGACAAGCTCGTACAGCAGAACCTTCCATTCCATAGACTGGCTGTCAAATACCCATTTCTTATTGGTAGCAAATGCAAAAATCACCGCGATAAGCCATGCCAGTGCGGTGCTTGCCAGATTGCTCCAGTGGAGCATATTATACAGCACATAATAGGATGCCAGATTGATTACCGTGGTCAGCACGCCGAAAATCGCATACATGATAAAAGATTTGTATTTTCTCAGCAATTCCATTCCCTTTTCTATCATCCTTGCCTCCTAGCGTATTGCCTTATTGATCTGACGGAAATCATGCAGCGCATTCACGCCGATTTTAAAGATTTTCTTTAAATTGATAGAGTTTACGCCTCCCTGACGGGGACGGAATGTCACCGGAATATACTTCACATCACAGTTCTTCTTGGCAAAAATAACAGATATAATAACATTGGACAGATTAAAGTCCTTAGGAATCAGCCCGATATACTTCTGCAGAGTCTCTGCTTTCATCAGGCGGTATGGCGTATTGGCATCCTGAACGCTCACGCCAAAGCATACACGGATCACTGCCTTTAATGTCTTTGTCACAAACACACGGGAAGCTCCGTCCTCACGCCCCTTGCGCCAGCCAATCACCATATCATGCTGATTTCGCTCCTCCCAGAACGGTTCAAACTCGGAGGGCAGCGTCTGCCCGTCTGAATCTGTCTGAAAGATGTAGTCTGCTCCATGTTCCAAGGCATAATGATATCCATACAGCACCGTTGCTCCATGCCCGCCGTTTGGCTTTGTTACCGGCTCAAACAGCGGACGCTCTTTCGCATATTCCTGCATAATCGCGTATGTAGCATCCTTACTTCCATCATCGATAATGACTAAACGCGATTCTCCGTTACCGTTGTGCGCCTCCACCACCGGATACCAGTCATCAATCACCTGCCGAATATTTTCTTCCTCGTTATATGCCGGTATTACAATATATAGCTTATCCATCTTCGTTCTCCCATCTGTAAGAAATCATCTGATTCACTGCCTAAGTATATCCTATATTCCTGCCAGGTGTCCAGTGTTTCCTAAAATTAAACGCTTTCTGCGGCAGGAAGAAGGCTTTCTGAGGCAGAAAAAGACTTTCTGCTTATCTCCCCATCCGGCAGTAGATTCCATAGGAATCCCCCGGTGTATAGGAATACAGC
>JBJEJC010000080.1:0-13081 GCA_051877675.1 Roseburia sp. | reverse complement strand
ATGTCTCCGATTTCCCGAATCCCACCACGGTAGGGGCAAAGGGCTGTATCGTGACACCGCATCTTGGCGCGTCCACAGCGGAATCCGAGGACAACTGTGCGATTATGGCAGTTCGCGAAATCCGTGATTATATGGAGAACGGTAATATTGTTCACTCCGTAAACTTCCCGGACTGTAGCATGGGAGCATGTACAACGGCAGGACGTATCGGTATCCTGCACCGCAATGTCAGCGGTATGATCAGCCAGTATACCACGATTCTTGGAGAGAGCGGAATCAATATTGCAGGTATGGCAAATAAGTCAAAGGGCGATTATGCCTATGCACTGCTGGATGTGGATTCTCCGGTGACGGATGAGGTGTTAGAGCAGCTTGCAAAGAAAGAGGGCGTACTTAAGGTTCGCAAAATAAAATAGAAAGGTGCAAAAAGGAATGGCAGAAATCAGACCATTTATAGGCATCAGACCACAGAGAGGGAAGGCAGCGGCGATTGCTGCCCTCCCTTATGATGTTTATAACAGAGAAGAAGCTACAAAGGAAGTGGAAAAGAATCAGGAATCTTTTCTTCGGATTGACCGGGCAGAGACCCAGTTCCCGCTATCCGTGGATATGTATGATGACAGGGTGTATGAGAAGGCACACGACTTGTTGTGGCGGATGGTGGAGGACGGTTCTTTCCTCCGGGAGGAAAAGCCCTGCTATTATATTTACGAACTGACCATGAACGGCAGAGTGCAGACCGGTATTACTGCCTGCGCATCCATTGACGATTACCAGAATCAGGTCATCAAGAAACATGAGAATACCAGAGAAGAAAAGGAAATGGACCGCATCCGTCATGTGGACCGCTGCTGTGCCCAGACCGGACCGATTTTCCTTGCCTACCGTTCCAACGCGGTAATCAATGAAATTGTGAACCGTGTGAAGCAGGGGGAGGCGGAATATGATTTTGTTTCCGGAGACGGAATCCGCCACCGTGTCTTTGTGATTGAGGAAGCGGATGATATTGCGGCAATCCGGGCTGCTTTTGCTCAGATGGAGGAAATCTATATTGCAGACGGGCATCACCGCGCGGCTTCTGCCGTAAAGGTAGGGTTTATGCGCCGGGCAGAGCATCCGGCTTATACAGGGGAGGAGGAATTCAATTATTTTCTTTCCGTGCTGTTTCCGGATGACCAGTTGATGATTATGGATTACAATCGCGTGATAAGAGATTTAAACGGCTATTCTTTCCAGGGCTTTGTGAAAAAAGTGTCAGAGATTTTTGATGTGTCAGAAATCACCGGACGGCAGGATACACGTCCCACAGAAAAGGGAGAGTTTACCATGTACATGGAGGGACACTGGTTTTCCTGCCATGTGCGGAAGGAAGATATTCCGGTGGATGATCCGGTGGCTGCATTGGATGTTTCTATTTTACAGGACAGGCTGCTGCATCCGATACTCGGAATCGGTGACCCCAAAACAGACGGAAGAATCGACTTCGTGGGAGGAATCCGGGGCATGGAAGAACTGGTGCGCCGCTGTGAGGATGACTGCGCTGTAGCATTTGCCATGTATCCGACTTCCATTGCGGAGCTGTTTGCCGTGGCAGATGCAGGCAGGCTGATGCCGCCCAAATCCACCTGGTTTGAGCCGAAACTGCGCAGCGGACTATTTATCCATGAGATTGAGCCATAGAGGAGGAGTGTCGTATGGATGAGAATGCAACGGAGGTTGCAGAGGTGGTGGAAGCGCTGAACAATGCACAGCAGGAGCTGCAGGAGGTGGCAAAGAATCCGGGGCTGCTTCGTACCTGGCTTGAGGGTCTGATTCCGGATCTTCTGAATTTTGCATTACAGGTGGTAATTGCCATTGTCATATATATCATTGGTGGTAAGATTATTCGAGCCATTGTAAAAATGGTGCGAAGGTCTTTGGACAGGGCAGGGACAGACGAGGGTGTCAAGCAGTTTGTGACACCATTGGTAAAGTATGGTCTGTATGTGGTGCTTATTTTCTTAATCATGGGGCTCTTTGGCATAGCCACCACCTCAGCAGTTGCGGTTCTCGGTTCCGCCGGTGTGGCAATCGGACTTGCCCTGCAGGGAAGTCTGTCCAATTTTGCAGGTGGAATTCTGATTCTTTTGCTGAAACCCTTTCGCGTGGGAGACTATATTGTGGTGAATGGAAGCGAGGGAATCGTGGCGGAAATATCGGTCTTTTATACCAGAATCTTAGCGCCGGACAATAAAATGACCGTAATCCCCAATGGCACGCTTTCAAACAGCAGTCTTACCAATGTCTCACATATGGACCGCAGAAGAGTGGACATTCTGGTTGGAATCAGCTATGAGGCGGATATCCGTACCGCAAAGGAAATCCTGCGAAAGCTGGCAGAGGAGGATGCGGCAAGACTGCCGGAGGAGGAGCCGGTGGTATTTGTGGACGAGCTGGGAGATTCGGCGGTAGTGCTTGGTGTGCGGGTCTGGGTGGCAGCGGAGGACTACTGGGACGCAAAGTGGCGTCTGACGGAAAATATCAAGTATGCGCTGGACGAGCATGGGATCTCGATTCCGTACCATCAGCTTGATGTGCAGATTAAACAATAAAACGGAATATTTGTTGACAAAATAAGTAATATATGCTAAATTTGATGTGTTGTTAATTCAAACAAATGTTTATCTATGTATTAGGAGGAATTTGAAGTTATGCAGCAGGGAACAGTTAAGTGGTTCAACGCAAAAAAGGGTTATGGATTCATTTCAGATGAGCAGGGCAATGATGTATTCGTACATTTTTCCGCACTGAATATGGACGGATTCAAGGAGTTAAAAGACGGTGAGAGAGTTGAGTTTGAAGTGACTGAGGGCGCAAAGGGACCGCAGGCTGCAAACGTGACACGCATCGCGTAATTCATAGATCGAATAACCATAGAGGGCTGCGCACCGATTATTCAGTGCACAGCCTTTTTTTCTGGTGTAAAATGTGGTATACTATGCGCAGAGTGCATCAGTCGCCCACGGCGGTGGCATGTGCTTCGCACTAAGCGGGCTGTATGACCCGTATGCCACAGTGCAATATAGAAAGATAGGAGTAAAGCATGAAAATAACAGACCTGACCGCATATGAACTTTTGGAGAAGAGACCTCTGGCAGATATAAATTCAGAAGGATTGATTCTGCGCCACAAAAAGAGCGGGGCGCGTATAGCAGTCATTTCCAACGATGACGACAACAAGGTATTCTATATCGGATTCCGAACACCGCCGTCGGATTCTACGGGAGTTCCTCATATTATTGAACATACCGTGCTCTGCGGCTCCGAGAAATATCCGGTGAAGGACCCTTTTGTGGAGCTGGTAAAGGGTTCCCTGAATACCTTTTTAAATGCCATGACCTACCCGGAGAAAACCATTTATCCCATTGCAAGCTGCAACGATAAGGATTTTCAGAATCTGATGAGTGTATACATGGACGCGGTATTTCATCCGAATATTTACAAATATCAGGAGATTTTTAAGCAGGAGGGCTGGCATTATGAGCTCGAGGAGCCGGATGCCCCCATCACCATCAATGGCGTGGTGTACAATGAGATGAAGGGAGCCTTTTCTTCGCCGGACGATGTATTGCAGCGGGAGATTATGCGTTCCCTGTTCCCGGACACCTCCTATGCCAATGAATCCGGTGGAGACCCGGATTTTATTCCGGATTTGACCTATGAGGAGTATCTGGATTTCCACCGCAGATATTATCATCCCTGCAATTCCTATATCTATCTTTACGGAGATATGGATGTGGCAGAGAAGCTGGACTGGATGGACCGGGAATATTTAAGCCATTATGAGGAAATCGAACTGGATTCTGCAATCCGTGTGCAGAAAGCCTTTCAGGAGCCGGTGGAAGTGCGGAAGAAATATTCCATTTCCTCCACGGAGAATGAGGAGGACAATACCTATATTTCTTATAATCTGGTAATTGGCACGGCATTGGATAAGGAATTGTGCCAGGCTTTTGATGTGCTCGATTATGCGCTGTTGAGTGCTCCGGGAGCACCCCTAAAAAAAGCATTGATTGATGCGGGTATCGGTAAGGATATTGTGGGCGGATATGACAGCGGTTCCTGCCAGCCCACCTTCTCCATTGTGGCAAAGAATACGAACCTTTCCGAGAAGGAGCATTTTCTTACGGTAATCCGGGAGACTTTAGAGGAACTTGTCCGAAACGGAATCAATAAAAAGGCGCTTCTGGCTGGCATTAACAGTGCGGAATTCCGGTATCGTGAAGCGGATTTCGGGCAGTTCCCGAAAGGGCTTTTGTATGGAATCCAGTGTCTGGAGAGCTGGCTTTATGATGACAGAAAACCGTTTTTGCATCTGGAAGCCATTGATACCTTCCGGTTTTTGAGAGAACAGGTGGAAACCGGATATTTTGAGGAACTGATTTCCAGATATCTGCTGCATAACAATCATGCTACAATTGTGATTGTTGAGCCGGAAAAAGGATTGAATGCGAAAAAGGATGCCGAGCTTGAGAAGAAGCTGGCGGACTATAAGGCAAGTCTTACTGCGGAACAGATTACGGCGCTGGTGGAGGACACCAGGCACTTAAAGCAGTATCAGGAGGAGCCGTCGCCCAGAGAGGAGCTGGACAAGATTCCGATGCTCACCCGGGCGGATATGAAGAAGGAGGCTGCGCCGCTGTTCAATAAGGAACAGAAACTGGACCAAATTCCGGTGATTCATCACGAGATGTTCTCCAACGGCATTGATTATTTCACGCTTCTTTTTGATGTGAAGGAGCTTCCGGTGGAATATCTGCCTTATATGGGACTTTTAAAGGTGGTTTTAGGCTATGTGGATACAGAGAATTACAGCTATGCGGATCTGGCAAATGAGATCAATATCCGGACCGGAGGCATCGGCAGCAGCATCGGTATTTATCCGGATGTGAATTCTGCGGACGGACTGGAACTGAAATTTGAAGTGCATGCGAAGGTGCTTGCCGATAAACTGCCGGAGGCATTTGCATTGATCAAAGAGATTCTGCTGACCTCAAGAATCTCGGATGAAAAACGTCTGCAGGAGATTGTGGCGCAGGCAAAATCCAGGCTGCAGGCAGGCTTAAGCAGCGCAGGGCACTCCGTGGCATCCACCCGTTCCATGTCCTACTTCTCCCGTGCGGCGTACTGTCAGGATGCCACCGGAGGAATCGGCTGTTACCGGATGATTACGGATTATGAAGAGCATTTTGCAGAGAAAAAGCAGGAGCTGATAGACAGGCTTACTGCATTGACGGACTGGATTTTTACGCCGGAGCATATGATGGTCAGCATGACCTGTGAGCAGAAGGATTTTGCACCGCTTGCCGCGGAACTGAAGGATTTCTGCGAAGCATTAAGAGCAAAAGCGGCAGGACGGACAAACGGAGCGCCGGGGCTTAAGGCATCCACAGCGCCGATTCTGGAGGCGGATGTGCTGACACAGAAGAACGAGGGGTATATGGATGCCTCCCAGGTACAGTACGTGGCACGCTCCGGGAATTATCGGAAGCACGGTTTTGACTATCACGGAGCACTGCGGATTCTCAAGGTTATCATGGGATACGATTATCTTTGGATTAATGTCCGGGTGAAGGGCGGTGCCTATGGCTGCATGAACAATTATATGCGAAACGGTGACACTTATTTTGTGTCCTACCGGGACCCGAATCTGAAAAAGACAAATGCAATTTATGAGAGAATTCCGGAGTATCTGGAGCAGTTTACAGCGGATGAGCATGATATGACCAAATATATTATCGGAACCATCAGTGATATGGATACGCCGCTGAATCCCAACGCAAAGGGTGCCCGGTCCATGACCGCATATCTGCAGGGACTTTCCTTTGCGGATATCCAGAAAGAGCGGGATCAGGTGATTGGTGCCACAGAGGCAGACATCCGCGGCTTAAAGCCGTTGATTGAGGCGGTGCTTTCTGACGGAAATCTCTGTGTCATCGGAAATGAGGAGACATTGCAGGTAGAGAAGGCAATGTTTCAGGAACTGAAAAATTTAAACTGTTAAGAGGAAAAGTATGAGCGAAAGTTTTAAATCGGGATTCGTAACCATCATCGGCAGACCCAATGTGGGAAAATCCACGCTGATGAATCATCTGGTGGGACAGAAGATTGCCATCACCTCCAAGAAACCGCAGACCACGAGAAATCGTATCCAGACGGTGTATACGGATATGGAGCGGGGACAGATTGTATTTCTGGATACCCCGGGTATTCACAAGGCAAAAAATAAGCTGGGCGAGTATATGGTAAATGTGGCGGAGCACACCCTGGGCGAGGTGGATGTGATTCTGTGGCTGGTGGAACCTACCAATTTTGTGGGAGCGGGAGAGCAGCATATCGCAGAACAGCTTAAGAAAGTGGACACCCCGGTAATCCTTGTCATCAACAAGGTAGATACGGTGGAGCGGGAAAAGGTGCTGGAATTCATCGATACCTACCGCAGGGTCTACGACTTTGCGGAAATTGTGCCCGCCTCCGCTCTGCGGGACCAGAATCTTGACACGGTCATTGACATGATTTTTAAATATCTGCCTTACGGACCGCAGTTTTACGATGAGGACACGATTACGGACCAGCCGGAGCGCGCCATTGTCTCCGAGATTATCCGGGAGAAAGCCCTGCACGCGCTGGATGATGAGATTCCCCACGGTATTGCGGTTTACGTCGACCGGATGAAGGAGCGCAGCGGGCAGAACTTCTATGACATCGATGCCACTATCGTGTGTGAGCGGGATTCCCATAAGGGTATCATCATCGGAAAGGGCGGCAGTATGCTTAAAAAGATTGGCTCAAATGCCCGTTATGAGATAGAACAGATGCTGGATGCCAGAGTGAATCTGAAATTGTGGGTGAAGGTGAAGAAGGACTGGCGGGACAGTGAGTACCTGATGAAAAACTTTGGCTACAATAAGGATGAAATTTAAGTTAGTCTCAAGTAACTGCCATTTTTTTGCTGGTATAGAAAGGAAATGCGGCGGAAACCCTAATGTCAGAAAATGAAGCAGGAGGGAACGCCCATGGATGAAGCCTGGAAGATATTTGAGACATCAGGAAAAGTAACTGATTATTTGAATTTTTGTGCTGTAAGGAAAGAACAGGAAGAAAGACCGGATGGGACAGAACATCGTAGTGACCGGGATGGTCTTAAATGCCATGCCGATTGGCGATTATGACAAAAGAATCACGCTGCTTACCAGAGAAAGAGGAAAGATCACGGCTTTTGCAAGGGGCGCCAGAAAACCTGGCAGCCAGTTTTTAGCCGCGACCAATCCTTTTTCTTTTGGGGAGTTTGAACTGTTTGAGGGACGCTCCAGCTATACACTTGTCAGAACCACAATCCAGAATTATTTCAGGGAACTTTTGGGGGATTTAGAGGCTACATATTATGGATGTTATTTTCTGGAGTTCGCAGCCTACTATTGCCAGGAGAATACGGATGAGCGGGAAATGCTAAAACTCCTTTACCAGTCTCTGCGGGCATTGGAAAGCAGCGCTTACGATAACAGGCTTGTGCGTTGCATTTTTGAGCTGAAGGCAATGGCGGTCAACGGGGAGGGACCCAATGTTTTTTCCTGCTTAAAATGCGGGAAAAAAGAGAAACTGCATTATTTTGTCACAGAGCGGGGAGGAACCGTCTGTGATGACTGCCTGGAAGAAGGAAAAAGCGGATATGCCGGACGTTTTTCGATGGAGGAATCGACACTTTACGCCATGCAGTATATTATTTCTTCCCGGGTGGAAAAGCTATACACATTTTCGGTCAGTGAGAAGGTATTGCTGCAACTGGAGGCGATAATAAAAAGTTATATGGAGCGGTACTTAGACCACAAATTCAAGTCATTGAAGATGTTGGAGGCCGGGATATAGCACAGAGTATGCGAAATGGAAGAAAAAGTGGGCACAAGATAGCAGTTGAAATCATATCCCGAAAATAGTATAATGTTTACCATTAGAGGTTGAAGGGAGAATGGAGATTTATCAGTATGAAGAAATTATGGAATGCCGGAATCTGCACGCTGTTATGTGCCGTTCTGCTGGCAGGCTGTGGTGATGTGGCACTGGAAGCGGAAGCGGATGTCGTGTATGTGGACAAGGACGGCGGGGTGACTTCCATGGATGTGGGAGTACTGGATCAGGATTATTACAGCGAAGAGGAACTACGGATCTTTGTGGAAGATAAAGTAGCTGACTATACGGAGAAGAACGGCAAGGGAACGGTAAAGCTTGACAGTTTAACTGTGGAGGATGGAACCGCAAAGCTGCGGATGAAGTATGAGACCGTGGAGGATTATACGGCATTTAGCGGCATCGAACTGTATCAGGGAAAGGTCGTCAAGGCACTGGCTGCCGGGTATGATTTTGACACGGATTTTGTGGCAGTGAAGGACGGGACGGTACAGGGAAGTGCTTCCATACAGGATATTTATGCAGAGGACAACCTGAAGGCGGTCATTATCCGTGCCAATATAGATGTGAAGGTTGCCGGGGATATCTGCTATGTATCCAGCCAGAACGTAGAAGTTACCGGCACAGACATGGTGTCCATCCGCGAGGAGGGAACACCGGAGGGCAGCTTTGAGACAGAGGTATATACTTATATTATTTATAGATAAGAGAGGATTATGAGATGGAAAAATCAATGGACAAAATCGTAGCACTGGCAAAATCAAGAGGCTTTGTTTATCCCGGTTCTGAGATTTACGGAGGTCTGGCAAACACCTGGGATTATGGAAATCTCGGCGTGGAGCTTAAGAATAATGTGAAAAAGGCATGGTGGCAGAAGTTCGTTCAGGAAAATCCCTACAATGTAGGTGTGGACTGTGCGATTCTGATGAACCCTCAGACCTGGGTTGCTTCCGGACATCTGGGTGGATTTTCTGATCCGCTGATGGACTGCAAGGAGTGCCATGAGCGTTTCCGTGCTGACAAATTGATTGAGGATTTTGCAGAGGAGAAGAAGATTGAACTGAAAGGTTCTGTGGATGGCTGGACGCAGGATGAGATGCGCAGCTTCATTGAGGAGAACAGCATTCCCTGTCCGACCTGCGGAAAACATAATTTTACCGACATTCGTCAGTTCAATCTGATGTTCAAGACCTTCCAGGGTGTGACCGAGGATGCGAAGAACACCGTATATTTAAGACCGGAGACAGCGCAGGGTATCTTTGTAAACTTTAAGAATGTACAGCGGACTTCCCGTAAGAAGATTCCGTTTGGTATCGGACAGATCGGAAAATCCTTCCGTAACGAGATTACACCGGGTAACTTCACGTTCCGTACCAGAGAGTTTGAGCAGATGGAGCTGGAGTTCTTCTGTGAGCCGGGAACTGATTTGGAGTGGTTCCAGTACTGGAGAGGTTTCTGCCGTGACTGGCTCTTATCATTGGGAATTAAAGAGGATGAAATGCGTCTCCGCGATCATTCCCCGGAGGAGCTGTGCTTCTACTCCAAGGGTACTACGGACATTGAATTCTTATTCCCCTTCGGCTGGGGTGAATTGTGGGGAATCGCAGACCGTACCGATTATGACCTGACCCAGCATCAGAACACATCCGGTCAGGATCTTACTTACTTCGATGACGAGAAAAATGAACGTTATGTGCCCTATGTTATTGAGCCTTCTCTGGGAGCTGACCGTGTGGTTCTTGCCTTCCTTTGCGCTGCATATGATGAGGAGAATATCGGCACGGAGGAGAAACCGGACATGAGAACTGTGCTTCATTTCCATCCGGCACTCGCTCCGGTGAAGATTGGTGTGCTGCCGCTTTCCAAGAAGCTTTCTGAAGGCGCCGAGAAGATTTATGCACAGCTTTCTAAGAAATATAACTGTGAGTTTGATGACAGAGGCAATATCGGCAAGCGTTACCGCCGTCAGGATGAGATTGGAACGCCGTTCTGCGTTACCTATGATTTCGAGTCTGAGACCGACGGAGCAGTTACCGTCCGCGATCGAGACACCATGGAGCAGGAGCGGGTGAAGATTGAGGAACTGGACGCTTATTTTGCAAAGAAATTTGAATTTTAGGGACGTACCTTACGTTAAAAGAGGGACGTAGCTTTACGTATAAAAAGTTACGTCCCATTTCTAAAAGAGGGACGTAGCTTGCATATAAAAAGTTACGTCCCATTTCTAAAAATCTGGATATTCTTTTTCCTATTTAATCCAATTATTTTCATATTTACAGCAATCTAACAATTTCATAAAAGGGGGAATTATATGCCAAGAACATCCCGCGAAGAATCCAGCACCGGTATATATCATATTGTGTGTAAAGGAGTGAATCACGAGAGCATTTTCGAAACAGACAGGGAAAAGAGGAGAATGCGTCTTATACTGGAGCGCAAGGGGACAGAATACGAACTGGAAATCTATGCATATTGCATTATGTCAACCCATTTTCATTTGTTGGTGAGAGGAAAATTGTGCGACATTTCGAGCTATATTTCCAGAAGTGAAATCGTCTATGCGGTACACTATAATAAGAAAAAGGGGAGAAATGGTCATTTATTTCAAAATCGCTTTCATAGTGAGTGCGTAGAATCGGAGAGATATTTTTGGAATTGCATCAATTATATACACAATAATCCGGTGAAAGCACAGATTGTGGAAAGACCGGAGGAATATGGGTATTCGAGCTATCAAGAGTATCTGGAAAAGAATGCTAAAGTCATTCACAGAAAGGCAATAAAAACATGTGAGAGAAAATTTCAGACAATAGAAGAATTTGAGCGGTTTACAAGAAAAAATGAGCAAAATTCATGGTTTATTGGCACGGACGGGGAAATAGCACAGCAGAAAAACGAACTGATATTGCGTGAACTGCGGAAATTCGATAGTTTGTCTGTTTTTGAAAATACGAGAAAAAAGGTGTGGTATAGCGAGTATACGAAAAAAATAAGCAGTGATTTGAAGGTTTCGCAAATCGAAGTTATAGAGGTAATCCATCAGTTGCGCAGCGGGGAAAAGGAAGAATGCCATGCTGTGGAAAATGTGTCCCAGTTTTAATGGATGGTACGTCCCCCATGTCCTGTGTTCCACATCATGAAACATGATTTCAAATTGTGAAATACCAACAAAAAATGACTAAATAATAACGAAAAAATTGTTGCAAATAATGATAAGTATGGTAGAATATGTATGTGCGCTTAGGGAACACACAAGATTTGCTCTAGTAAATTGATTTAGGAGGAATTAGCAAAATGGCAAACAAATGGGTTTATTTGTTTACAGAAGGCAACGCTAACATGCGTGAGCTTCTTGGCGGTAAGGGTGCGAACCTGGCAGAGATGACCAACATTGGTCTTCCGGTACCGCAGGGATTTACCATTACGACAGAGGCATGTACTCAGTACTATGAGGATGGTCGTGAGATTAACGACGAGATCATGGGACAGATTAACGAGTACATTGTTAAGATGGAGGAGATTACCGGAAAGAAATTCGGTGACAAGGAGAATCCGCTTCTTGTATCTGTACGTTCCGGAGCAAGAGCTTCCATGCCTGGTATGATGGACACCATCTTAAACCTTGGTTTAAATGAAGACGTTGTCAATGTAATTGCAGAGAAGTCTAACAATCCGCGTTGGGCTTGGGACTGCTATAGAAGATTTATTCAGATGTACTCCGACGTTGTTATGGAAGTAGGTAAGAAATACTTCGAGGAGCTCATCGACAAGATGAAAGCTGACAGAGGCGTGAAGCAGGATGTGGAGCTGACCGCTGATGATCTGAAAGAGCTGGCTAATCAGTTCAAGGCAGAATACAAGGCAAAGATCGGCTCTGATTTCCCGGATGATCCGAAGGAGCAGTTATACGGAGCTATCAAGGCTGTATTCCGTTCATGGGACAACCCACGTGCAAATGTATACCGTCGTGACAACGATATCCCGTATTCCTGGGGAACTGCTGTAAACGTACAGTCTATGGCATTCGGTAACATGGGTGATGACTGTGGTACCGGTGTTGCATTTACCCGTGATCCGGCTACCGGAGCAAAGGGTCTGTTCGGCGAGTTCTTAACCAATGCACAGGGCGAGGACGTAGTTGCCGGTGTTCGTACACCAATGAAGATTACCGAGATGGCAGACAAATTCCCGGAGGCTTTCGAGCAGTTCAAGGATGTCTGCAAGACTCTGGAGAATCATTACAGAGATATGCAGGATATGGAGTTTACTGTTGAGCATGGTAAGCTTTACATGCTGCAGACCAGAAATGGTAAGAGAACCGCACAGGCTGCATTAAAGATTGCCTGCGATCTGGTAGATGAGGGAATGAGAACCGAGGAAGAGGCAGTTGCCATGATTGATCCTCGTAACCTGGATACATTATTACATCCGCAGTTCGATGCGGCTGCATTAAAGGCAGCAACACCGGCTGGAAAGGGACTTGGCGCTTCTCCGGGAGCTGCTTGCGGTAAGATTGTATTCTCTGCTGAGGATGCAGAAGCTTGGGCAGCAAGAGGCGAGAAGGTTGTTCTGGTACGTCTTGAGACTTCACCGGAGGATATCACCGGTATGAAGGTTTCACAGGGTATCTTAACTGTTCGTGGTGGTATGACTTCCCATGCAGCAGTAGTTGCACGTGGTATGGGTACCTGCTGTGTATCCGGCTGTGGCGACATCGCTATGGACGAAGAGAATAAGAAATTCACACTGGCTGGCAAAGAGTATCATGAGGGAGATTTCATCTCCATCGACGGTACTACCGGTAACATCTACGATGGACAGATTCCGACCGTTGACGCTACCATCGCTGGTGAGTTCGGTCGTGTAATGGCATGGGCTGACAAGTTCAGAACCTTAAAGGTACGTACCAATGCAGATACTCCGGCTGATGCAAAGAAAGCACGTGAGCTTGGTGCAGAGGGTATCGGTCTTTGCCGTACTGAGCATATGTTCTTCGAGGAAGACAGAATTGCAGCATTCCGTGAGATGATCTGCTCTGATACCGTAGAGGAGAGAGAAGCAGCTCTGGAGAAGATTCTTCCTTATCAGCAGGGCGACTTCGAAGCATTATACGAGGCTCTGGAAGGTAACCCGGTTA
>JBJEJC010000079.1:0-13171 GCA_051877675.1 Roseburia sp. | reverse complement strand
TGCTATAGAAATAGGGGCAAAGTTATTTATGGTTTTGACCCCAACATCATGATATTGTACTTTATTTTTTCCGCTTTGTCGATAACCCCGTCCGCCGACGGAGTGTGGAGGTCCTATGAACGTTACCTACGAAACTGAGCGGCTGCTGCTGCAGCTCGCCTCTCCCGCCTATCTGCGGGAGGTGCTTGCGTTTCAATGCCGCAACCGGGAAATTTTTGAACAGTATGAACCGGTGCGCCCGGAGAATTTCTACACCCTGGGCTACCAGCAGAATGTGCTGAAGGCAGAACAGCAGCTTGCGCTGAAGCTGTCCACAATCCGTTTCTATGTGTTCCGGAAGGGAAATCCGCAGCTTGTCATCGGCACCGTCTGTCTCCACGATGTGGCACGCATTGCATACTCCTGCTGTGAGATTGGCTACAAATTTGACCATGATTTCTGGAACCGGGGCTATGCCAGGGAAGCGGTGGCAGAAGCGGTTCGTATCGCCTTCGACGAACTCGGACTTCACCGCGTTTTTGCCAGAGTCCAGCCGGAAAATCTGCGCTCCCGCCGCCTTCTGGAAGCCCTCTCCTTCTTTCCGGAGGGGATAGAACGGGAATGCATCTGTATCAACGGAAAATGGACGGACCATCTGCGCTATGCATTGATCCGCCCACATGACTGAGGCACAGCTATAAACATTTCCGCCGGCTCCGATACCAAAACAGTCTCCCGCTTACTCCTCCATAAGACGATACCAGTAGCCAAACCGGTTCAAGGGCTCGCCCTGTTCCGGCGTTCCTTCCATATGGAATGCTTCCGGCAAAAATTCCGGGAATCCAAAGATGGCAGCCATAACCCGTTCCTGATTCTGATAGACCCCCGGCACGCCTAAAAACCAGCGGTCCTCCTCCAGCTTTCCGATTACCAGATAGCGGTAATTGAAAAAGCCATGCAGCAGAAAGCTGTTGTTTCCCAGATACCAGTACCGCTTCGGCAGTTCTCTCAGATCTTTTAATTCAATTCTCGCACACAGAATGTTCTCATCCTCAAACGGAGCAAACACCGGATGCTCCCTTCGCAGCAGCTCCCACACTTCTTCCCAGCTATAGCGCGGAAAGAAATTGCGCATGGGCACCTCTGTGGCAGAGATATCCCGCTCCGGCACACGTTTCTCCTCCGCCAAAGTTCCCTGCTCCGGTACAAATTTTTCCTCCGTCAATATATCCTGTTCCGGTGCACTGCCCTCCGCCGCTATCATTTTCCTATCCGGCTGCTCCGTCGCACTTTCCTCCTCCGATAATATTTCCTGTCCGGCCTCCTCCGGCAAGCTCTCCTTCTCCGGCAGCGTTTTCTCTCCTGATGTCTCCGGTTCCCAGAGACGGAAATGCTCTGTCCCCACCCGGAGCGGTTCACCCTCCTTCCAGCGGCTTAAAAGGAAATGCTCCTCCTGACTCACAAGCACCAGACCTTCCATATCTTCGATTCCGTAATCCAAGCCGCCGATTTTCTCCGCAGGAAACACGCTTCTCCAATCTCCCATTCCGTTGGCAATCGTCAGTTCCCCAATGGGGAAGCCCAGAATATCTCCGCCATCTGCCAGGAACAAACCAATCCGGCAACGGGTCTGACTTATATACATACCACGCAAATGGATTTCCAGCCGGCACTCCGCCCCACGTATCTCTATTTTGGCAAACCCTACATTATTTCTCTTGTAATTTTCTTCATAGGAATATATATATGTAACAAAACGTTTCAGTCCCGCCATTTGGACTCCAGCTTTTCTTTCCTTATCAGTATTTATATTCTTTTTCTCCACGTTTATTACCAAAATCTCTTGACATATTCGGAAAACTGTTTTATATTTATTTTAGTAACAATTACTATTATTAACAAGAGAGGATGGTTCTATGCTGAAATACAGCAGACAGAGAGAAGCAATCAAGACATTTCTTGCCGGACGCTACGACCATCCTACTGCGGAGACAGTATATCAGAATGTAAAGGAAACCTTTCCGAATATCAGTCTCGGGACAGTGTACCGCAATCTTTCACTGTTAGCCGAAGTTGGCGAGATTCAGAAGCTTTCCACGGGGTTCGGACCGGATCGTTTTGACGGCAACCCGGCTCCCCACTACCATTTTATCTGTAGCCGCTGTGGGAGTGTTTTAGATTTGAAGGTAGAAGGACTTGATCACATCAATATCCTTGCAGGGCAGGGATTTGACGGAGAGATAGAAGGTCATATCACCTATTTCTATGGAAAATGCCCGGACTGCTGCAGTCAGGTGCATCCATCCACATCCTGAAACAAATTTTATGGGAAAAAGGTATTGACAAAAGACTTATTTTCTTTTAAAATTAGTAATAGTTACTGATTTCAACAAGAGCACACAAATTTTTATAAAAAAGGAGAGCAAAATTATGGCAAAGTATGTATGTTCCGTATGTGGTTATGTTTACGAAGGGGACGCAGCTCCAGCAGAGTGTCCGGTATGTCACGTAAGCGGTGATAAGTTCAAGAAAGTTGAGGGTGAGCTTACCCTGGCTGCAGAGCATGAGTATGGCATTTACGCTAAGACCGTAAAGGACAATCCGGAAATCAGCGATGAAGACAAGAAGTATATCTTCGATCAGTTAAAGGCAAACTTCGAGGGTGAGTGTTCTGAGGTTGGTATGTATCTTTGCATGGCACGTATCGCGCACCGTGAAGGCTATCCGGAAATCGGTCTTTACTGGGAGAAGGCAGCTTATGAAGAGGCTGAGCACGCTGCAAAGTTCGCTGAGCTGTTAGGTGAGGATCTTGAGCCGAACATGAAGGCTACCACCAAGGACAACCTTGCATGGAGAGTTGACTGCGAGTTCGGTGCTACTGCCGGTAAGTTTGATCTTGCAAAATGCGCAAAGAAGAATAATCTGGATGCAATCCATGATACCGTTCATGAGATGGCAAGAGATGAGGCTAGACACGGAAAGGCTCTGAAGGGTCTGCTTGAGAGATACTTCGGTTAAGCCACAGAAGTCCATTATATAAAACAGGTGCAGAAGTCTTATGGCTTCTGCACCTGTTTTTTATAAAATCGAAATGTAATCAATATACGCAAAAGACTCCACACAAAGTGGAGTCTTCACATAATAAATCTGTCTTATAAAATGCCCTATAGGCGCTGTTATCAAGAATATTTCTTGACACAGATTTATCATAGTATATTATATGACCAATGTCAAGAATTATTTACTATAAACGTATAATTCCTTTAATTTCTCATTAATCTTGTCCATTGCTCCATCAGAAAATTTAACTCCGTAAAGCAAATCAGAGCTGTTTTTAGGCTTATAGATGCGCATTTTACTTACAGTTGTTATTTGCTCCATAAGTGCAATGCTCCCCTCTTTCAGTTTTGAAATATCTTTCTCATATATTTGCAATATTTTCTTTTCTCGATTAAGGTTATCAACACGATTTGATAAATTGGCAAGAAGTTCTGAAATATCTCTTTGCAAATTTTCTTCTGTATTAGACTTGTTATTTATCGACTTCGTTAATATATCTATAGTCTTTGTTACCTCCAGCAGTTCACCTTCTACCTGAGTAATTAATTTATTGTACTTTGTATTTAGCTTGTCATGCAATTCATTTCCTAAAAATACATCTCGCTCATATGTACTATTCTCATTACCAGAAGAAAGAGGAATAACCGTTATAACCGGGGAGGACTGCCTGTTATCATTATCTAATACAAGTGCATAATGTAACCCGCCATGCTCACTACCAACATTAAATCCAAAATTCACAGAAATAATGTCACCACGTTTATATCTAGGAATAGACGTATAATCAAATTTTTCTTCCGACAGCAAATATTTACTATAGCTTTCAATCCAATAAGCAACCAAATCTGCCTTTTTCTTATGCTTCGGATTAGGGCTATTGATAAACGTCTCAAATGTATTATTTAACTGTTTTATTGCATTCTTCTTGTGTTTTATAATGTCATCATCAGTAATATTCTTTCCCATTGAATCACCTCCCTGCATGTAATTATACTAAAAACGTCTTTCAGCGTCAATTGTAATGATTAAAAATACACACTTGAGAAAATACGAATTCACTTGAAAAGAATACGATACTGGAATGAAAAACGAAGAAATTTCAAAGATGATTGATGTGGGAAAAACGGCATTAGCGACAGCTCCCAGGGCGGAGAAGGCGCGTTTAATGCCGTTTTGGAGCCGGGAAACGGCAGCCTATACAAAATTACCATACCTGTACTTGTGTTGGCAGGCACCAAGGCTGCTTTCTTCGGGCAGGACGCTTTAATCGCCCCATGCGGCATTGGCTCTGATTCATCGAACGGCATACTTTTCCTTTCCCGACGAAACGATACCTAGAGAATAATCCGTTTTATGTCACAGCTATCCTCTTGCAAATCCATAATTACCATACTCTTTAAATCCCCGCGTCCCTGTCCGGCGCTTCCCGGATTCAAAAAGCTTTTTCCATAGCGCTCATAATATTCATACACATGGGTATGCCCATAAATTACAAAATCTGCGTCCGTCAGGTCAAAGGGCAGATCCGCCCGGTTGTGAACGAGATAAAAAATCTTTCCGCCAAGCGGCACCTGCATGAATTCCGGTATGTACTGTGCCCATTCCCCCTTGTCACAGTTTCCCCGGACCAGATAAAACGGAATTCCAAGTTCCTGAAACTGCTCATAGCAGCGTGACGTGTCCACGTCTCCTGCATGGAGCAGGCAGTCACATTGCGCAAAATAAGGTTTCCAGTCTTCCCGGAAAATGCCGTGCGTATCCGATATAATTCCGATTTTCATAGCGTCTCCTTTTTTCATATAATGAAATCAGACGCCTTCTCCGCCATGCAGAGAGAACGTCTGACTTCTATCCGTATCCTCTACTCCCGTACTCCTTTGCCCGAATAGCTCTCCAGCTTTAACAACACCGAGCTGATTGGCACAATCAGCATCCCACAGAAAAAATTACTCACACCGTGAATGCAGTCCCACGGGAGTCCGGCAATAATCCACGCAATCATTCCCTTAAAATTCAGTCCGTACAGGATTGCCTGTGCCGGTGCATACAAGGTGCCAAACAAAAATCCATGCATTGCGCATACCACCATATATACAATAGGTCTGATTTTCTTCGGCATGTTTCCAGGTAAAAGCATCACAACACCCCAGAGCACGGTCCACACATATAAATACGGAATCCACCATGTAGAGAATCCGCAGAACAGCCCATTCAAGAATACATAAATATAAATGGGATATAATGCTTTCTTTCTATAAACGATGGTAAATGCAATGGTAAACACGCCTAGCAAATGCACATTTGGAGCAACCTCCATAATCATTTTTGACGCATACATAAGCGCCCCAAGCATTGCAAATACCGTGATTTCTCTGGTTGTAAGCTTCATTACTTCTCAACCTTGAAGGAATACGTATCTCCTGCTGTAATTTTGGTCGCATCCACACCAGCCTGTGCATATTCATCGTTCACATAAAATGCCCAATAGGTCTGGTCAACATCATAGTCTGCCGTAATCCCGTTTACCGTTTTCACATACAGACCATATTCGCTTTCATCGCCGGCAATCAGATTCAGTTCCAGTAAAGCCTCCCCTACCGTTTCCTTGTCCGTGTGAATCTTGAACCGGGTCTCGTTGCCGTCTCCATCCACCACCACAAAGGTAAACTCTGTCTTGCCTTCGCCCAGCACGCTTCCTTCTGCCTGCGCGCTCTGTTCTGTTCCTACAGTTGTCTGTGCATTGTTGTCGTTCTTTCCATTACAACCGGTTGTACTGAATGCCATAGCCACAATAAGCATCATACAAAGGAGCAATGAAGTGATTTTTCTGTTTTTGAGTTTCATTTGCATACTTTTTCTCCTTAAAAAGATATTTCCTCTTACATGCCGGCACTCGCAGCTTCTAATCGAGGATGCTTTGTCTGGATATTTCGACTTGGCACTCTGCGAATCAACCTTCTCAGGTGTTCCCCAATGGTCTGTCTCAAAACTGTGGCTTTTGATAAGATCCGCAAAATAAATGTGCCTCACGGCGACGGGCTCGTACAGGATTTCCACCTGTTTCCCCAAACGCATCGATAATACCACATAGTTGCAAATCTTTCAATTGGAAATACCTTTTTTCGGTTCAAAATATGTTTTTCAGTTGTGACGCCACCGGTCTGTCATTTCCAGGCAGGCTCCTTCACATATTTTAACACTTCATCCAGAATGGCCAGGTAGCCCTCTCTCTTAATATGCATTCCCTCAATGGTGTATTCCGCCTTAAGATTTCCCCGAGCATCCGTTAAGGGTGCATTTACGTCAATATATTTCGCCTGATGCCTCTGCGCCAGTTTCTCGACTTCTCCGTTTGCCAGTGCAATTTTGTCATTATTGCGTACCTTAAGGCATGGCTTCATTTCCTCTGCTGCCGCCTCATAATTGACCGGATAATACGCCATCAGGTACAATTCCACTCCGGGAACATTTCTTTCAATCTCCGACAGAATCCGGTCGTAATTATGAATTACCTCTTCCAGGGGAATAGAGGCATCGCTCAGGTCGTTGGTTCCGATATTAATAAAAATCCTTCTCGGAGACAATTCGTAGACGCAGATATCGAGAACCGGCAAAAGATCCTCTGTCTTGTAACCGCCGATTCCCCGGTTGTATACCGTAAAGGGCAGCTTGCGCTCCTTTACGAATTCCTCGATTGGAAACATTTCCATCAATGAGGAGCCAACAAATAAAATCTGGTTTTTTTGAACGCTCTTGTTTAAGCTCCGGTAATTCTCAAGCTTTCTGTCTGTTTCTTTTTTTAATTCAGGTGTCATTTTTTCTTCCTTCCTTTCTTGTCTTTGTTTACAGGTTCCAAATAAACTGCGCCATCATTACAAACGCCGGAATGGATATTGCAGACAGGAGCGTGGATATCACTACGCATTCCGCAGCATAACCATAATTTTTCCCATGAAGCTGTGCATATACCGCCACATTCGTTCCCACCGGGCAGGCTGCCGCAATAAGCAGGCACATTTTCAGTTGATAGAACTCCGTCGGCAAAAGGGCAAGCACCCCCAGACAAACAAGGGGTATTACGACAAGCCGGATGAGCGATATATTATATAATCTGCGGGTATGAAGCATAGCTTTGATATCCACCTTCACCAGATAAACGCCCAACACAAGCATCGCAACCGGCGTGTTCAGATTCGCGGAAGAAACGACAACCTCTTCCAGTACCTGCGGCAATGTTACCGGAAGGAAAAATAGAATTAAGCCTGCAGCAAAGCCAATCAGAAACGGAGACCCCAAAAGCGTCTTCGCATTTATATTTATTTTTTCTTTTTTTAATGTGGCTACGCCGTAGGTACACTGGAAAATATTCAGGTAGGCAATAAATGGCGCTACAAAAAGCACTGCCGCATCACCAAGTATGGCAGAAATCAACGGGATGCCAAAAAATCCGGGATTGGAGAACGCGGCTGCAAAATTGGCAATGGCATCTTTTTTAAACAATACTTTTGCAATTAGGATGGAAATTATCAACAGCACAAATGAGAGCAGCAGCGAATAGCACAAATATCTCATCTGCTGCCCTGTGGGCTCTATAAGAAAGCTGCGAATGATGACACACGGAAGAATCCATGTAATCAAAAGATTCGCAAGGCTCTCACTTCCTTTTTCGGTAATCCTGCCCTTTTTAAACAGCGCAGCACCGATCAATATAAACAGGAACATTACAAGCAGTCTTTGGATAAGAAGCAATAAGATTTCCATCGGGCACTCTCCATTTTCCTATGGTTTACATGTTCATGCTAGCAAAGTTATGCTTGATTATCCAATACTTTTATGCTTATATAAGTATAATTCGAAAATAATATATTAATTTTTTATTAGAGGTATACACTTATGGAAAAGTTACAGTTGGAATATTTTTTGTCTGTAGCAGAAACGCTCAACATATCAAAGTCCGCAGAAAAGTTATTTATTTCCCAATCCTCTTTAAGTCAGACCATTCGCAGATTGGAAAAAGAAATCGGCTATCCGCTGTTTGACCGGAATGGCAAGCACATTTGCTTAAATGAAAACGGTCAGGTTTTCTTAGAATGTGTCAATCGAATGAAGGAAATATTTGAAAATGCCCTGGAAGAAATTGCCGAACAAAATAATATAAAAAATAATCAAGTGACCATCAATATGCAATGCGCATCACACTTTTTGCCGCAGTTAATGCTCTATTTGAGCCAAAAAATGCCGGACACTATATTTCAGATTTCACAGCAAAATTATGCGGCTGCCAAAAGTGACGACGCGGATCTAAGAATTGCCGCAACCCCGGAACCGCTAAATACGGATTATGCCTCCCTGCTCCTTAAGGAAAATATACTTTTAGCCGTTCCTCAAAATCATGTTTTATTCCAAAAACCGACTATCACCATATCTGATTTGGTCAGGGAGAATTTTATCAGCTTGAACCCTGCCTGGTCCCTAGAACAGTTGATAAGAACCGAATGCCAGAAAAAGAATTTTTCTCCTAAGGTCATGATTCAGGTCGATAATCCCGACATTTTAAGGCGGCTCCTGGTTGAAAAGCTTGGTCTGGCATTTGTTCCGGAAGTAACATGGGGAACTTCTTTTTCCAATGGCGAATTTGTTCTGCGCTCTGTCTCTGATTTCTCCGTGAAACGCTATGTGTCTGTCGTCTGGAATGAGGGCTTTATCCGGGAAAATGTCAAGGAATGCATTTCCCATATCCGGAACTTTTTTGGAGTGCTGACCGGAACTCCTACTTAATTGGAAGTAATACGTCTACGAAAGCATTTTAGACTTCAAAACAAGATTATTGCAGGTCTCATATCCCAGTTTTCCGTAAAAATGTTCATGCATCGCATCATTCACCGATTGCAGTTGGATAAGAAACGCACCCTTCTCCTACAGCATAAGCTGATATATATAACTCTTATAAACAACATCCATATGGTATTTTCGAAATTCCGCTTCTCTCTCAACCTCAAAGCCGCACTTTTTTAGCAGTACATTGGAAGCCGTATTTTCCACCGCAACCTCCGCGGTCACTTTTTTCGCCCCCTGCTGCCGGAGCCAGCCGACCAGCAGGTTGATTGCCTCGGTGCCATAACCCTGCTGCCAGAATTTTTTGTTAATGCAGTAGCCAATATCGTAAATGCTCCGTTCCTCGTTGGGAAACATACAGCAGGTTCCCAGTAACTCGTCTGTTTTGCCTGCCCGGATTATCAGGTAATATCCCACCGTACTCTCCGAGAGCCCATCCAGCGCCTTCTGGTAAACAGCATCCACATACTCTTTTTCCGGGTCACTTAAAAATTTTCCGTTTTCTTTGTCGAACCACATTGTGGTGCAGAATTCCAGGTCATCCTTCGCATAGTTTCTGATTACAATTCTCTCTCCGGTCAATTCCTTCTCTATCTTCATGTAAATGTCCTCTTTCTTTCAAACCTAATTCGTCATCCGGAAGGATGATTCCCTAAAAATAATATTGATATCTCCTTTTCACGTTCCCTATATGATACCACCTATCCGTTTCACAAACAAGATTTTTGCAAGTGACACCTGTCAGGAATCCCATCTGATACAGTCAGGAAATCCGTCAAAATTAAAGGCTATATAAAAACAGCTATTCATCTCACCCATAATACAGTATAATCTGTTGTGGAGGATACAAAATGGAAATCAGAAAAGACATTCAACACTACTTAGATGAGATTGCTCATATTGCATATGAAAGCTATCAAAAGGAGCTTTCTTTTATCGACCATATATCCATAAATTCCTTTGATATGTTCCGGGAATACCTGATTGCCAGATCAGGTGATATGCACGGTCTTATTTGCTTAGACAACGGAAGGTGTAACGGTTATATCCTATATGAGTTGTGGGAAGATGCGTCTCAATCTTACTGCCATATTCCCGAGTGGGGATATGGCGCCTGCGATTCTATGAGGGAGAAGACAATCGGTTTTCTTTTTCAGTTGCTGGCGGAGGAGCTTGTAAAAGAACGGGCAGTAACCTTTTCGGTTAATCTGTATGCTCATGATACGGATATCCAAAGACTTTTTTCCTTTATGGAGTTTGGAACGCAGGCAGAAACAGGAATTCGTTTTCTGGCAGAGGCACCTGACCTAAATCCCCTCATAGAAACACGCCAATTATCCAAGGCAGAAGTAACAAACAGATGGGATGAAATATGGCAATTATTATCGCAGTTAATTGAACATCTTCAAAAAAGCCCTGTTTTCTATCCCGGTCAGGAATTTACAGAGGAGGTTTATCGGGAATTTTTTGAGGATGCAGGAACAAATGTATATATTGCCGAGGACAATAACAGAATTGTAGGCTTGATTGAAACAAATAAAGAAAATATTTCTCCGGTCTTTTTGGCTGATGAGTCTGCAAATGTCGGAGAAGTCTTTGTGTTGCCCGAGTACCGGGGAAACAATATTGCACAGACCCTGTTAAACCATGCCATTCAGGATTTGCGAGACGAGAGCTATCAGTATGCCTGGGTTGAACACGGAACCGCCAACCCAAACGCCAGATATTTCTGGAATAAATATTTTACCACCTACAAATATGAAATGATACGGAAAATAACGCCCATTTCCCCTTGTTACTCTGACGTCAGCCGTTGACATTCCCGCTACGGGCAATGCTGCATGAAAATGGTGGTCGGATACCCCGACCACCATACGCTTGTAATGTCTGTTAAGCTGTTTTAGTAATTCTCTTCACTGATTTCAAAGTAACTCTGGGAATGTGCACAAACCGGACAGATTTCCGGTGCTTTGGTTCCCACAACGATATGACCGCAGTTACGGCACTCCCACACCTTAACCTCGCTCTTTTCAAAAACCGCTGCAGTTTCCACATTCTTTAGGAGTGCACGATACCGCTCCTCATGATGCTTTTCAATGGCTCCCACCATGCGGAATTTCGCAGCCAGCTCCGGGAAGCCTTCTTCTTCCGCAGTTCTGGCAAACCCCTCATACATATCTGTCCATTCATGGTTCTCGCCGTCTGCGGCGGCAGCAAGATTCGCTGCGGTATCTCCGATTCCGTTCAGCTCCTTAAACCACATTTTGGCATGTTCCCGCTCGTTTTCAGCCGTCTTCAGAAACAGTGCCGCTATCTGCTCGTAACCCTCTTTCTTTGCCACGGAGGCAAAGTAGGTGTATTTATTTCTGGCACCAGACTCCCCGGAAAAAGCAGCCTGCAGATTTTTCTCCGTCTGAGTCCCTGCATATTTGTTCCTGTTCTCTGCCGTAACCGGCTCAAGCATTTCGCCCGTTGCTCCACACCGCGGACACACCGGTGCTTCTCCGCTCTTTGCTTCAAAAACTTCTCCGCATAATTTGCATCTGTACTGTTCCATTGCTTTTCCCTCCTCATGACTTTGACTGATATTTGTGACATTTGCGGTATATATGCCGGGCTGACCTATATGACGAATGCCCGTGTACTCAGCAATGTCTCTGTCCGTTGTGACAAGATTGTCCAGTGATAACCCATGAACCGAACGGTTTCCGGTGACTCTGGCAAAGGTCCGCAATTCGTTCTGGGAAACCATTAAGAAATTTGCCACGCGCTGGGCAGCCGCATCCACTTTCAGCCGCTCACGCAGTTCGGGGCTCTGTGTGGCAATTCCCACCGGGCAATTGCCGCTGCCGCAAATACGGTATTGCTGGCAAGCCGCAGCAATAAGCCCTGCACTCGCAATGGCAATTGCATCTGCGCCCATAGCCAGCGCCTTGGCAAAATCCGCTGATACTCTGAGACCTCCGGTGATTACAAGGGATATATCAGAGCCCACCGAATCCAGATATTTTCTTGCACGACGCAGCGCATAAATAGTCGGCACCGTAGTTGCTTCTCTGAGAAACAGCGGGCTGGAGCCCGTAGCACCGCCTCTGCCATCAATGGTAATGAAATCCGGGCGGGCAAATACACAGTATTCCAAATCCTGCTCAATGTTCCCTGCTGCAATCTTAATACCAATGGGGCGTCCTTCGGAACGCCGGCGAAGCATATCCACCATTTCCCGCAGATCTTCTTTGGAGTTCAGTTCCGGGAATCTGCTGGGGCTCTGGATGTCCTCTCCCTGCTTTTTCCCACGGATTGCAGCAATTTCTGCAGTTACCTTCTCTCCCGGCAGATGCCCTCCCATTCCCGGTTTGGTTCCCTGCCCGATTTTGATTTCAATGGCATCCGAAGAACGCAGATTTTCATCGGTCACACTATATTTGTTGGGTATGTATTCAAAGATATATTTGTACGACGCCTGCTTCTCCTCCGGCAGGATTCCGCCTTCCCCGCTGCACATGGCTGTTTTCGCCATCGCAGAGCCTTTCGCAAGGGCGACCTTCACCTCCTTTGACAACGCGCCAAAGGACATATGAGATATATAGACCGGACTCCCCAGCACCATTGGTTTCTTCGCGTGCTTTCCGATTACGGTTGTCGTATCCACCTCGTCATCGTCATTGAGCGGCGGCGGATTCAACTGCGCACCGAGCAGAAGAATGTCGTCCCAGTCCGGCATGGGCATCTTCGTGCCCATGGAACCGCCTATCGACTTGCCGGTCACTGCCATTTCGTGAATCTCTTCCATATAACGACAGGACGGGTCATGACGGGCAGTTGCACTGTCATAATCCAGCTTGCCGGAATAGGATTTCGGTATCTCCGCCTCGTCCGCAGCGTCAATGCGAACCATGTTGGAAACCGGCAGTTTGCAGACCGGACAGCTCTCAAGCTCGGAAATCGGCTTTCCCTCCTTCTCCTCGTCGTAGATTGCACCGCAAATTTTGCATTTGTAAATTGCCATAAAAACACCCCCTGTTTTAGCTTCATCACTCTGTATGTTCAGGTGAATTTCGAACACATCCTGTAAAATAATATCGTATTATTATCCCCTGCAAAACAATATTAGGATTTATTCTTATTATATTAAAAATCCGTTTTACCGTCAAGAAAAACTGTCATATTTCTGTACATCGTTTCATTTTCAGAATATTCGTTATCTTTGCAAACCTCATGGGCATTTTTCAGACCCGAACGGAAAAAAGAATCCTGCTCCGCAGGATTCTCCGCCTGCGGCGGGTTGCGTCAGCAA
>JBJEJC010000078.1:0-13212 GCA_051877675.1 Roseburia sp. | reverse complement strand
GCGCATCGTGGGAGAACTCTATCCCATTAAATCCGAAGGTAAATTTACGCAACCCATGGGACAGACACAGGTTGACACTTCCGTTGAAAACAAATAGAATAGTAAGAAACAAGCTGAGAAAAACGGAGGAGTTTTACAATGGGAGAGATACCTTACAAAATCTATCTGGAAGAAAATGAGATGCCCAGGCAGTGGTACAATGTCCGTGCGGATATGAAGAAGAAGCCTGCGCCGATTTTAAATCCGGGAACCCTGCAGCCGGTAACGCTGGAGGAA
Source organism: Roseburia sp. (assembly GCA_051877675.1). Classification (GTDB taxonomy): domain Bacteria; phylum Bacillota; class Clostridia; order Lachnospirales; family Lachnospiraceae; genus Roseburia. Next base: position 12,936 of record JBJEJC010000078.1, on the reverse strand, counting down.
TTATCCCACATTTTCTGTGAGGAACTGGCAAAGCAGGAGTTAAACGATACAGATGCCTACATTGATATCCCGCAGGAAATCCGGGATTTCTACAAGATGTATCGTCCGTCACCTCTGGTGCGGGCGTACTGTCTGGAGAAGAAACTGGGAACACCGGCACATATCTACTACAAATTTGAGGGAAATAATACATCCGGAAGCCATAAGCTCAATTCTGCCATTGCGCAGGCATACTATGCAAAGAAGCAGGGGTTAAAGGGAGTTACCACAGAGACCGGAGCGGGACAGTGGGGAACGGCGCTTTCCATGGCTTGCTCGTACTTTGATCTGGACTGCCAGGTATATATGGTGAAATGCTCTTACGAGCAGAAGCCGTTCCGTCGTGAAGTGATGCGGACCTACGGGGCACAGGTGACACCGTCCCCGTCCATGAATACGAGTGTGGGACGCCGGATTAATGAGGAGTTCCCGGGAACGACGGGAAGCCTTGGCTGTGCCATTTCAGAGGCGGTAGAGGCAGCAGGGGCACAGGAGGGTTACCGTTATGTACTTGGCTCCGTGCTTTCCCAGGTATTGCTGCATCAGTCCATCATTGGTCTTGAGACAAAGGCAGCCCTTGATAAATATGGGGTGAAAGCGGATATGATTATCGGCTGTGCCGGAGGCGGTTCTAACCTGGGCGGCTTGATTTCCCCGTTTGTGGGAGAGATGCTGCGTGGAGAGGCAGATTACCAGATTATTGCGGTAGAACCGGCATCCTGCCCAAGCCTGACCCGCGGTAAATACGCCTATGATTTCTGTGATACCGGAAAGGTATGTCCGCTGGCTAAAATGTACACGCTTGGAAGCGGATTTATTCCCTCTGCAAGCCATGCGGGAGGACTTCGCTACCATGGCATGAGCTCCGTGGTGTCGGAGCTGTATGACCAGGGACTGCTCACTGCAAGAAGCGTGAAGCAGACAGACGTATTTGAGGCAGCCCAGACATTTGCAAGAGTGGAGGGCATCCTGCCGGCACCGGAAAGCAGCCATGCAATCAAGGTTGCAATCGACGAGGCGAAGAAGTGTAAAGAGACCGGGGAAGAGAAGAACATTGTATTTGGTCTGACGGGAACCGGATATTTCGATATGGTTGCTTACCAGAAATTCAACGATGGCGAAATGGATGACTACATTCCGACCGATGCGGAAATCGAGCAGTCATTGGCAAAAATGCCGGTTGTGAAATAAGAGAATGAAATAGTTAGTTAAAACAGGCGGCTGCGGAACCCCGGTATCAGACCGGAGAACCGCAGCCGCCTGTTTTAAAATATCCGCCTAGTACAATCCGAATAACCGCAGCAGCTTCTCCCAGAAGGTGAGCTTCCCGGCGGCAGCAGGCGCATCCGTTTCTGCCTCGTCGATCTCTATGGCTTCTGTCTGAAGCACGAACTGCACCGCCGAAACATTCGTATTTTTCTCACTGACAAAGGAGACAATCCGGGTATTGTCTCCGGTGATGCTCTCAATCATTTCATCAATCTGGTTGGAAATCTCATCATCCAGGCCAGTGGTTTCCTCCCGCATTTCCAAGGTGCCGTCCTTTAATTCGGAAGTTCCGTCCGAAAGCTCCACAATTCCGTCAAGAAGTTCACTGACACCGTCCGAAAGCTCGCCGGTACCGTCCTTTAATGTGCCGGTGGCATCGTAGAATTCCACAAGCCCGCTGACCAGCTCACCTGTTTTGTTGTACAACTCAGAGGAACCATCCTTCAGCTGTTTGCTGCCGGAGAGCAGGCTGTCGGTGCCGGTGACAATTTCGGAATATCCGGCAACAATTTGGGCAACGCCGCCGGTGTATTCGGTGATACCTTCATCCAGCTTGTTATATTCCGTAACAAGTGTGTCAATACCGGATTTTAAGGAAACCATTTTTACCATAAGGTCTTTGAGCCCGGTGGCAAGGGAATTGATTCCGGTATCCAGCGTTGCATAGTTCTCTTTCAGGCTGTTGACACCCGCGGCAAGTTCGCCAATACTGTTTCCAATCTGTGTTAAATAGGTGTCCATTCCGCCAATGGCGGCACTGTTGCCCTGCAAAAGAGTTGCAATTCCCTGTAACTGCTCCGCGGAAGCCTTTAACTGTGCAATCTGCGCGGCATCACCGCCCATCTGCTCCAGCGCTTGTATCTGCTGGTTTAAGGTGGCAATCTGTTCGGTTAAGGTCTGGATTGTCTGCGTATTGGCGGTCTGCAGCTCATCAATATCGAGACCGTTCTGCTTCATGGCTGCTTTATACACATCGAAGCTCACGTTGCTTTGCAGGGCGGTTACCCCTGCACTCAGAGAATCGATTCCGTCCTTTATATGGGAAGAACCGGAAACAAGCGCATCCACCTGTTCGGTGGAAGCCGATACAGCAGAAAGCTCCTTCTGGATGGTAGAGAGGGCTTTTTTCATTTCAGAGGAACCCTCGGTCAAATCTTTGGATTTGCTGTTTAATTCGTTCAGACCGCTTTGAACCAGACCAATTCCTTTGTTCAGGGACTGGGCACCGTCATCCAGTTCCGCAGCGCCGTTCTTTAAGGCTTCCGTCCCCTTTTGGAGTGCTTCACCGCCCTCCTTCAGGGTTTTGGCACCGTCCCGGAGCTCTGCGGCACCGTCAGCCAGATCGTTTGTGCCGGACTGGAGGTCATCCTTTGTCGCATTATGAAGCTCGGAAACGCCGTCCTTCAGCTCATCGGCACCATCGTCTAAGTCTGCAATCGCATCCACAAGCTCATTTACCCGCTCCATCAGCTCTTCATCGTCCACCTCGATGCTCATGGAAAGCGGAACACCGTTGATGGATACTGCCGCCATTTCAAAGTTCTGAACGTCTGCAGTGATTACGGTATCAATGCCTTCACCGGGGAGCATGGTATAGGAAATCTGCTTTTTGCTCCCTACATTGGCAAGGGTAGCGTCGGCAGCAGTGATATTCTTACAGCTTTCCGTATCGAGCGTAAAAGCTGCCTGCAGCGCATAATTATCAAAAAAGGTACTCTGGCAGGACTCATTTCCGGTCACCTGAAAATGGATTTCCAGCTTTCCGCTTTTTCCGGCAACCTCGCTGGCAGAATATTCTTTTCCGTCAATCAGATACCGGATGGAGACATTCCAGGGAATATCCGTGTTGTTCAGGATTCCCCTGTAATAGGCTCTGTCGGCAGCGGTGGAAAAAGTAATCAGATCACCGTTCTGTGAGAGCTCATCTGTGGTGTTAAGCATCTGGACAGAGGAATAATCGCCGTAATCGGTAATGTCACCGCTGCCGAAAATATTGACCACATAGACCTCCTTAACCGTGCCGTCTGCGGTTAGATTGGCATAGACAACCTCCTCCTTTTCGGAAGGGGCTGCGACGGCATAAACCGGGGCGGCTGATGTCAGCAGCAGGGTACAGGACAGTAGTGCGGGTAAAGTTTTTTTCAATGTTTTCATTCTATTAGTTCTCCTTTCCGGGTTTATAAAAACGGAGCTTTAATGTGGTGTGCTCAATCAGGCTGTCGAACAGATACAGCAGACCTGGAAGCACGAAAAATACACTTGTCATGGAAAGCAGCGTGCCGCGTCCGAGGAACAGACCAAGCTGTGAGAGGATTCCATGCGTGGAAATAAAGCTGAGCAGGAAACCGACAAGGGACAGAACCGTACCGGAGGTAAGAATAGAAGTGGTAACGGAGGATATGGTTTCCACAATGGCTTTTTTCTTTGGCATAGCCTGACGGTATTCCAGATACCGGTCGGTAAACAGGATTGCATAGTCTACGGTGGCGCCGAGCTGTATGGATGAAATAATCAGATATGCGATATACTGCACGACGGAATCTGCAAAATACGGAATTCCCATGTTAATCCAGATTGCTGCCTCGATGGCAAACACCAGGATAAAAGGCAGTGACAGGGATTTCATGGTCAGCAGCAGGACGACAAAGACAGCGCCGATTGCAATCAGATTGACCTTTAAGGTATCCGCCGTAATGGTGTCCATCAGGTCATAGGTGGATACCCCCTCACCGGCAAGATAATAGGTGCCGGGGTAATATTCGTTTACCGTGTCACGGATCTGCTCAACGAGAGCAAAGGTTTCCTTGCCTTCATAGTCAGTTTCCACGTTCAGCACCATGCGGTTGTAGCGGTCGGAAACAAGCTGGGATAAGGTGTTCTCATCCAGATATTCTTTTGGGATTTCTGCTCCCACAGTATCCACATAGGAAATGATGCTCTTGATTTCCGGTATGCCGTGCAGGGCATCGGAAAGCTTCTGCTCCGCTTCGGTATCTCCGTTCGGAACCAGCACCACATAGGTGTCATTTTTCCCGAACACCTCTTCAATTGCGGCGGTATCCTGTCCGAGCTTTGTTTCTATCCCGTAAATATGCGAGGAACCGTAATAATAGGAATTCGAGTTTGATGCCATATAGGATGGAATCGCAGCGACTACGAAGATGCAGACCATCGGAATCATAATGTGCCGGACGAACCGGCCAAAGCCTTTGAATTCCGGCATCAGGCTCTTGTGATGCGTTTTCTCAATCAGCGGATAAACGGTGAGAATCAGCGCCGGCATGAAAATGAAAACCGTAATCAGACTGATTCCGACACCCTTTGCCAGTGCAAGACCGAGATCGGGACCGATTCCAAAGCGCATGAAAATCAGTGCAAGAAACCCGATTACGGTTGTAAGACCGCTGGAAAGGATGGAGGATGTGGACTTGCACAGCGCATCCGCCATGGCATCCTTTCGGTTCTCGTTCTCATTAAGGCATTCCTCATATCTGTGAAGCAGAAATACGGAGTAATCAAGCGATACGGCGAGCTGCAGGATGGAGCCGGCGGCGTTTGTCACAAAAGAAATTTCTCCGAAAATGAGGTTGGAGCCGCTGTTAATCAGAATTGCAACACCCAGACCCGCTAAAACCACAAACGGCTCTGCCCAGGAGGTGGTGGTGAGCAAAAGGATTGCCAGAACCGCAAGCACGGCAAAGGTACTGATCTGTGCAATCTCATTTACGGTTCCGGTGGTGGCAATGGCGGTTGATACCGCGTCGCCGGACATGGCATTCTCATCGCCGATGATTTCGCGGATTCGGTCAATGGTGGCAACCTTGTCATCCCCGTCCACCGTGACGGTGAACAGAGCGTTATTGTCCTTATAATAGGCTTCTACGGTTTTCGTATCCGCCATCTCCAGCGGTTGATAGATGCTTACGGAATCGTCAAGCCAGAGAACTGCATCCACGCCCTTGCAGCTTTCCAGTTTTTCCTTGTATTCCAGGGCTTCGGCGACGGTTACGTTTTTTATCATAACGCGGGCGTTGGGAATGCCGCCGTCAAACTCTTCATTCATCAGCTCAATGGATACGGTGGAACGGCTGTCATCCGGCAGATAGTCCTTCATATTGTAGTCGACTGCCACCAGATTTTGCAGAATCGCACCGGCAATGGCTAATGCAATGAAAAAAACAAGTATTTTTTTGGGATTATTTACGACCCATGAATAGAATTTCCGCATTGTTCATTCTTCCTTTCTCTTATCCGCACCATCCTATAACGGAATATCGCAAAATAAAATGGTCAAACACTGCCCGTTTGTGTGATTTCCGGACAAACAGGGTGGGATTGACGGTCAAATTTATCCGTTTTTTGATTTGTTTACCGTGGACTATTGCATAATCACCGGACAAATGTATAATAAATGTAGGGGTGACAGAATGAAATACGAAGAGATTTCTTTTAATACAAAAAAGACACTTGCGGATGCGTTAAAGCAGGCAATGAGAAAGAAGCCGTTTCAGAAAATTACGGTGAGCGAACTGATACAGGCGTGTAATGTGAACCGCAAAACCTTCTACTATCATTTCGCAGATATTTATGAATTGCTGAAATGGACTTTTGAGCAGGAAGCCATTGAGGTTGTTAAAAATTTCGACCTGCTGGTGGATAACGAGGAAGCCATTACCTTTATTATGGATTATGTGGAGGAGAATAATTATATTCTCAACTGCGCGTATGATTCTATAGGGCGGGATGAGCTGAAGCGGTTTTTCTGTGCAGATTTTCTGGAGGTCATTATGTCCGTGATTGAACAGGCAGAAAGGATTACCGGGATTGAATTGGATGAAGGGTATAAAGAATTTCTGAGCAATTTTTATGTGGAAGCCACTGCAGGTATGTTAATTGATTGGATTAAAAACAGGGAGCAGAGGGACCGTACCACTGTTGTCAACTATATCTCCAGTACACTTCGCAACTCACTGATGGGAGTGCTGCGGGAGTACCAGGGGGAACATGGGAGAGAAAAGTAAGAGGAAAGAATAGGGGGATATCATGTCAAAATTACAGATTACAGAGTTGAACGGAACTTGGAGCATGCAGCGCGCAGACGGGGAAATGTGCTGCCCGGTGCAGATTCCCGGGTCGGTTCTTTCCGGGCTGCTGGAGAATGGACTTATTGGGGACCCGTATTACCGTATGAGGGAATATGAGACCAGAGAACTGCTGCGCAGTGATTTTACGTTCCGGCGTCAGTTCACCATAGAGAGATGCGACAGCTATACCTATCAGCTTGTGTGCGAGGGAATTGACACCATTGCGGATATTTTCTTAAATGGCGTGCTGCTACAGAAAACAGAGAATATGCACCGCTGCTACCGCATTCCCTGCGGCAGCCTGCTTGTGAATGGGGAAAATGTGCTGGAGGTCAGGCTTCATTCACCAATTATATACATAGAGGAATACACGCCGCAGCCTGGTAAGGAGATTACCTACACTGCCTGTGGTGCCATGACCGGAAACCAGTATATAAGGAAAGCACATTCCATGTTCGGCTGGGACTGGGGTCCCCAGCTCCCGGATATGGGAATCTGGAGAGACATCTACATCTGCGGCTATGAAACAGCACGTATTGCTGACGTGAGAATCCGGCAGCAGCACAATGAGGACGGTACTGTCCGGCTGGAAGCGGAAACCGGTCTGGAGATGGCGGAAGCGCCGGGTCAGTCCGGGGAAGCCATGGAGATGCGGCTGGAGCTTATCACCCCGGATGGGGAGAGACTTTCGTTTGTCGATAACGTATGTCTGGTGGAGCATCCAAGGCTCTGGTGGCCGAACCGGTATGGAGAGCAGCCCTTGTATACTGTCAATGCAACGCTTTGCCGGGACGGTGAGGTGCTGGACCAAAAAACCTTTCGCATTGGTTTGAGGACACTGACGGTCAGCCAGCGGGAGGATGCGTGGGGCAGGGAATTTGCTTTCTGTGTCAATGGCATCCGTATTTTTGCCAGGGGCGCCAATTACATACCGGAGGACTGCATTTACTCAACGATTACGCCCAATCGGATTGAGTCGCTTTTAAATATTGCCGTGGAATGTGGTTTTAACTGCATCCGTGTGTGGGGCGGCGGTTATTATCCGTCGGATACATTTTATGATTACTGCGATGAAAAGGGACTGATTGTCTGGCAGGATTTTATGTATGCATGCAATATCTATGAACTGACAGAGCAATTCCGGGAAAACGTGATTGCAGAGACCAGAGACAATGCGGTGCGCCTCCGCAATCATGCATGTCTGGGCTTGTGGTGCGGAAATAATGAGATGGAGTCTGCCTGGGATCACTGGGGCGGATTCTGTGACCACCCGGCGGCGCTGCGTCAGGACTATCTGACTATGTTTGAAAAAATAATTCCGGAGACGCTGCGCGAGGTGGATGATGCCACGTTCTACTGGCCCTCCTCCCCCTCCTCCGGGGGCGGAATCAAAGACCCGGACAGCGATGACGTGGGGGATCGTCATTACTGGGATGTCTGGCATGGCGAGAAGCCGTTTTCGGATTATGAAAATTATTATTTCCGGTTTTGCTCCGAATTTGGCTTTCAGTCATTCCCCTGTGCAAAGACCATTGCAGGTTTCACGCTGCCGGACGACCGGAATATTTTCTCGGAGGTGATGGAAAGCCATCAGAAGAACGGTTCGGCAAATGCGAAAATCCTTCATTATATAGCGGAGAACTTCCTGTATCCGAAGGATTTTGAAAGCCTGATTTATATCAGTCAGGTATTGCAGGGGATTGCCATAAAAAGCGGTGTGGAGCACTGGCGAAGACACCGTGGAAGATGTATGGGGGCTATCTACTGGCAGTTAAACGACAACTGGCCGGTGGCATCCTGGTCCAGTGTGGATTATTACGGCAGATGGAAAGCACTCCAGTATATGGCGAGACATTTTTATGCGGATATTTTAGGAAGTCTTCAGGTCAGGGGTACCGAATATACGCCCTTCATCCAGAATGAGACAAGAGGGACCTCGGAATCCGTGGTGACGATCTGGGTTAAGAACATGGATGGAACGGTTTTGTATGAGGAGAAACAGCAGATTACCTGTGAGGCGCTTTCTGTGGCAGCCGGCAGTCCGGTGGAGCTTGCGGATGTCCTGCGGGGACGGGAGAGTGACGTGTTTGTGGAGGCTCTTTTCCGGCATTCGGACGGAACAATGGGCAGACAGGTGGAGGTGCAAAAGCCGTGGAAGCATATGCAGATTAGAAAGACCCGGGTGGACAGTGATGCGGTGCGGGAGGGAAACCGCCTGTCTGTGACACTCACCAGCCCGGTGCCCGCATTTTTTGTGGAGGCAGAGGCAGAGGATGCAGACATTGTCTGGTCGGACAACTTCATGCATCTTACCGGTGACGGGAAGACGGTCATAGAAATAGAAGGGACACTGCCGGAGGATTATGAGGGAATTCCCGCGCTTCGGGTGCGTTCCCTATGCGACGCATACTGAAATTAGTCGTCATTTCGGAAAAAGTGTGCTACAATGAATGAGAAAGCAATGCTTTTGTACGTGAATACATCGTGCATTGCAGAAAAGTAAACATATGGGGGATGGATTTGTGAAAGATTTTTTTAAACTTGAGAAGCCTAAGGTTGTGTATGAAGCAGCGGAAAAACAGCGCGGGATGCACTGGGCGTTGGAGCTGCTGGTGTTTGTGCTGGTATTTCTTGCGGCAAGCCTCGGAGAAGCGCTTGTGCTCATGCCGGGAGAACTGCTGATGCTGTTTGGAGATGAAGCATACCGTGAGGCGGCGATTGCACAGGACATGGAAGCGGCAACGGCAGCGGCGGCACAACTGGCATCTTCAGATTTGTACACGATACTGATGTTGTTTTCCAATCTTGGACTTATTCTTGTAGTGTGGCTTTTTTGCCGGCTGCTGCAGAAACGCCGGATGACATCTTTAGGTTTTCGGAAGCCGGGGCTGGTCAGAGAATATGTCTGCGGTCTGGGCGCCGGATTTGCGGCGTTTTCTGCGGCTGTGCTTCTGTGCGTAATCACGGGTGCTGTCAGACTGGAGGGATTGTCTGCCACATTTTCTGCCGGAATATTTCTGCTTTTTGTGGTGGGGTATATGATTCAGGGAATGGCGGAGGAAGTACTTTGCCGGGGATATTTTATGGTATCCGTGGCACGGCGCTACCCCATGGCATTGGCGGTTTTTGCCAATGCGCTGTTCTTTGCGGCACTGCATCTGCTCAACAATGGAATTTCCGTGCTGGCGTTCATTAATCTCACGCTGTTTGGCGTGTTTGCGTCTGTTTATTTTGTGAAACGGGGCAATATCTGGGGAATCGGCGCATTTCATTCCGTGTGGAATCTGGTACAGGGGAACTTCTATGGTATCCGGGTCAGCGGAATGGAGACGGAATGCAGCATATTTTCTTCTCAGATGGTATCCGGGAAGGAACTGTGGAACGGCGGAGCCTTCGGACTGGAAGGCGGTCTGGCGGTAACGATTGTTCTGTTGGTGGGAATTGCAATTCTGCTTACCATGAAAGCGAAGGATGTGCCGGAGCGGGCAGAGGAATTCCTGGAGCCGGAGAACGAAGGAGAAGACATACTGCCGGAGCAGACAGTAGAGGAAATAACGGCGGAGACTGGCGAATCATCCGCGCAGTAGGGAGGAAATAAGTTGAGGAGTGAGGTGCTTTTTTGCGGCCTGGCAGTTGCGGTCTGTCTGATTACGATAGGAGTTAGTGCAGTTCTGGTTCATAGGGCAAAAAAGGAACAGGAAAAGGCGTGGCGGGAGGTGTCCGATGCAAAATCGGAATTCCTTTCCAGAATTACATATGACATAAAAACTCCGATGAATGCGATTGTGGGCACTGTGGCGCTTGGGATGGAGGATCTGGATAATCCGGAGCGGATGCAGGAATGCTTAGAGCGAATTGAAAGGGCATCCAACTTTATGATGGAGATGCTCAATGATCTGGTGGATATGTCAAAAATTGAAAACGGCAGATTTCATCTGCATCCCAAGGCGTATGCATTTCAGGACTTTATAGAGGAAATCCGGGAGATGTTCATGCCGGACTGCAGGAAAAAGGGGGTAGAGTTTGCCATTGAGGATGAAGGAATCAACGTAAACCTTATGGTGGACCCGCTGCGCTTTTCCCAGATATTCTTTAATCTGCTGTCCAATGCGGTAAGATTTACGCCGGAAGGCGGAAAAATCACTTTTCGTGTCTGCAATTATGCGGTGCACAATGATACATTCTGTGCAGACTATCTGGTATCGGACAATGGAATCGGAATGAGCAGGGAGTTTCAGCAGATTCTGTTTGAGCCGTTTACCCAGGAACGGGCGCAGGAGAGCGGAGGAAAAAACGGTAGCGGACTCGGGCTTGCCATCACCCGGAATCTGGTGGAAATGATGGGCGGCACCATTGCGGTGGACAGCGCACAGGGAAAAGGAACCATGATCCGGGTGCATCTGGAGCTTCCTATTGCGGCAATTCAGCCGGAAAAAGCGGGCGCGTGGATGCGGGATGAGCAGGTACGGCGGATTCTGGATGGCAAGCGGATTCTTCTGGTGGAGGATCATCCGATGAATACGGAAGTCACCCGAAGAATTCTGGAACGCAAGGGAGTGGAGGTAGTATGCGCCGGGGACGGCGGGGAGGCACTCCGTCAGTTTGAGGAGCATCCGGTGGGCTATTTTGATTTGATTCTGATGGATGTCTATATGCCGGGGGTGAATGGGTTTGAGGCGACCAGAAAGATTCGCCGGGTACCCCATTCCGATGCACAGATGATACCGGTGTTGGCGCTCACGGCGAATGATACCGCAGAGACCTTTACGGCGTGCAAGGAGGCGGGCATGAACGCCTGTATCTCGAAACCGGTGGAACCCAGGCATTTGTATCAGGTGCTGTGTGAATATCTGGAAGCTCCACTGTAGACAGTGGAAGCCGAAATGTGCTAAAATAGAACTATGTTTTTGCAGGAAAGGATAATTGGTAGAATGGACGAGAAAACAACAATGGAGATTACCAATGACAGACTGGAGGAGGCAATTAAGCAGTATGCGGCGGAGCGGACGAAGGAGAATCTGTCGACCGTGCTGAATCTGCTGCGTCCCACGAAGCTCTTCGTGCCGGCAATGCTGCAGGCACCGGATAAGCCTACCCCCTGTTTTTTAAAGAACAATGAGGGGCAGCAGTTTTTTGTGGCGTTTACATCAAAGGCACAGATACCGGAGGAACCTAAGAGTCAGGCGATTCTGAATATGCCATTTCCGGTGTGTAACAGTATTGTTGTGAAGCCGGAACTGAATCTGGTGGGAATGGTGATTAATCCGTTTTCCGATAATCTGGTATTAAAGAGAGAACTGGTGGAGAAACTTCATGAGGCGGATGAGAAAGCCAAAACACAGCCGAAGCAGATTAAGATGACCGGCGCCCAGTTCCAGATATTTATTAAGAATCAGATTGAGTTTGCAATTTTGCCGAAGAAACTTTTCAGTGAAGGGGAGAGCTTTGTGCAGCGTCTCTGTGAGGAGAAAGAGACGTTTGTAAATGAGATCTTTGCGGAGGCTTACAAGGAGCCGAAGTTGTATCCGGAGACCGAAGCCAGTTATTCGGTGATGGCACTGGATATCGGAGAGGATTTGACATTAATCCGCATCGATCTTCCGGAGAAAGGACTTGTTCCTCCGCTTTGCTACCGCATTTATATTACCTTCAATCCGCAGACGAAAAAGGCGGGGTATTACACCATAGAGATGTCGAAGGAAAAGGATGTGCGCCTGCTGGGGCAGGTTGGCGAGGACGGAAAACATATAAGCTGCGGAGAAGCACCGGTAGAGGGAGCGGAGCTGCAGAAGATTATTGATTTGGCTCGTTTTACAGGAGAAGTGACAAGCTAGGAGACGGGCAGGCTGCCTGAGGTGAAGACGGCAATGCCGGAAGAAGACAAGGAGGAAGACAATGAGAGAAATGCTCAAGAAGTTCAGGGCAGACATGATTATGTCCGCACTATTTTGTATTGTGATTGGCGCAATTATTATATTCTGGCCTGCGCAGACCGTTGACATTCTCTGCAAGGTGCTGGCAATCGTGCTGATTGTCATGGGGGCAGCAGAGCTTGTAAGCTATTTCTGGAATAAGATTACGTATTCCCTTTCCGGAATTCTGGGACTGGTAGTGCTTCTGATTGGTATCTGGATTTTCTTAAAGCCGGAGAGCGTGGTGAGTCTGATTCCGATTGTGATTGGCGTGATTCTTGCCATTCACGGTATCCAGGATTTGAAGCTGGCGTTAGAGACGAAGAAGAACGGCTATGAAAAGTGGTGGAGTATGCTGCTTATGGCGCTGATTAGCCTGCTACTTGGTGTAATCTGTATTGTAAAGGCGTTCGGTGTTGTTACGCTGGCACTGCAGATTATCGGTGTTGCTCTGGTGTATGACGGACTCAGCGATCTCTGGATCGCATATAAGGCTTCCAAATACGCGAAGGCAGCAAAAAAAGATGTGCTGGATGTGGATTATAAAGAAATCGACTAAAAAACAGGGCTGTACCGCCCAATGTCATTAAGTTAATAATGATGTAAAAATACAAAACACATAGTAATCGTTA
>JBJEJC010000077.1:0-2575 GCA_051877675.1 Roseburia sp. | reverse complement strand
ATTCTCTGCTGGCGGGCGGGACGGGAGCGCTTCTGATTATCCCGGAGGCGATTGTGCTAAGCTACAGCGGCTCTAAAAATATTTCCTTCCCGGATGCGTTGGAATGGTATTTTAATATTGCGGCGGAGCTGGGACGCCATGCGGTGATGGTGACACCCTATACGGGCAGGGATCACTGGCCCAATATCTATTGTGGCGCATTTGTACTTATCCTTGTGGTGATGTATCTGCTGAACGGTGGAATCTCCTGGAAGAAAAAAATTGTGTACGGGGCACTTGCGGCGCTGTTTGTAGTGAGCTTTGCCAATAATATGCTGGATTTTATCTGGCATGGGCTCCATTTCCCGGATTCCCTGCCGGGCAGACAGTCCTTTCTATACATTTTCCTGCTGCTTGTAATCTGCTTTGAAGCACTTTTACATATCCGGGAAAATAAGCTATGGCATGTGGTGGCGGCTTCCGTGGCAGACGGACTGTTTCTGGCAGTGACATATTATTTCACGGGAGAGGATATGCGGGATGCAGATGCCTGGGTGGTGACTGCAATTTTGCTGGCGTGTTATGCATTGCTTCTTGTATTTTTCTTTGTGGGAAAAGAAAAACTGCGGCAGATTATGGCGGTTGTGGGCTGCGCTGTCATGGTGGGAGAGCTGGTCTTAAATTTTGATACCACAGGACTTGGTACGGTCAGTCGCACTTCCTATACCAAGGCATGGAAGGATTATGAGACCGTGCTGACAGAGGCAGAGACGCAGGCCAGGGAGGGGGGAATCCTCTTTTACCGGACGGAGGAGCTGGAACGAAAGACTAAGAACGATGCGGCTCTGTTTGGCTATCAGTCTGCGACCCAGTTTTCTTCGCTTATGAATCTGAATGTGAGCCATTTCTATCAGAAGGTGGGCATGGAGGGCGGAAAGAATTTCTATTGTGTCAACGGCGCTACACCGCTGCTTTCTGCCATGCTGTCCCTGCGTTATGTGATTGCGGACAATGCACTGGAGGAAAATCCCTTCCGTACCCTGGTGTGCTCCTCCGGGGATACCTGGCTCTATGAGAATAAATACGTGCTTCCGCTTGGCTTCGTCATGCCGGAGGAGGCTGCCGCAGAATGGACGATGGAGAGCGGGGCGGATATCCGGAATCAGAATGCGCTCGCAGCGCTTCTGGGGGCAGAGGAACCCATGCTGACAGAAATTCCTTCCACCTCCGGGGTGGGGAAATCTACCGTCACAGTGGAAAGGGATGGATATATTTTCGCTACCTATGAGAAGACAACGGTGGATAATCTCACGGAGAAGGTGGGGGATTATACAAGAAATTTTACCAAGGTATCCCATGGCTACACGTTGGACCTGGGCTATCAGAAGGCGGGAGCGGAGATTGCGATCACCAACACGAAGGAGGAGACGCTGCGGATTACTGCCTATGAATTAAATCCGGACAGCTTTGAAACAGCCTTTGACACGTTAAATGCCCAGACACTGGATTTAGAGGAATGCACCGACACGCTGGTGCGCGGCAGCATACAGATGGAGGAAGCCGGAAGGTTGATTCTTTCCATTGCGGCGGAGGAAGGCTGGACCCTGTGGGTGGACGGTGTGGAGACGGAGCCGGAGATTTTTGGCGAGGCATTCATCAGCGTGCACTTAGAGCCTGGGCAGCACACAGTTGTGCTAAAGTATCGGACACCCGGACTTGCCCTGGGTGCCGGAATCACGATTGGATGTATCGGTCTTTTTGCACTTAGTATGTTTTTGCGGAAAAAAATGCGCGGAAGGCATTGACTGGAAGTTTGTGATGCAGGAAAAATGATAAGATAAAAGGGGAAATGAGATAATGAATCAGGTGAATCAGACAATTGTAGATGTGATTATAAAAAAGGCGGAGAAGGTTTGTCCGCAGTCTCTGGCGTTAATTGCGGTTTATGGCTCGGTTGCTACCGGGGATGACTATGAAAAATCGGATTTGGATCTGATGATTCTGATCAATGACGATGAGGGCTGGAAGCTGTCAGCGGGTTTTATCCTGGATGATATCGGGGTTGGGTACGATATTTACTGTACTAGCTGGCAGATGATAGAAGGCGATGCAGAATGCAGTCATTCCCGTTTGTCAAAATTGATGGATTCCAAAATCCTTTATGTAAAAGATGAGTCAGCAGTAAAAAGACTGGATGCTCTAAGAGAGAAAGCTGCAAACCTGCTTCAGTCGGAGGAGCGCTTTGAAAAAGCTGAGGAAGCGTTGAAAAATGCAAAGATTGCATATGCGGACGCCATGCTGAGTGAGAGCCTTTCCGAAACAAGAGCACAGGCGGCATATGTAATCGAACTGCTTCTGGATACCGTGATGCTATGGAACGGAAGGTATTTTAAGAAGGGTGTAAAGCGCACGTTTGAGGAGCTGGAGGAGGTCACGCTGCCGGAGCATTTTGTCAGCGGGATTGAGGCGGTTGTTATGAGTAAAGACATTCGTGAAATCAGGGATGCTTTAACGGATCTTATGGCAGCTGTTAAGAGATTTGCTGTTCGTGCGGAAGCTAAGAGTGAGCCGTCGCAGGAAAATATAGCCGGAACCT
>JBJEJC010000076.1:0-13451 GCA_051877675.1 Roseburia sp. | reverse complement strand
TCCGCCGCAGTGCGATCCTCGCGGAGCGTTTTTTATTTCATAGGAAAGGCATTCCTTTGACACGTTAATATAACAAGGTCTTTCCTATGAAATAAAAAAGCCCTCTGCACCGACTTTCCCACCGGTACAGAGGACTTTCCTCACGGACTACTCATTTTCCATAAAATCAATCTTGCTGACAGAAACTTCATATGCCACACGCTTCTCCGTTTCCGTCTCAGACAGCTTCTTCACATATTCTCTGCTCTGGATTCTGCCCCAGACCTGAACATGACCGCCCACCTCGAAACCCGAAGCAAATCTTGCATTCCTGCCCCAGCAGATGCAGGGGATATAGTCTGATTTGCCATAAGAACGGTTCACTGCGATAAGCAGATCCGCAATCTCACGTCCCAGCGGGGTCTTACGGTAAATCGGTTCCTTGCAGATGAAGCCGTCCAGAAATATCTGATTACTCTTAACATCTTCCTGCAGTTCTTCCAGAAACTCCAGCTCACGAACAAATACGGACAGGATCAGACGGTTCTTTTTCTCCTCATGACGGTTAAAGGAACGGAACTGCCCCTCCACCATGATCAGTGACCCCCTATAGTCTTCCTTCACGTTAATCAGCCGTTCCGAGACCATAAGCGGTATGTAATCCATATAATTGCTCAGGCGATTTACTGCAACATACACCATGTAAAATCCCTCTCCATATACCTCGTGACTGAAACTGAACTCAGAGACGATTTCTCCTACGATTGATACCTGGTTGTTTTCAAAAATTTTATCTGCCATGAATTTCTCCCTTCCTCCTGACCAGCCGTCTTCTTCTCACTTGTGCCTACACGCCATATCTTTGCTGGTCTTGCCTGACATATCATTTTTATCATGTTCTCTGGCAAAAATTTCATGTAACGTGTCGATAAGAAAAAAAATGAAATAGGGTTTTTTGTCATATTACGCTGTCACCATTCTTTTTTCAATAGGGCACAATTCCTAATTTCCCAGAAAAGGCTGATTTTAAGAAGTACTTGCTAATTTCTTAAAATATGATAAAATAGTGTGGCTGGTTTTTATCGGCCCCTTTTAATAGGTAAAGTTACAGTTAACAGGTTTACAGGAAAGAGAGACTTTTATATGAAAACAAAACGTGAAGATGTCCGTAATATAGCCATTATCGCCCATGTCGACCATGGCAAGACCACTCTGGTGGATGAGCTCTTAAAGCAGAGCGGTGTATTCCGTGAAAACCAGGAGGTTCAGGAGCGCGTCATGGACTCCAATGATATTGAGAGGGAACGTGGTATCACCATCCTCTCCAAAAATACTGCCATCACCTACAATGGCGTGAAAATTAACGTCATCGACACCCCGGGACATGCGGATTTCGGCGGCGAAGTAGAGCGTGTTCTTAAGATGGTAAACGGTGTAATCCTTGTGGTAGATGCCTTTGAGGGAGTTATGCCCCAGACCAAATTCGTACTGATGAAAGCTTTGGAACTGGCGCTTCCCGTTATCGTCTGCATCAATAAAATTGACCGCCCGGAAGCGCGTCCTACAGAAGTAATCGATGAGGTTCTGGAGCTGTTCATGGATCTGGACGCTTCCGACGAACAGTTAGACTGCCCCTTCCTTTTTGCATCCGCAAGAGACGGCTACGCCGTAACGGATCTTGCCAATCTGGACAAGGAAGATAAGAACATGGTACCGCTCTTTGAGACCATCATTGACTACATCCCCGCACCGGAAGGTGACCCGGATGCCAACACCCAGGTTCTTATCAGCACCATCGATTACAACGAGTATGTGGGACGCATCGGTATCGGAAAAATCGATAACGGAAGCCTCAAGGTAAATCAGGAGGCAGTGGTGGTGAACCATCATGAGCCGGACAAGCAGAAGCGCGTCCGCATCAGCAAGCTGTATGAATTTGACGGCTTAAACAAGGTGGATGTCGCAGAAGCCGGCATCGGTTCCATCGTTGCAATTTCCGGTATCGCGGATATCCATATCGGAGACACCATCTGTTCCCCGGAGGAACCGGTTGCCATCCCATTCCAGAAGATTTCCGAGCCGACACTGTCCATGAACTTTATTGTAAACGACAGTCCTCTTGCCGGTCAGGAGGGTAAATTCGTTACCTCCCGCCACATCAGAGACCGTCTGTTCCGCGAGCTGAACACCGATGTTTCCCTCCGCGTGGAGGAAACCGACAGCCCGGACAGCTACAAGGTATCCGGACGTGGAGAGTTGCATCTTTCCGTATTGATTGAAAATATGCGCCGTGAAGGTTATGAATTTGCAGTCAGCAAGGCAGAGGTTCTCTACCACACCGATGAGAATGGCAAGAAGCTGGAGCCTATGGAGCTTGCCTATGTAGATGTGCCGGATGAATTTACCGGTTCTGTCATCGAGAAGCTGAGCCAGAGAAAAGGCGAAATGTTAAACATGAAGCCTATCACCGGCGGTTATACCCGTCTGGAGTTCAACATTCCCTCCCGTGGTCTGATTGGTTACCGTGGCGAATTCATGACTGACACCAAGGGAAACGGTATCATCAATACCATTTTTAACGGCTATGAGCCCTTCAAAGGAGAAATTGCTTACCGTAAGCTGGGCTCCCTGATTGCCTTTGAATCCGGCGAATCCGTCACCTACGGTCTGTTTTCTGCCCAGGACCGCGGTACGCTGTTTATCGGACCGGGTGAAAAGGTATACGCAGGAATGGTCATTGGCTCCTGCTCCCGTGCAGAAGACATTGAGCTTAATGTCTGCAAAAAGAAGCACCTGACCAACACCCGTTCCTCTTCTGCAGACGAAGCGCTGACCCTGGTTCCGCCCAGAATTTTAAGTCTGGAGCAGGCACTGGATTTCATTGATGTGGATGAGTTGCTGGAGGTGACCCCGCAAAGTCTCCGTATTCGCAAACGTATTCTGGACCCAACACTGCGCAAGCGCGCCGGCATGAAAAAATAAGCATGATTTTCCAAAAGCATGGATGTGTATCTGCACTCCATGCTTTTTTCTATCTCTCTTCCTTCTTTTTGTACTCCTCCACCGCAGGATCGCGCAGCTCCACCACACGTTTCCACTCCTTTGTCCCTTCCACCTTCGCCGCCTCGGAACGGTTCTTATAAAGGAAACGGGTCAGATTATAACAGTCAATCCAGATTTCATTGTTCCCCTCCTTCTGGGACTCGTCAAAAATCAACTGCAGCCCGAAGTGCAGATGCACCGTCTCGATGTTATTCACATTCTCCGTGGTACTGTAACCGGTGTGCCCCATGTAACCAATCACATCCCCCGCAGTCACCACATCTCCCTCTTTCAGATTCTCCGGGTAGGGGTAGTTCTGACGCAGGTGTGCATAATAGTAATAGCGTTTTCCGTCAAAGCTGCGGATTCCTAACCGCCAGCCGCCGTACTGGTTCCAGCCCAGCGCCTCCACGTAGCCGGACTCGACTGCTATGATGGGCGTACCCACCTGCCCCATCATGTCATGCCCCAGATGCTGTCTCTTGTATCCATAATCCCGCGACACGCCGAAATCATCGTAATCGCTGTATTCAAAGCCCTTCGCAATGGGAGAAAACGCCTTAAGCCCATAGCACGTTTTCCAGCTTCCATCCTCCTGCTGCAGCTCATACTCTCCCACAAATCCACCCAGCACAGCCGTATAGGCTTCCAGATAATAGGGATAATATTTTAAGTCTGTAGTAAGTTCTTTCATGGTGGTTTTACCGGAAAGCAGTTTTTCTGCCGCTTCCCCCAGTTGTTCCACCGCATTACAGCCAAAATCACCGCCGTTTCTCGCCGCGGTATAGGCAAGCAGTTCAATCCAGTTCAGATGGATGTCCGTGCCATAAGTATCCACATCGTATGTATATGCACGGCACAGCGCCTCATAGGAAACGTTGAAATCCACCCATTTGATATACCCGTCCGTTGTCACTGCAAGGGTCTGGTCTTTTCCCCAGCCCTGATATTCTGCCGCTGTCACCAGCACCATAAGGAGCACTCCCGCCTCCAGCAGAATTGCTGCCGCAAGCTTCCTGCATCTTCCCTTCCAATTTTTCCAATCCTTCATCCACGGTCCATGATACTGTTTTTTTCATTATATGAAAAAAAGGAAGAGACTATTAATCTCTTCCCACCTGTTTTGCCTGCCGGGTTCTTACTTCTCTCCACAGTTCTTACAGACTCCATATAAAATAGAATTCCGGCACTGTAGCGCAAAACCATGGTCTTTTCGGATATGCTCCGCAATTTCACCCATAAAGGCGCAGTCCAAATGAATAATGCAGCCGCATTTCACACATTTTAAATGAAGATGTTCCTCACAGTGATGTCCCAGCTCCACGTACTGGTATGCGGTCTGCCCGCCCTTCTCTGTCACGTACCGGATTACCGTGCCTTCCTTCTCCAGTTTGTCCAGATACCGGTAAATCGTGGTAACATTGACCTCACTGCCGCTCTCCCGCAGATAATCGCCAATGTCTCCCACCGTCACGGTCCGGTCACTGTTGTTCTGTAAAAAATCCAATATTTTTCTGCGGCTTGCCGTCGCATAACCATTTCCTGCCATTTGCAGCAGCACCTCCCTGCACTTCTGAAATTCGGCTTCCCTGCCGCAATGCAGTTAAGCCTTCTTTTAAAATACAATCCCCAAAAGTTCAATGATAATACCCCAGAACACACCAAGTCCATATAACACCGCCACAATACCTGCGTTCTGTTTCACACTCCGGTTCAAACGGAACAGCACTAAAAGTCCCACACCGGCATTTACTAAAAGCCCCGCCATCATTGCCCCGGAGTTAATGATGCCATCCAGATACAACTGGGTAATCACTACCGATGAAGCACAGTTGGGAATCAGCCCGACTAACGCTGCAATCAGCTCGCCCACCACCGGAATACCGGAAAACAGCCCTGCAAGGTTATCCTCACCCACAACGCCAATAACAGCGTTCAGTGCAAGCGAAATCAGGAAAATATAGAAAAAGATTTTTATCGTATGCTTCACTGCAGAAACGAAAATCCCATCCTCACAATGACAGTGTTCCTCCTCGCAGACAACATGGATATCCATTTCTTTTTCTTTTTTCTTCATGACGCTCACATAGACGAACTCAATTACCAGACCGGATACCATGGCAATCGCAACCTTTGCCAGCAGGAGTTTTGCAATCGTCCCGAACGGAACTGCCTCCGAAATCAGAATCGGCAGCATCTCGTCCGATGTGGAAAGATAGATGGCAAGCAACGTCCCCACCGTAATCACACGTCCGGCATAGAGGCTCGACGCTGCCGCGGAAAAACCACACTGGGGCACGACTCCCAGCAGTGCTCCCCAGATGGGACCCGTTTTCCCTGCCGTACGAATGCGGTTTCTTGCATGTCCACCCGTCCTGTGCTCCAGCGCCTCCATCAAAAGATAGGTCAGAAATAAAAATGGCAGAAGTTTTAACCCATCCAGTACCGTATCTAATAAAATGTCCAGAATCATAATATCACCTTTCCGCAGGAGCTGCCACCGTAATCTGTTCCGTGGCTCCTGCTATAAACAATGAAATTGCAACCAGGTTGTTTTTGCAACTTGTTTGCAATTTCGTATTATACACAATATTAAAATTCTGTCAAGAAAAATTTTATTTTTCCTGTTCGCCGGGAAGCGGACGGCGTTTTGCAGTAAACTCCGACACGTCTATCCGGATGACATTTACGATGGACACCAGTTTCTCATCAAACAGGAAATCACGCCCTGTCTGTGTTTTCATCAAAATTGTCATGGCATGCATTTTCTCCTGGGGATTTGTCACCAGCTCTGCCGTTCCGTGTCCCAGCACACTCTCATATGCCATACCGTACTGACATGCCGTCCGTCCTTCAAAGGGTTGAATGCCGGTCTCAATAGAAAAAGCCACCTGCGGATTTTTTGCAAGTACCTCATATTTATAGCCATCCCTCGCTCCATGGACATAAATAGTGAGTTTTCCCTCCTGATATACATACCCATAATTCATGGGAATCACATAGGGCAGCCCATCATCGCTGAGACCCAGGTGGATAATAAGCCCCTTGTCCAGAATCTTTCGTATTTCTTCGCTGTCTGTTACTTCACGTTCTCTTTTTCCCATCCCGACCACCTCCCAGACGGATGTTCTCTTACAGTTTCCTGATGCGCTCCAATGCACTCACCGTGTTCTCATAGCTTCCGAATGCAGTCAGACGGAAATAACCTTCACCGCTGGGGCCAAAGCCGGAACCGGGAGTTCCCACCACGTTGGCATTCTCCAGAAGGTAATCAAAGAATTCCCAGGAGGTCATTCCGTTTGGAGTCTTCAGCCAGATATAGGGCGCATTGACACCGCCGAATACCGTGTATCCGGCATCCTTTAAGCCGTTCTTGATTGCAGCCGCATTTTTCATGTAGTAGGCAACCTGTTCCTTCAACTGTGCTTTGCCGGCATCTGAATACACTGCCTCTCCGGCACGCTGTACAATGTAGGGCGCTCCATTGAATTTGGTTCCTTGACGTCTTGCCCACATTGCGTTCAGGGACACATCACCACACTTTAATTCCTTCGGCACTACTGTGAAGCCGAGACGCACACCGGTAAAACCTGCATTCTTGGAAAAACTTCTGATCTCAATGGCGCAGGTCTTTGCCCCCTCGCATTCATAAATAGAGTGTGCCACGTTATCCTCGGAAATATATGCCTCATAAGCAGCATCGTAAATAATTACGGCACCGTTTTTATTCGCATAGTCTACCCAGCCCTGCAACTGGTCTTTGGTGATGGTGGTTCCGGTCGGATTGTTGGGCAGGCACAGATAAATAAGATCCGGTGTCTCCTTCGGAAACTCCGGCACAAAATCATTTTCCATGGTGCAGGGCATATAAATCACATTGCTCCACATACCGCTTTCTGCGCTGTAAACTCCGGTTCTTCCTGCCATCACATTGGAATCCACATAAACCGGATAGACCGGATCACACACAGCAATTCTGTTATCTACAGAAAAAATCTCCTGAATATTACCGGAATCACTCTTTGCTCCGTCAGAGACAAATATCTCATCCTCTGCTATGTCACAGCCTCTTGCTGCATAATCACTCTTTACGATGGCACTGCGCAGGAAATCGTAGCCCTGCTCCGGTGGATATCCACGGAAGGTTTCCGCCTTTCCCATCTCGTCCACTGCCTTATGCATGGCGTCAATAATAGCAGGTGCAATGGGCTGGGTCACATCACCAATGCCCAGACGGATGATTTTCTTCTCCGGGTTTGCCTCGGAATAAGCGCTGACCTTCTTTGCAATTGTGCTGAACAGGTAGCTTCCCGGCAGTTTCTGATAGTTGTCGTTAATCTTATACATCGTACTCTCCTTCTCTTTGCTTTATTTTCACAAATTATCTGCACATAAATCTTCGGCTCAAGTATATCATTCCTTCTTCTGCACTGCAAGTATTTTTTGTTTACCTGGAATCAAAAAGAACGTCATCTCCCCGATATTTCATCGTTGAGACCACGTTCTTTTCACTGGGAAGTATCAGTTGAGCAGACTTAAAATCATCTGAGCCGTTTCCACCAGTCCTGTTCCGTTATCCATACTTCGCTTTTGCATATAACGATGCGCTTCCTCTTCCGGCATATTGTTCCGTTCCATCAGAAGCAGCTTTGCCTGCTGAATCAGGGCAATTTCCTCATCAGAGCGCTCCTTCGGCTTCATTCGTTCTTTTTTTCTGCGCCGTGTCAGGGTGTATTCCATCATATCCACGGTCTGCAGCAGTTCGTTCACCTTGAGTGGTGTTGTAAGGCAGACCAGATTTTCTACATCGCGCTCCCCACAATTGACGGGTGACGCAACAAGCAACATTTCAAACTGGGGCGGCAGATATTCACACAGTTCGGTATACATCATATCCACAAAACGGTATCCGGACACAAGAATGCCTCCCCCTAACTCATTTACATTCTGAAGCGCCTGGGCACCTGTCGTACATACCGCAGCCACACGATGGCCGTTCTGCATTAGTATTTTTTTTATATTATGGGCAGTTTCCTGTTTGGGAAATGCAACAATGATATTTGTCAAAACAGTTTCCTTATTCTAATCAGATTTTGTAAAGGTATTTGTCAATTTCCCAGCCCGTCACCTGAGCGCGATACTCCGCCCACTCTGCTTCCTTCGCTTCCACATACTTCTCCGTGATATGCTTCCCAAACACACTCTTTAAATAGTCGTCCTCTTTGTATGCCTCCAGCGCTTCTCCCAGATCTGCCGGCAGAGATTCAATGCCAAGTTTCTCTCTCTCTGCTGTCTG
Source organism: Roseburia sp. (assembly GCA_051877675.1). GTDB lineage: Bacteria > Bacillota > Clostridia > Lachnospirales > Lachnospiraceae > Roseburia. The sequence goes on along the minus strand of JBJEJC010000076.1, from coordinate 5,134 downwards.
AAGTTCAAAGACATTCGTCGTCACTGCTTTCGGAGGCTCAATCTGATTCCGGATTCCGTCCAGTCCCGCTTCCAGACAGCCTGCAAGAACCAGATACGGATTTGCCGAGGGATCCGGACTCCGCAACTCTACCCTGGTACCTGCCCCACGGGTGGAAGGAATACGAATCAGCGGGCTTCTGTTGGTAGCAGACCATGTAATATGAATCGGTGCTTCATAGCCGGGAATCAGGCGTTTGTAGGAATTCACCAGCGGATTGGTAAACACCGTAAGAGCGCGTATATGCTTCATGATACCACCCATGAACCAGTAAGCCTCTTTGCTTAACCCCAGTTCTCCGGAGGGATCGTCAAAAATATTTTTTCCGTCCTTGGAAAGTGACATATTCACATGCATACCGGAACCGTTGATTCCCTGTCTCGGCTTTGGCATGAAGCTGGCAAAAAGCCCGTGACGCTTGGCAATCGTCTTCACGGTCAGCTTAAAGGTCATAATATTGTCCGCCGTCTTTAATGCCTCATCATAGCGGAAATCAATCTCATGCTGCGCCGGAGCCACCTCATGGTGGGATGCCTCAATCTCAAACCCCATATCCTCCAGAGTCAGCACCATATCGCGTCTCGCATTCTCTCCCAGATCCACGGGTCCCAAATCAAAATAGCCTGCCCGCTCATTACTGATTGTGGTGGGCTGACCGTCCTCATCCTGATCAAAAAGGAAAAATTCACACTCGGGTCCCACATCAAAGCGGTATCCCATCTGCTCCGCATCCTTCACTGCACGCTCCAACACATAGCGCGGATCTCCCTCAAAGGGCTTCTTATCGGTGGTATAAACATCGCAGATAATCCTTGCCACCTTCCCCTGCTGCGGTCTCCACGGGAAAACAACAAATGTATCCAGATCCGGATACAGATACATGTCGGATTCCTCAATCCGCACAAATCCCTCAATGGAAGATCCGTCAAACATACATTGGTTATCCAGTGCTTTCTCCAGCTGGCTGGAAGTAATGGCAACGTTTTTCAGTGTTCCGAACATATCCGTGAACTGCAGCCGGATGAATTCCACATCCTCTTCCTCCACCATACGGATGATATCCTGCTTGGTATACTTGCTCATGCTATAATCACTCCTTCATATAATCCAATACTTTATCATAAGCCATCGTTCCGCCAAATATGTCTAAAGCGCTTCCAATGGTTACGTTCACACAGTTTTTCCCCAGCCGTTTCAGCTGGGCAAGATCATCAAAACTGCCTACTCCGCCGGCATAGGTCACGGGAATTCCATTCCAGTTTCCCAGGATTTCCACCAGCTTCTCCTCAATGCCGCCTGCTTTTCCTTCCACATCCACGGCATGAATCAGATATTCACAGCAGTACTGCTTCAGTTCATCCAGCAGCTTTTCCGTTATTTTCTCCTCCGTAAACTTCTGCCAGCGGTCCGTGACAATATAATAACTGTCCTCCCGCTTTCTGCAGCTTAAGTCCAGCACCAGACGCTCTTTCCCGACAGCAGATGCAATTTTCTCAAGATTGTCATAGCAGATTCTGCCATCCCGGAACACATAAGAGGTCACAATCACCTGGGAAGCCCCCGCTTCTATGAACTCTTGTGCATTCTCGTCTGTAATTCCGCCTCCCACCTGGAGCCCTTCGGGATAAGCCGCTAACGCCTGCATCGCCTGTTTCTTCGTGGCTTCATAATATGCACTGTCTCTGGCATTCAGTAAAATAATATGCCCGCCGCGAAGCCCCTGGCTTCTGTACAGCCTGGCAAAAAAAGCAGCGTCCTGATCCGCCACAAAATTCTCTCTGGCAAAATCACCGGCATCCTTTAAGCTGCCGCCTACGATCTGCTTCACTTTCCCGTTATGTATATCGATACAAGGACGAAATTCCATGTCCGTCTCTCCTCCCACAACCGCTGCCCTGTGCATATCATACCGCCCGAATCCGGCAGATGATGCGTTCTTCGCGTATCATATCATAAATACAGTCGTTTGTGAATCATAAATTATATAAGGCTTTTTGTCAGCTTTCATTATTTTTTCTAATATATGGTTATTTTCTTTAAATTCACGCTTATATCACATTGACATTGCCATTTTTTTTTGCTATTATACAGAAACTATAAAAAATTTTACTGGTACACATATAAAATAAGAAGAAAGCGAGGAAAATGAAATGGGAACAATTATCGGTGAGGGAATTACTTTTGATGATGTGCTGCTGGTTCCACAGTATTCGGAAGTAACACCTAACATGATTGATCTGACAACCCACCTTACCAAAAAAGTCGTTTTAAATATCCCCATGATGAGTGCCGCAATGGACACGGTTACGGAGCACCGCATGGCAATTGCCATGGCAAGACAGGGTGGTATCGGTATCATCCATAAGAATATGTCCATTCAGGCACAGGCAGACGAGGTAGACAAGGTAAAACGTTCTGAAAACGGTGTCATCACGGACCCATTTTTCCTTTCTCCGGAGCATACCTTACAGGATGCAGAAGATTTGATGCGCAAATTCCGCATCTCCGGTGTTCCGATCTGCGAAAATGACAAGCTGGTCGGTATCATCACCAACCGTGACTTAAAATTTGAAACCGATTTCAACAAGAAAATCAGTGAAAGCATGACCTCTGAGGGACTTATCACGGCTCCGGAAGGTATCACTTTAGACGAGGCAAAGGAGATTCTCGCGAAGGCAAGAAAAGAGAAGCTTCCTATTGTAGATAAGGATTTCCGTTTAAAGGGACTCATCACGATCAAGGATATTGAAAAACAGATTAAATATCCGCTTTCTGCAAAGGATGCACAGGGTCGTCTGCTCTGCGGTGCCGGTGTGGGAATTACCGGAAATATGATGGAGCGTGTGGATGCCCTGGTAAAGGCACATGTGGACGTTATTGTTGTGGATTCTGCACACGGTCACTCCAGAAACATCCTTGAGGCTGTCAAGAAAATCAAAGCTGCATATCCGGATCTTCAGGTAATCGCAGGAAACGTTGCCACCGGAGAAGCAACCCGTGATCTGATTGCTGCAGGCGCAGATGCCGTAAAAGTAGGTATCGGTCCCGGTTCTATCTGTACCACCCGTATCGTGGCAGGAATCGGTGTACCTCAGATTACCGCTATCATGGATTGTTATGCCGCTGCCAAGGAAGCCGGCATTCCGATTATCGCCGACGGTGGTATTAAATATTCCGGTGACATGACAAAAGCACTGGCTGCCGGAGCAAACGTATGCATGATGGGAAGTATTTTTGCCGGTTGTGATGAGGCTCCGGGAACCTTTGAATTATATCAGGGCAGAAAATACAAAGTATACCGCGGTATGGGCTCTCTTGCTGCCATGGAAAACGGAAGCAAAGACCGTTACTTCCAGGAAGGCGCAAAGAAGCTGGTTCCGGAAGGTGTAGAAGGCCGTGTGGCATACAAGGGCAACGTAGAAGACACCGTATTCCAGTTAGTTGGTGGTATCCGTTCCGGTATGGGCTATTGTGGTTGCCCCACCATCGAAGACCTGAAGGTAAAGAGCAAATTCGTTAAGATTTCCGCTGCTGCTCTTAGAGAAAGTCATCCCCATGACATTCATATTACCAAGGAAGCTCCCAATTACAGTATTGACGAATAATATAGGTTGCTATATAATAGACATACAATTTTCATTCCGGCATCTTACGATGCCGGAAAATTATTATCGTTGAGGTGAACATAATTTGGACGCAGGCGCCATAATTCAGCTACTTATTTTAGTAATTCTTCTTTTTCTTTCCGCATTCTTTTCTTCTGCGGAAACAGCTCTTACCACCTGCAATCGGATTCGTATGCGTACGCTCGCCGAGGACGGGGATAAAAGAGCTCTGCGTGTACTGCGCATTACCGAAGATTCCGGGAAAATGCTCAGTGCTATCTTAATCGGCAACAATATCGTAAATCTGTCAGCTTCCTCTCTGGCAACAACGCTTGCCATCAAGCTGCTCGGAAGTATGGGTGCCGGAATTGCCACCGGAGTCCTCACGCTACTGATTCTGATTTTCGGTGAAGTAACCCCCAAAACACTGGCAACTCTCCATGCGGACAAAATTTCCTTACAATATTCCAGTGTAATCTCCTTGTTAATGAAATTACTCACTCCGCTTATATTCATAGTAAACAAACTTTCTCTTGGCGTTCTTCTGCTGCTCCATGTGGATCCGTCCGCCAAAGGTGATTCTCTCACAGAGGAGGAACTCCGTACCATCGTTGACGTAGGGAAAGAATCCGGCGTAATCGAGTCGGAAGAACACGAAATGATCAATAACGTATTTGATTTTGGTGACGCACAGGCAAGAGAAGTCATGGTGCCTCGTATCGACATGACCTTCGCCAATATCGATGATACATATGATCATCTGATTGAGGTGTTCCGTGAAGTAAAATTTACCCGTCTCCCCGTTTATGAGGACAGCACCGACAACGTGATTGGTATCTTAAATATGAAAGACCTTCTTGGCTATCAGGACAAAGAGCACTTTTCCGTCCGGGATTTTATGCGCGAGCCATTTTATACCTACGAGCACAAGAATATCGCTGAGCTTTTTATCGAAATGCGCCAGTCCTCTACTGCCATTGCCATCGTTCTGGATGAATATGGCTCCACCGCCGGTATGATTACTATGGAGGATTTGCTGGAAGAAATTGTCGGCGATCTCCGGGATGAATATGACACAGACGAGGCAGAACCAATTGTTAAGTTAAACGATCGTGAATTTCTGGTTCTCGGTTCCACCAATCTGGAGGATCTGTGTGATGAACTGGATTTAAATTTTACCTCCGACGACTATGACACCATTGGCGGCTATCTTATCGGTCTTTTAGACCATGTACCGGAAAAAAATGAAGTCATCATCACCGACGACGATGTTCTCCTCCGAGTGGATGAAATGGATAAAAACCGCGTAGAAAAAATCTATATACGGAAACCGGACGTACAGCAGCAGGAAAACGAAAACTGATACATTCGGCTATACACTTCCCACTATCTGGACGTGTTCAGGACTTACACCTGTTAGAGCGTGCCATGGCGCGTAAAAAAGAATCCTGCTCCGCAGGATTCTCCGCCTGCGGCGGGTTGCGTCAGCA
>JBJEJC010000075.1:0-2623 GCA_051877675.1 Roseburia sp. | reverse complement strand
TTCTTCAGTTTTTCTCTCACTTCATCAATCGTACTGGTTCTGCCTTCCTGCATTGCTTTATAGCCTTCACCAATCAACCTATATAATTCCAATTTTGCAGTATCTGATGTTTCTACTACCTGCGGTTTCGTTGCCAACATACAATCACGCCCTTTCTTCTCACATCTAGTATAGCATATCCTAATGCTCACAACAATTGTTTTTTCTTGCTATATTATATGCTACGGAACAACAAAACACTCATCCAACTGTTTATGTAAAAAGGAAATTGTTGTCAAAATATCAATTGCGTCCTGCTCATTCTTGCACTTTTATGTGAACCAATTAGTAATCATTCATAAAAAAGACATTATCGTGTTTCTCATTCCTAAATGATTGCACTCTAATGTCTTCCCTTTGTTTTCTGTTTTCTTTTGTTTTACCCCTTCTTTAATGTACCGGATCAGCACCTCTTCTTTGCAACAGGGCGGCATTTTCCACATGTGTCGTATTCCCAAACTGGTCCACCGCTCGCACACGCTTGAGTTCATACCCGCCATCACACAGCACACGAAGGTCCCGCGCCAGCGTTGCGGAATCACAGCTCACATACACAATCCGCCGGGGCTGCATCTTAAGCATGGTTTCCAGGCATTTTCCGTCGCAGCCCTTGCGGGGCGGGTCCACCACGATCACATCCGGGTGCCGCATATCCGCCTCCGGGCTCTGCTGCGGCTGTCCGGACTCCCGGATGGACGCTGCACCTTCCTGCCCGCGCGCCGCACTATCCGCCGTCCGCCCATAGAATTCCGGCAGTACCTCCTCCGCCTTTCCCACAAAAAATTCTGCATTGGAAATACCGTTCAGCTTCGCATTGTTCTTTGCATCGGCAATCGCCTGCGGAACAATCTCCACCCCGTACACCTGCTTCGCCCGACCTGCCAGAAAAAGTGATATCGTCCCAATGCCGCAGTAAAGATCCCAAACAGTCTCCTTTCCGGTGAGACCGGCATACTCCAGCGCCAGACTGTACAATTTCTCTGTCTGCACCGGATTCACCTGGTAGAAAGACTGTGGCGAGATATGATACGCTACCGCCGTCCCCGTCAGCGGAAACTCCTCCCGAGAACCGGATAACGCCGTCCCCGTCAGCGGGAAGTCCTCCCGAGAACCGAATACCGATGCACCGGCTGTGCGCTCAGTATTTGACACATCTGCTCTCCGGTCCTTCCCGCCGCATTCCCTGAGATGAATATAGTCCGTGATATAGGGTTTTCCCCAGATGCACTCCGTTTCCTTCCCCAGAATGACATTCGTATTCTCCTCATTCCGATTGACCGAAATGCTGGTCATGCCGTCAAGTTTACATAATTTTTCTATCAGGCGCTCCGCTGCCGGAAGTTTTTTGCCATTGATGATAAGACATACCATGATTTCCTTCGTGGTGAATCCATAGCGGATCAGAACATGGCGCACCAGTCCCTTTCCCGTCTTCTCATCATAGGGCTTTATGCCATTTTCCCGCATATACGAAAGCACAATTTCCAGGATATCCCGGTTCACCGGAACCCCAAGCTTACAGTCCTTCACCGGAATGATGCTGTGAGTCCGCGCCGCATAGAAGCCTGCCACAATATTTCCTTCTTTATCCTGTCCCACCGGAAACTGTGCTTTATTCCGGTAACGGTAGGGCTCATCCATGCCCACAATCGGCTCCATAACGGCATTCAGCTCCGCTTCCGCAAAACCGCCGATGCGCATCAGGTTGTCCCGCACCTTTTTCTCCTTAAAAGCAAGCTGCGCCCGGTAATCCATCGCCTGAATCTGGCAGCCGCCGCAGCGCCGGTGCAGCTCACACTCCGGCTGCACCCGGTCCGGGGAAGGCGCAATAATCTCCTCCAGCCTCGCAAAGCCGTAATTCTTTTTTAACTTAATCACACGTGCCCGGATAAAATCACCAATGAGGGCATCCTTTACAAAAAAAGTCATGCCCTCATACTTACCGATACCCTCTCCGTCAACGCCCAGATCTTCGATTTGTAACTCTATGATATCGTTCTTATTCATATATATCCTCTCGTCCGCGGGCTTTCCACCCGCCGATGCGTCCTTAATCCCGGTATCCTATCTTCCGGACCGGCGGATATTGCTTTCCAGCAGCCGGTTGTAGCCCTGCCACTCCAGATTATTCTCCGGCACTCCCGCGAATATCTCACGGATGGTCTCCATCTTCGCATCAATGTTGTCCGCAAAGCTTAACGCAAGCGCTTCTGCCAGCGCAGGCTTCTTCGGTGAGCCGTATTCCAGCTCGCCGTGGTGCGCCAGAATGCAGTGCTTCAGTTCATTGGCAAGTCCCTTCGGGAAGCCCGGAATCGTGCGGATACGCTCTCCCACCATCTCCGCTCCAATCATAATATGCCCAAGCAACTGCCCCTCATCCGTGTAATCATTTTCCGGAAAAACAGAAAGCTCCTCCAGCTTACCGATATCATGGAAAATTGCTGCACTGATCAAAAGATCCCGGTTTAATATGGGGTATGCCTTTGCAAAATAGTCACAGTTTTTCGCCACGCTTAAGGTGTGCTCCAGCAATCCGCCCACGAATCCGTGATGAACGGATTTTGCCGCCGAATGAAATTTGAAT
>JBJEJC010000074.1:0-13515 GCA_051877675.1 Roseburia sp. | reverse complement strand
CCTTGTTTTTCATCAAGATTGTGAACGAGCTTAGCGAGTTTCGCAATTACCTATTTAAACATTCCACGCTGCCACCTGTGTGCGCAGCCACTCTGTCCATTGTGCGATACCCTCTCCGGTACGGGCAGAAATCGGAATAATCTGAATATTCGGATTCAGCCGCAGCGCCCGCTCCTTGCAGGCCTCCAGATCAAAATCAAAGTAGGGAAGCACATCAATCTTATTGATTAAAAGGACATCGCAGATGGTAAACATCAGTGGATACTTTAAGGGCTTATCATCCCCCTCCGGCACACTTAAGATCATGGCATTTTTAACTGCCCCGGTGTCAAACTCCGCAGGGCAGACCAGATTGCCCACATTCTCAAGGATTGCCAGATCCACATCCGCTGTCCCGAGCGATGTGATGCCCTGTCTGGTCATATCCGCATCCAGATGGCACATACCGCCGGTATGAAGCTGTATTGCCTTCACCCCCGTCTTCGCCACGGTATCCGCATCCACATCGGAATCAATGTCCGCCTCCATAATACCGATGCGCATTTCATCCTTCAATGCTTCGATGGTACGCAGCAATGTCGTGGTCTTACCGGACCCCGGAGAAGACATCAGATTCAATAGGAATGTCTTATCTCTTTTCAATTCTTCCCGAAGCTGTTTTGCATCCCGGTCATTATCCTCAAAGATGCTCCGCTTCACCTCAATTACCTTAAAATCACTCATTTGTATTACCTCTCTTCCGGGCAGGACCATTCCATGCGCCCGCACTTTTCTCTGGTCATACCTCATTCATTGTCTAAATTTTAACATACTTTATTGCCGAAATCAATGTAATTTCCGCCATATATCAACGTATATTCTTGTACAATCTGCCAGTTTTGTATATCTGGTATGTGGTATGACCAGAATATTTTATTTCATAGGAAAAGCATTCACTTTCACACGTTAATATTACAAGGTCTTTCCTATGAAACAAAAAAAGCTGCCGCCCTTTTCGATCAGGCGACAGCTCTCCGGCCAGTTGCTTATACAACTTTTTCCCGCAAGTTGCGTGAGCAACTACTTTTCCCGCAAGTTGCGTGAGCAACTACTTTTCCCGCAAGTTGTGTGAGCAACTACTTTTCCCTCAAGTTGCGTGAGCAACTTGCAAAGCAATTTAACTTTAACTTGTTAAGGTTAAATTGCTTTTACACACTGGGAAAACTTCTGTTTTGCATTCTGTACTTTGTTTGCATCCGCATCCGGTGTCGGATAATAACCGCGCTCATGCATCATGTTAAACACATCCTCCTGAATTGCATGCTCCTGCTCCAGGCAGTGGAGAATCGCATTTCTCACGCTGTCGTGCACGCACTCATTGGCAAAGGTATTGTACTCACCGGTGGCAGTCTTCTCTGCGGTCAGTGCATCCCCTAAGATCTCTTTGTCTGAATAAATCTGTCCTGTCATGTCTGCTCCTTTCCGCTAGCCTAACTGTGCATACAGGGAATTGAAGTGTCCCTGATGCTTGTTGGATATCTCGGTGAATTTTGCGCTGATTTCCTGATCCTCCGTATGCTCTGCAAGCATCTGGAATTTCTTAATCAGCAGTTCTTCTCCTGCCAGCAGATCGTTTAATGCCGACAGTTCCTTTTCTGATAACTGGCTCATGATATTCCTCCGTTTTCTATAAGATTTACATCTTATATTCTTCCGAAAAAACTGTGTATTATACCAGAATAAAAAAGAATCCTCGCGGAGCGTTTTTTATTTCATAGGAAAGGCATTCACTTTCACACGTTAATATAACAAGATCTTTCCTATGAAATAAAAAAATTAGCGCACATAAACATCCAGCGTCTCATACAATGCCGCAGCGTCAATGGGCTTCGGCACATAGGCATCCATTCCGGCTTCATGCACCCGCACAATATCCCCCGGAAATACATTGGCACTGACTGCGATTATGGGCAGGGCGTTTTCCCGTTTTGTCCACTCCTCGAACCGTCGTATCTCACTTGCCGCCTGATACCCGTCCATAATAGGCATACTGATATCCATAAGCACAGCCCCGTAATAGCCTTCCTCCTTCTCCATGCAGGCATCCAATGCCTCTTTCCCGCTCTTTGCCCAGTCGCAGACCACGTTTACCTGCTCCAGATAACCCAAAAGTACCTCGGCATTGATGGCATTATCCTCCGCCACCAGCACTCTTCTCCCATGAAAATCTTTACCGATGCTGCTCTCGGCAGCAAGCCTCTGCGGTCTCCGATAGATTTCTGTCATCAGCTTATATATCGCAGACTGAAACATAGGCTTTGCCAGTACATAATCCACACCGGCTGCCCGCATCTGCCGCTCCACTAATGCCAGATCATAGGAGGAAGCCACAAGAAGCAGCGCATCCCTGTCAAAACGCTCCCTGATATGATATGCCACCCTATTCCCGCCTTCCTCCATCTGCCAGTTAATAAAACAGATGTCAAAGCTTCGCCCCTCTTCATAAGCCCGCGTAAGCTGTTCTAACGCCTCCGCTTCATGCCGGACACATTGACAGTGAATTCCCAGACGGGATAAGAGGGAAGCCTGATAGTCTCCCAGTATCTCGTCATCATCCACCACAAGGGCATGCATTGCATCGAACTTTTTCCTGGTTTCCGCTTCTGGTTCCGCTTTCCCTGCTACCGTCTCAAAAGGAATCCGTGCTGTAAATACAGAACCCGCACCAGGCTCGGATTCGACCGCAATGCTTCCCCCCATCAGTGTCACAAGATTTCTGGTAATGGGAAGTCCCAGACCGCTTCCCCCGCAATCCCTGCAGTCCTTCTCCGTGATGCGCTCATAGGGTTCCCAGATTTTCTCCAGATTCTCCTTCGCAATACCGCAGCCGGTATCCTGCACTGACACCACCAGCTCAACCCGCTTTTGGTCTATGGGGTGTTCTTTTAATTCCACACGGATACTTCCGCCTGTTTTCGTATATTTATACGCATTGGATAACAGATTAAACACCACCTGCTTCAAACGTACCGAATCTCCGTACAGATTCTCATGCTCCACTGCCGCCACATCCACTGCAAAGGAAATCCCTTTTTTGCTGCACTGCTCATAATATTCCTCAATCAGCAGGGAAATCACGGTGTTTAAATTAAATTTGGCTGCCCGCAGTTCCATTTTCCCGTGATCAATGGCAGACATATCCAGAATATCATTCACCAGTGCCAGAAGATATTCCCCCTGATTACGAATCTTGCGGAATGCCTCATGTGCCCGCTGGGGATTCTCCTCGTAGGACCTGGACAGATTGGTGATTCCCAAAATGGCATTGATGGGTGTACGGAGTTCATGGGACATCTGGGTAATAAATGCCTCCCGTAACTGGCTTGTATGTTTTTCCCGGGCAATCTGGCGCTCCAGCGCCTCCACCTCCAGCGTATGCTTTCGCATTACATTCTGTACCCGGTTACGGATAATCATGGGATTACAGGGATAGAAAATAAATTCATCAACTCCCATTTCAAGTACCCTCGCCTCCACCTTCTCATCGATGGAGGTTTTTGCCACGATGGGAATGCTCTGCAGTCTCACATCCGCCTTCATCTGCCGGATTACCTCAAATCCGTCTATACCCGGCATGAACAAATCCAGAATCACGATACTCACCTGTTGCTGCTGCAGCCGTTCCAACGCTTCCTCGCCGTCTTCCGCCTCCACAATATCATATATATCACGAAAAATTTCACTTAAAGAGGCTCGATTTGCCTCCACATCATCCACGATAAGCATGATTTGTTTTTCTTCCATACCCGCGTCCCCCTGTTACTTTGTATCTAGTTCTTATTATACATATTTTCCCGGATTTTCCACCTTAATTTTGATATTTTATGCACAACAAGGAGAGTTTTTGACAGTTTTCGACAAAAAACTGCGCCTTCTGTAATCAGAAAGCGCAGTTATCTGTCATTCAAACAAAATTCCATCCAACAGAGAATACATCTGTTTGACATCCACCGGTTTATTTAAATGTGCATCCATCCCTGCCTCAAAGGATTTGCGCACATCCTCCTCAAAAACGTTCGCCGTCATCGCCACAATGGGAATCCGGTCACTGTCTCCATGGCGGGACTCACGAATCTTTTGCGCTGCAGTCAGCCCATCCATCACCGGCATTCGGATATCCATTAAAATCACATCAAAGTAGCCCGGTTCATGCTCTAAGAACATGTCCACGCCCTCCCTGCCGTTGGTAGCGACCTCCACCGCAAAGTTCTTATGCAAAAGCAGGTTTCTGGTAATCTCAATGTTAATATCATTGTCCTCCACCAGAAGGACACGCTTGCCTGAGAAATCATAGTCTAAGGTTTTAGACTTATTCTGTTTGCGCAGGCTTGCTTCACAGTCCTCCACCCGTTCCAGGCTCACAGTCACTACAAACGCAGAGCCGGAACCCTTCTCGCTGTACACATCAATCCTGCCATCCATAAAATCTATGATATTTTTAGAAATGGCAAGTCCAAGCCCCGTGCCGCCGGAAATGGTTGTGCTCCCGTTATCCTCCTGTTCGAATGGCTCAAACACGTGTTTTAAGAACTTCTCGTCCATACCAATGCCGTTATCCCGCACCTCAAAGCGGAACACTGCCCGCTCCTCCTCCGTGGCAACCAGCTCCGCGATAAAATCCACCTTTCCTCCAGGAGAAGTAAACTTCACCGCGTTGGAAAGAATGTTGGAAAGTGCTTTTTCCAGCTTTTCCGCATCAAAGCAGTATTCCCCATCGAAGTTCCCTCTGGTCCGCATGGAAAAAGCAATCCCCTTCTCCCGTGCCAAAGCCTCCGTGGTATTTCCCAGTTTCTCCAGAAACTGCCGTATATCGGTATCCTCCTGATTAAGTGCCACATTACCGCTCTCAATCTGCGAAAGGTTTAGAATGTCATCCACAAAAGAAAGCAGAAAATGAGCGGACATCTCAATCTTATCCAGATTCTCCTGTACCTGCCTTCTGTTATCGGCGTTCTCCTTGGTGAGGTAGACCAGACCGATAATCGAATTCATGGGCGTACGAATCTCATGACTCATACGGGTTAAAAAATCACCCTTTTCCTGATTCGCATGTCTGGCATCCATGAGTGCGCGGTAAATCTTTTCCTTCTGCTTCCGCTCCTCCTCATAGCGTTCTGTCACATCTCTCCGAAAGAGAACTATTGTATCCTCGTCTCTCCCACAGAAAATCTGCACTTCCTTCCTGCGGTAGCGTTCCCCCACAAGCAACCGGAAACCGGAAACCAGTTGTTTTTTCTGTTCCAGTTCCCGCAGGATATTGTCTATTGATAACTGCTGTCTGTAGTAAGCCTGATCACCCGGATGCACATACTGCATAATATAATCTTCCGCCACAATCACCGAAGCAGACGATCCGGAATCCAGAGCGCACTTCTCCAGAGAGGGCAGGACTCCTGCCGTATCATTCGACACGATGACCTGCACCTCTCCCGTATCCAGCCTGAAATACATCATGTAATCCAGTTGTTCTCTTATCACATCCTGCATGATTTCATGCTGTCTCATGAATTCCGTATCTTTTTCTTCCATGCCCGCACCTCATATCCTGTCTACATACCAAAGTACTATTCATTATAACAGCATTCTTTACATTTTAAAATAGAAATTTATTTAATTTTTTTATGAATTATTTTAAGAAATCATACTGGGACATATACAGTTTGTAGTACTCCCCCTTCTGCTTCATCAGTTCCTCGTGATTTCCCCGCTCCAGAATATCCCCCTGATCCACGTAGAGAATGCAGTCCGCATTCTTAATCGTAGACAGACGGTGCGCAATGATAAAAGAGGTTCTTCCTGCCAGCAGTCGGTTTAAGCCCCTCTGCAAAACAATCTCTGTCTCGGTATCAATGCTGGACGTTGCCTCGTCCAAAATCAAAATCTTCGGATTGGCAAGAAGTGCCCGGGCAAAGGAGATTAACTGCCGCTGTCCGGCAGAAAGCCTGCTTCCCCGCTCATTGACCTCCGTATTATACCCATCTTCCATCTCCATGATGAAATCGTGGGCACAGACAGTCTTTGCCGCCGCAATGACCTCCTCGTCCGTGGCATCCATGTTGCCGTAACGAATGTTGTCCATAATGGTTCCTGCAAAAATAAAGCTGTCCTGCATCATAATTCCCATCTGCTTCCGCAGGGAATTCAGCGTCACCTTCGAAATATCCACGCCGTCAATCAGGATTTCCCCGGAGTCCACATTGTAGAACCGGCTGATTAAGTTCACGATGGTTGACTTTCCTGCACCGGTAGGTCCCACAATCGCATAGGTTTCTCCGCACTGGGCAGTGAAGTTCACATCCTTTAATATCTTCGTTCCCTCCTCATAGCTGAAGGAAACATTCCGAAACTCCACTTTTCCCTTTACCTCCGGCATCTCAATGGCATCCGGCGCATCCTTTACCGCCACCGGCTCATCGATGGTCTCAAAAATACGCTCCAGATAGGAAATTGCGGTCAGCAGGGAATTGTAGAAACCAGCCAGTGTGTTAATGGGCGCCCAGAATCTTCCGATGTAGGCGGTGAATGCGATCAGCACACCAACGGTAAGACTCATCTCCGGTGCCAGAATCCATTTTACGCCAAGCACATAGATAAAGGCTGTGGTCACCGTGGAAATCACATCCACGGAGGGACCCATGGTAAAATTAAACATGACCGCCCGCATCCAGGAAGAACGGTAATTTCTGCTCAGATGATTGAAAATCCCGGTATTCTCCTTCTCCCGCACAAAGGACTGGGTCACGCGGATTCCGTTGATGCTCTCCGCAATATAGGCATTCAGATTAGACTGCTTATTGCTCTGAATCTGCCATGCCCTGCGCTGCTTGCGCTTGATAAACACAATCACCAGCGCCAGAACCGGAAGTCCACACAGACAAATGCATGTCAGTCTGGCATCCATGGCAAACATGAATATCAAAATGAAAAACAGGTTGCACAAATCCGTAATGGTATTCACAATACCATTGCTCAAAAGGTCACTTAGGCTATTGACGTAATTTACCACACGAACCTGAATCTTGCCATGGGGTCTGTCATCATAATAGGAAAACGGCAGTTCCTGCAGGTGTTTGAAAATATCATAGCGGATATCATGGATGATGTTCTGTCCAATCTCACTCATATGCTTAATCTTAATCCGCAGTGATATCCCCGAAAACAGTGCAATCGCAAGTGTAAGTGCGCTGTAAATGAGCAGTGAGGGAATATCCTTGTTGGGAATGCTCTCATCCATCACACGCTGGAAGAAAATTGGGATTGCCATGGTAGCTGCCGAAGCCGTCAGCATCAGGACAATGATTCCCGCCATTTTCTTTTTGTAAGGAGAAATATATCCGGCAAGCCGCTTCAACTGATTCACATCAAAGCTGTCCTCCAACACTTCATCCATATCATAACGGTTGCGTGCCATATCACTTCTCCTCCTTTCTGCTGTCATTTTTCTGCGGATGCAGTGCTGCCTCCGGAGCCATGCCATACTGGTGTTCAAAGGCTGTGGCGTAATAACCTCCCGCTGCAAGAAGCTCCTCATGAGTTCCCTGCTCGATGATGCGGCCATTGTCCATAACAAGAATCAGATCCGCATCTTTAATAGAAGAAATCCGATAGGCGATAATAAAAATCGTACAATCCTTCTCAATTTTCTTTAGCTGGCTCTGGATGTAGCTCTCGGTCTCCATATCCACCGCAGAGGTGGTATCATCCAGAATCAGGATTGCCGGGTCCTTAAGGAGTGCCCGGGCCAGAGAAATACGCTGCTTCTGCCCGCCGGAAAGGCCAACGCCGCGTTCGCCTACAATCGTGTCATAACCATCCGGAAGCTCCTGGATGAAATGATTGGCATCCGCCATAATCGCCGCCTTTTTTACCTCCTCAAAGGAACAGTCCGGTCTTCCGTAGGCGATGTTTCCCTCTATGGTATCGGAGAACAGAAAGACATCCTGCATTGCCATACCGATGTTGTCACGCAGATTATAAAGGTCCATATCCCGGACGTTCACTCCGTCCACCAGCACATTTCCAGCCGTAGTATCATAAAACCGGCACAGAAGATTCATCACCGTAGACTTTCCGGAACCGGTGGAGCCAATGATTCCCACCGTCTGTCCCGGCTTCACTTTAAAGTTGATGTCCATTACGATATCCTCATCATCCGCACGGTAGGATACATTCTGAAATTCCACGGCTCCCTCCAGATGTTTCTTCACCACGCCGGAAACCGGAGTCTTTACGTTGGGTTCCTCGCTGTAGGTGGCATAGATTTTCTCTACGGAGGTGACAAAATTACTGATATCATTCACAAGCCATCCCGCCTGGCGCAACGGATTGTTCAGCATCCACAGATAGCCGTTCACCGTAACCAGTTCACCTAAGGAAATCTCTCCCCGGATTACCATATAGCCGCCGTAGAGGATTAAAATGATGGTCAGTACATAGGACAGCACCTCGAAAACCGGCACATATTTCATCCAGACACGGGAAGCCGCAAGCTGGGCATCCCGGAATTTATCATTCTCTTTATTAAATTTGCTGATTTCATAGTCTTCTTTTGCAAACGCCTTCACCACCCGGTTGCCGCTGACATTCTCCTGCACAAAGGCATTGAGTGAGGAGAAGCACTCCCGGTTGCGCTGAAATGCCGGATGCACCTCCTTGGACTGGAAGTAGGTAGTGACTGCCGTGAACGGCAGCACCAGCACCATGGCAAGCGCCAGCTTGACATTGACGGTAAAAATCATAATCAGTGCAAAGACAAACATCAGCACACTCTGATACACCACATAAATCACATAGGCAACAAAATGGCGGATGGCATCCATATCTCCCGTCTGGCGGCTCATCAGATCACCGGTGCGCTTCTTATTATAGAAGGCAAAATCCTCCTCCAAAAGCTTACGGTAAACCTTATCCCGCATGTCATACAAGAGTCCCTGGGATGCAGTTTCAAATACCACCTGGTAGAAGAAACGCAGAATTCCCGTCACCACAGTGACACCCAGCAGACACCCCACAAAAGGCATCAGCAGGTCGTACTGCCCTCCCTCAACCACCACATCCACAATCTGCCCCGATATGTATGGGTTTACAATTGAAAGTACTGCGATTACAGTCGTCAGAAAAAGTCCCAGAATCATAAGTCCCCGGTATTTTTTCAGAAACGACCAGAACCATTTCATTGGTGTCATATCAGCTCATTAACCTCCCTCTTTATTGTAGTTCAAGTATAAGTTCTTTTTCCAAAATGAAAATGTATTTTCTTGCGTGGTTGATGGAACATATTGTAAAATAGCTTTCCTTTTTCGGGAAAATCCTTTACAATAGAGACAGACTATTTGAGAGAAGGTTTTTTATGTGCTTCGAAAATAAAGAAAAGCTTCTGGACGAGCTGAATCCCACATTTCTTTTTACCTGGAAGGGGACACGGATGCGGGATGAGACAAACTATCACAGCCATGATCATGTTGAACTCGCTCTGGTTCTCTCCGGCGAAGGCCGTTACCGCATCGACGGTGTCTGTTACGATGTGACAGAGGGAGACCTGATCATATTAAATCCGGGCTTAAAGCATCAGGCTTTAGTCTGTGCACCGGACAATCCCACCACAGAATTTTTTGTAGGCTTCTCTGACGTACAGTTTCCGGGACTTCCCGCAAATCATCTTCCTCTCCCTGACGGGAAAATGATTCTGCACACCACCGGGGACCTGCACCAGAAGCTCTTCCGCCTGTGTACCTCCATGTCAGCAGAGAACGATATCTGTCGTCCCGGACGATACATCATGCTGAAAAGCTATCTGATGCAGATGCTGATTCTCCTGTTCCGGGAACAATGTGAGCCGGTGGAAATCAAAACCGGCTGTTCCTTTGATTCGGTGAACAAAGGATACGTGGTGGAACAGATTGTTAATTATTTTGAGGATCACTATGCGGAGAAAATTTCGCTGGATCAGATTGCAGAAAATATGTACTTAAGTCCCTTCTACATCTCACGGATTTTTAAGTCCGAGACGGGGGACACTCCAATCCGCCATCTCATCAACATCCGTCTTGAGCGGGCAAAGGAACTGCTAGAAAACGGGGACGGCGGCAGTATTCAGGAGATTGCCGCCCTCGTCGGTTATGATGATGCTTACCATTTCAGCAAGCTTTTTAAGAAGAAATACGGCATTTCGCCCTCCCAGGTTCGTAAGGGTTAGCCTGGGCAGGTCGCCCTCCGATAGATAAGGAAAGAAACGACAGCCGTAACAAGCTCGGTAAAGCAGAACGCCCACCAGACGCCCTCTGCCCCGAGAAACCGGCTGAACACAAAGGCTGCGGGAATAATAAGCACCACATACCGAAGCAGCGAAATACACAGCGAAGGCACTCCCTTTCCCAGACCCTCCAGCGCACCGCAGGAGGTGACGGAAACTGCGGAAGCGATAAAACCAAGGCTTATGATGTGCAGTGCCGTCACTCCCATGCGCACCGTCTCCTCACTGTCGGTAAACAGTCCAAACATCGTACCCGGAATCAGCCAGGACAATGCAGTGCCTACTGACATAATAATCAGGGCAAGTCCCAGAGCGGTGAGATATATCTTTTTCACTCTTCCATGCTCTCCCGCCCCGTAATTATACCCTACCAATGGACGGATTCCCTGCACCATTCCATTTGCCGTAAGGTATATAAAGGTCTGAAGCTTATAATAGACGCCCAGCACCAGGATATAGGTTTCGGAAAAAGCCGCCAGAATCCCGTTTAATGCAGAAATCAGCAGCGATGGCAGCGCCATGTTCAATGTTGCCGGAATCCCCACCGCATACAGCTTTCCAATCATTTTCTTATCAAACACCAGATAACGCCGTCTCACCTTAACCGGAATCGGGCGCAGAAAATAAAACAGCAGATATGCGGCAAACGTAACTGTCTGTCCGATTCCCGTGGCAAGTGCTGCTCCGGTGATACCAAGCCGTGGAAAAGGTCCCAGCCCGAAGATTAACAGCGGATCTAAGATAATATTAGAGGCAAAGCCACAGATCATGCAGATCATGGATACCTTCATCCTTCCCACTGCCTGAAATATTTTCTCAAAAGCAATTCCCACGGTGATGACCGGTGCAAAGACAAATGCCAGATTCGAGTAATCGACTGCCAGCTCCTGCACAGAAGCATCCGAGGAAAACAGCTTCAGAAAGCAGGGTATTCCTGCCACACAGACCACCGTCAGAATCACTCCATGCACAAGGCTTAAAAATAATCCCTGGGTAGCCGCCCTTCCGGCACTTTCTTTATCATCCGCCCCCAGGTGGAATGCGGCGGTGGCATTGATTCCTACCCCGTAGCCCACGGCGATTGCCGTAATCAGATTCTGCACCGGATAGACCAAAGACAACGCCGTCATGGCATCCTCGCTCAGTTGTGCCACAAAATAGCTGTCCACAATATTGTACAGAGAATTCACCGCCATGGAAAGCACCATGGGAAGTGCCATGGAAAGCACCAGCGGCAGAATTTTCTTTTCCTTCATAAATGTCTGATTCATGTCATAATCCCCTGTTTTGTTCTACTCACTCTTCTTCATGACCGGATTTCTAATAATCATTACAATCAGCGGAATCACCATGGCAATCCAGATTAACGGTTCCGTCCAGATGACACCCCAGTAAGCAAACCTTCTGACCACAAAAAAGGTAAACAACAACTTTCCCGCCAGTTCAATAAAGCTGGATACCACCGGTGTTACATAATCGCCGATTCCCTGCATAGTATTGCGCAAAACTACGATTAACACACACACCATAAGAAATGACATATCAAACTTCAGATACGTACTGCCCCAGTATAGGATTTCCTCGCTGTCTGAGCTTGCGATAAAGCCAATCAGTTGTCTGGAAATGGTAAATGCCATCAGAATGACCACCACTGCCCAGCCGAGTCCTAAAAGCAGCGTTTTCTTTAACCCGTCCCGGATGCGGGTATAGTTTCCCGCTCCCATATTCTGACTGCTGTAAGTCGCCATCGTGGAGCCGAGAACGCTGACCGGGAGATTCCAGATTTCAAAGACCTTGCGTGCCGCCGCATGCGCCACAATAATGGAAGTGCCAAGGCTGTTGATTCCTGTCTGCAGTACCAGCGTACCAAAATTGACCAGACTTGACATAAGTCCCATGGAAAGACCACTCTCGAACATCTCCGCCACCTGTTTTCTCTCCAGTTTAAAATGGCACCGGCTCACCTGTAGAATCGGCACATTCTTACGGATATGAAGCAGGCAGAGCACCACAGACACCATCTGGGAAAGCACCGTTGCCACCGCAGCACCCGCCACACCCATTCCAAAATTTAAAATGAACAGATAATCCAGCCCCACATTTAAAACTGCTGACAGAATCAGAAAAATCAGCGGTGTCACAGAGTCCCCCACCGCCCGGAGCACATTGGAGCAGGCACCGTAGGCAAATGTCACCAGCATTCCGGGCACCAGCACCGCAATGTAAGCATAGGACATGGCAAACTGCTCCTGGGGCACATGGAGCAACAGAAGAATGGGTTTTAAGCACAGGAAGACCGCCCCAATAATTACTATCGTAGTTCCATATCCCAGCAGTATGGTTCCCGCCACATTCCGCTTCAGCTTTTCCTCATCCCCGCTTCCGAAATGACGGGCTGTGATCACGGAAAAGCCCAGCGTGAGACCGTTAAAAAAGCCCACCAGAAGATTCGTCAGCGTGGAGACAGATCCTACTGCCGCCAGTGCATTTTCCCCAAGTGTGCTTCCAACGATTTTTGTATCAATAAGGCTGTATAAAAGCTGAAACAGATTTCCCAGAAAAATCGGTATGGCAAACCGCAGAATCAGGGAAAGCGGTTCCCCCTCCGTCAGATTCAATGTTCTTCCTGTCTTCTTGTACATATTTCATTATGCCGGCTCACGGCATATCCTCCTGTCGTTTTTTTGTCACCAGACTATCCTATCACAACAGGAGGATTTTTTCTACTCCGTCATTGCCGGTTTCTTTACAAAATCTTACTATTTCATATACAGCCCCACCACTTTCATATCCGCATCAAAGCTGATGGTATAGGTAATCTTGGCATTTTCAAACTGCACCACTGCCACCGCCACCGCGTAGTCCTCCTTCGTATTGGTGTCCTGCTGTCCTACCACCGTGATACTCTTGGTCTCCTGATAAGCGCCCCGCTCAGAAAAATACTGGTTCACACTGGCCTCTAACGACGCAGCAGGAAGCACTTCTTTTAAGTCCTCCCGGAACATTTTCTCTATGCTCTCATAATCGGCTGCCACCTCATAATCCACAATCTGTTCCGCTGCTTTCTGCACAGTGGCCTCGTCAAAGCTCTCCGCCAGCGCCATAGAACTGCATCCGCCAAAGCAGACCGTCATGGCAGCAAACAGCAAAATTGCAGCAATTTTTTTGATTGTTAATTTCTGATTTAATTTTTTCATCTTTTTTCTCCCTTTCTCTACACACAT
>JBJEJC010000073.1:0-13569 GCA_051877675.1 Roseburia sp. | reverse complement strand
AGTTCAATCCGTTACGGCAGATTCTGCCGATACCGTCTGTCTTCATCCATTTGATCAGAGAAGTGTCCACGCCGCCCTGAAGGATAAAATCCTCCATCAGCATACCAACCTCATTGTCTGCAAATGCAGTGATTACTGCGGTGTTCATGCCAAAGCATCTTCTCAGTCCCCGGACTACGTTGTACTCTCCGCCGCCTTCCCATGCACGGAAGGATCTTGCGGTACGGATTCTGCCCTCACCTGGATCCAGGCGCAGCATAACCTCCCCCAAAGATACTGCATCAAATTTGCACTCATTTGCCGGTCTTAAATTTAAATCCATCGTTTACCTCCATTCTCCGGCAGCCGGATTTGTGGTCTGCCGTAACGAAAAATCAGATTTTCTTTATTATAGCATGTTCCCCGGCAAATATTCAATAGCAGAATTGTAATCGCTTACATTTTTTATTTTTTCACAGGCATCACGCTCCGGTATGCCGGGCGGATGATTTTATCTGCGGTAACCATTTCCTCTATGCGATGCGCGCTCCATCCCACAATTCTTGCGATTGCAAAAATTGCCGTGTACATTTCCACCGGGATTCCCAGCATCTCATAGACAAACCCGCTGTAAAAGTCCACATTGGGGCTGACACATTTTTGAATATGCTTTTTCTGCGCAATCAAGGCAGGCGCTATTTCCTCCACCTCATTATACAAGCGCAAATCCTTCTCCATATGCTTTTCCAGTGCCAGTTTTTCCACATAACCCTTAAAAATCCGCTCTCTCGGGTCGGACAGGGAATATATGGCATGCCCCATCCCATAAATCAGTCCTTTTCCGTCAAATGCATCTTTGTCCAGTATCCTGCCCAAATAAGCTGCAATTTCTTCCTTATCCTCCACATCACGGATATGGGCTTTTATGTCCTGCATCATTTCCATGACTTTTATGTTTGCCCCGCCATGCTTAGGTCCCTTCAGAGAAGACATTGCTGCCGCCATGGTGGAGTAGGTATCCGCCCCGGAGGAGGTGACGACCCGGGTGGTAAAGCTTGAGTTGTTGCCGCCGCCATGCTCCATATGAAGAATCAGCGCCGTATCCAGAACCTTTGCTTCCACCGGTGTATAGCTCTTATCCGGACGCATCAGCATCAGCAGATTTTCCGCCGTAGAAAGCTTCGGGTCCGGGTGATGAATAAACATACTGTTTTCCCGCTCATAATGGTTGTACGCATTGTAGCCGTATACCGCCAGTAACGGGAACTCACTGATTAGCTGGATACATTGCCGCAGCGAGTTGCTCACGCTGGAATCCTTCACATTTGTGTCGTAGGAGGCAAGCGTTAGAATACTTCTGGTCATGGAATTCATGATATCCTCTGTCGGTGCTTTCATGATTACATCCCGGGTAAAATTTGTGGGCAGTGTCCGGCACTGCCCAATCAGCTCCGCAAATTCCTTCTGCTCCTCATCGGAGGGTAATTCCCCCATCAGCAGCAGATATGCCACCTTTTCATAGCCGAGTTCATTGCTACCCAGACTCTGTATCAGCTCCTCGACCCGATAACCCCGATACCACAGTTCCCCGTCACAGGGCACCTTTCTCCCTTCGACATTTTTAGAGGAAACAATTCTGGAAATATTGGTAAGCCCAGCCACTACACCGTTTCCATTCTCATCCCGAAGTCCCTGGTACACTCCGTACTCGTCATAAAGACAGGGAGCTATGCTGTCGTTTGTCCGGCAGACAGTCTCCTTCTTTTTTGCGTATTCATTCACAAGATTCCTCGTATCCATCCTGCACCTCCGACTCTTCCATTTCACTGCTCATAACGGTTTCCAACTGCTTCATCAGTTGCAGGAGCAGAATCAGGTTCTCTTTTCCATACTTTTCTATGACACGCCCATAGTACTTCTTTAAAACCTCTTCCTGCTCCTCTAAAAGCTTCTGCCCCGTTTCCGTAATGGTCACGTAGGTTCCCTCGCTGCCGTTCCCGTCATGGGACCACGACAGCAGCCCCCTGTCCTTGAGTTTTCCCACCATCTGGGAAATCTGCCGGATGGTAAGCTGCATTTTATCTGCCAGGTCCTTTAAGTAGGTTCTGCCCGAGTATATCTCCGATATCTCATTGACCGCAGAGATGCTGTGTAATGCGATATATTCCGGTATCGTAATTTTCTGAAAAAGCTTCCGCATCTGCTCATCCCTGTTCATGATATACCTGCGGTACATCAGTTCATTTGACAGGTTTGCAATGTCATCCTTTGTTTTCCATTCCTTCTTTTCCTGCATGCTGCTCCCATCCGTCTTTCCTGTTATTTAGTATCCCATATCCGGGTTTGCCGCAGCCGCCGGCGGCGTATTCTCCTTCACATCCGCTACCGCAGCTTCTGTTGTAAGCAATGTGGCAGAAACGCTGACCGCATTGGTCAATGCACTCTTGGTTACCTTGACAGGGTCAATGATTCCTTTTTCCAGCATATTCACGTACTGCTCGCTCACTGCGTCAAAACCGATGCCATCTGCTTCTTCCTTCACCTTATTGATTACGACTGCGCCTTCCAGCCCTGCATTTTCCACGATTGCGCGAAGCGGCGCTTCCAGCGCTCTGCTCACAATCAGCGCTCCCGTTCTCTCATCGCCTTCCAGCGTTGCTGCCAGACTGTCCACCTTCTTCTGCGCATGGACATACGCAGAACCGCCGCCGGAAATAATTCCTTCCTCGACAGCCGCTCTGGTGGCATTTAAGGCATCCTCCATCCGGTACTTTGCTTCCTTCATTTCAGTTTCTGTTGCAGCACCAATGCGGATTACCGCAACTCCACCGCCCATCTTGGCGATACGGTCCATCAGCTTATCCCGGTCAAAATCAGATGTCGTATCCGCAGCCTGACGCTTTAAGCTGCTGATTCTTTCTTCCACATCCGCCTTGTTTCCTTCACCACCGACGATTACCGTGCTGTCCTTTGTCACCTTGACCGATTTTGCGCGACCCAGCATCTCAATGCTCGTATCTTTAAGCTGCATTCCAATCTCATCCAATACTGCCTGACCGCCGGTAAGTACCGCGATATCCTTGAGCATTTCTTTCCGGTTATCTCCGTACCCCGGTGCCTTGACTGCCACAACCTTTAAGGTTCCACGCAGTCTGTTTACGATAAGTGTCGTCAATGCTTCTCCCTCCACATCATCCGCCACAATGAGGAGCTGGCTTCCGGTCTTTGCCGTCTGCTCTAAGATGGGCAGGATATCCTGGATATTGGAAATCTTCTTATCGGTAAGCAGGATATACGGATTCTCCATATTGGCAACCATCTTCTCCTTGTCGTCACACATATAGGAAGACAGATAGCCATTGTCAAACTCCATACCTTCCACCACGTCAATCTCGGTGTTCATTGTTTTGGACTCCTCGATGGTTATCACACCGTTCTCGCCCACCTTTTCCATGGCATCCGCAATCATCTGCCCGACTTCCTCATTGCCGGCAGAAATGGAAGCAACCTTTGCGATATGCTCTTTTCCGGTCACCGGCTGGCTCATCTCCTCCAGCGCAAGTACCGCTTCGTCTGCCGCCTTCTTCATTCCTTTTCTCAAAATAATCGGATTTGCTCCGGCGGCGATATTCTTCATTCCCTCGTTGACCAGCGCCTGCGCCAGCACTGTTGCTGTCGTGGTTCCGTCTCCGGCGATATCGTTGGTCTTTGTGGCAACCTCTTTTACAAGCTGCGCGCCCATATTTTCATAACGGTCTTCCAGTTCAATTTCCTTTGCAATGGTCACACCGTCGTTTGTAATCAACGGTGCACCATAGGATTTATCCAGCACCACATTGCGTCCCTTCGGACCAATCGTCACTTTTACGGTATCCGCAAGCTGATTTACACCGGCTTCCATTTTCTTTCTGGCATCAATATCAAAACTAATCTCTTTCGACATAACTTTTTCCTTCTTTCCTAATATTTATAATTCATTACTCAACAACTGCAATAATGTCATTCTGGCTCACAATAATGTATTCCTCCTCACCGAACTTAACCTCGGTTCCGGAATACTTGGAATAGATTACTTTATCGCCCTCTTTTACCTGCATCTTCGTCTCACCGCCGTCTCCGACTGCGATTACAAGTGCTTCCTGTGGCTTTTCCTTGGCGCTGTCCGGCAAAATAATTCCCGACTGTGTCTTCTCTTCTGCTTTCTGGTGCTGCAAAATCACTCGGTCTCCCAATGGTCTTAATTTCATGATAATTACCTGCCTTTCTTTTTTGTTAGCACTCTTTTTATTTGAGTGCTAATCTGTTTGTTTTTAAACTATTATAGAAAAAAAAAAGGACTTGTCAATAGACTTTATCCTTTTTTTATATTTCTTTTTTCCTGCTGCTCAAGAATCCGTTCCATATTCCTGCCGATTTTCCCGGCAATCCGCTTCAGTTCCTCCATTTCCTCACCGGTGATGCCCCAAAACAGTTCTTCGTTGAGTTCCTTCCATTTTTCGGAAATCTGCTCCACCAGCTCTCTGGCTGCTTCCGTGATAAAGTAATGCACATATCTGCGGTCCGAAGTGTCCGGAATCGCCGTCAGATAATTCCGTTTGCACAGCTTGTCCACCGCCAGGGATATCTGCCCCTTATTCGCCTTTAGACGCTGGCAGATGTCCGCGGATGTATTATTCTGCTCTGCCACGGACAGGTAGTATAAAATTTCTATCTCAATCCTCTTTAGGTCATAGTGCATCCTGATTTCCGACATCTGACATTCCCTGAGCTTCTTATACTGACTTCCCCGCATTAAAATCTCGATTCGCTCTTCCACGCCTTACTCCTTCTTATTCACCCTTTCCACCCCTCCACGTTCCGGGATTTCTCCGGGATTTTCCCTTCGATACAGTTTTTTTTATAACAAGACCTTTCCTATGAAATAAAACTATTTTAACACACTCCGGTTAAAGGTTCAAGAAAACATCTTACGTAGTTTTAAAAACCTCTTGACGCAGTATGTCAAACATTATATTATAGTTTAAAACAATATCTATGGAGGCTTCCAAAATTATGAACCTTACTAATATGAAAATTGTGACCGATTCATCAGCAGATGTTCTTACCCTGGAGGATATCCCCTTTGCATCCGCCCCGTTAAAAATCATTACCGCACAAAAGGAATACGTGGACGATGCCGCTCTCGACGTTCCCAGGATGGTAGACGAACTTTCCTCCTATTCCGATAAATCCAGCACATCCTGCCCCAGCGTCGGGGACTGGCTCGCCGCTTTTGGAGATGCGGAATCTGTATTCTGTGTCACCGTTACCAGCGGTCTTTCCGGAAGCTACAATTCCGCCGAAGCTGCAAAGCGCCAATACGAAGAGCTGCATCCCGGCAGACGTGTCTTTGTCATTGACTCTCTTTCTGCCGGACCGGAGCTGAAGCTGATTATCGAAAAGCTCCGGGAACTGATTCTTGGGGGAAAATCTTTTGAAGAAATCTGTACCGCCATTACCGAATACCAGAAGCACACCGGACTCATCTTTGTCTTAGAGTCTCTGACAAACCTTGCGAACAACGGCAGGGTCAGCCGTCTGGCGGCAAGCGCCGCAAATATTCTGGGTATCCATATTATCGGGAAGGCAAGCGATAAGGGAGATTTGGAGCAGCTGCATAAATGCCGCGGTGAGAAAAAATCCCTGTCCACGCTGGTACAGCTTTTGCACACACTCCGTTTTAACGGGAAAAAGCTACGCATCGGACACTGCTTCAATGAACAGGCTGTTGCCAAAATAAAAGATATGATTCGTGCAGATTTCAAGAATGCAGAGATAGAGAGCTATGCACTGAGAGGATTGTGCAGCTTCTACGCCGAAAGAGGGGGCATCTTAATCGGTTTTGAGAAGGAGTAAACAAAGCTGCCGCAACGCGAAGAAATACCGGAAAATGTGATAATGCTTACTATAAGAATTATCACGTTCCCAGATATTTCCCTGCGTGGCGGCAGCTTTGTTTACAACTTAGTATTCTTCCTCGACTTCCTCTTCTTTCTCACCGATATCGTTGACAGGCTTCTCTAAGCCCTCAATCTCAATATGATTCTTCTGGGCGTAATCCCAGAGTGCTGCGTGGATTGCCTCCTCCGCCAGGAGCGAGCAGTGCACCTTCACCGGCGGAAGCCCATCCAGCGCTTCCATAACCGCCTTGTTGGTGACCGTTAACGCTTCCTGTACCGTCTTTCCCTTTACCAGCTCGGTTGCCATACTGCTGGTCGCAACGGCAGCGCCACAGCCAAAGGTCTTAAACTTCGCCTCCTGTATCACCCCATTGTCATCAATGTCTAAGTACATCCGCATGATGTCTCCGCACTTTGCATTTCCTACGGTTCCCACGCCACTGGGGTTCTCGATTTCTCCTACATTTCTCGGATGATTAAAATGGTCCATTACTTTTTCACTATACATATATGTTTCCTCTCACTGCTCTTATTTCTGTTTTTTGATAAAATCCTCATACAACGGTGACATTCCCCGCAGACGGTCAATAATCTTTTTCAGCTCCTCCACGGTAAAATCAATCTCTTCCTTAGTGGTCTTCTGGGACAGGGTCAGCCGCAGAGAACCATGGGCAATCTCATGGGGAAGCCCGATGGCAAGCAGCACATGGGAGGGATCCAGGGAGCCGGATGTGCAGGCCGAACCACTGGAGGCGCAGATTCCCTTTTGATCCAGAAGAATCAGCAGAGACTCTCCCTCAATAAACCGGAAGCAGAAGCTGGCATTATTGGGCAGACGTTTTACGGGATCTCCGTTCAATCTGGTGTAGGGAATCTCCTTTAACACCCGGTCAATCAGATAATCCCTGAGTTCTGACTCATACGCCATCCGTTCCTGCATCTGTGTCTTCGCAAGCTCCGCCGCCTTGCCAAAGCCCACGATTCCCGGCGCGTTCAGCGTTCCGGCTCTCCGTTTTCTCTCCTGGGCTCCGCCGTGGATAAAGGAAAGAATCTTCACACCCTTGCGGATATACATAACACCGATTCCCTTCGGTCCATTGAGCTTATGACCGCTGGCACTCAGCATATCGATATGCATCTTGTCCACATCCAGCGGAATATGACCAAATGCCTGCACCGCATCCGTGTGGAACAGTATTCCATGCTCCTTTGCAATTGCACCTATTTCCTCTAAGGGCTGAATCGTTCCGATCTCATTATTTGCCGCCATCACGGAAATCAGAATTGTATCCGGGCGGATGGCTGCCTTCAGTTCATCCAGCTTCACAACGCCGTTCTCATCCACATTCAGATAGGTCACTTCATACCCTTTTTTCTCCAGATATTCGCAGGTATGCAGAATGGCATGATGCTCAATCTTTGTCGTGATGATGTGCTTTCCCTTTGTGGCATACGCCTCCGCCGTTGCCTTCAACGCCCAGTTGTCCGACTCGCTTCCGCCACCGGTAAAGTATATCTCCTCGGACTTTGCACCAATCAAATCTGCCAGTGTCTCTCTGGCGCCTGCTACCGCCTTGGCGGCTTCTCCGGCAAAGGAGTAGACCGCTGACGGATTGCCATAATACTCTGTAAAATAAGGTTTCATGGCGTCAAATACTTCGGGAGCAACCTGGGTAGTCGCCGCATTATCTAAATAAATCAGTTTATTCATTGCTATGCCTCGTCTCTTTTTATTTCCTAGTGAGTTACTCGGATATACCCATTATAAACCATAATTTCCTATTGTCAAGATATGAATACTTTGTTTTAGGATTAGAACAAAACTTTTTTCGGATGGGCATCCAACGTTTAAATCACATACTGGTCAGACTTCTGCATCTGCCATTCCACCAGATCCTCCAGCGTAATGTTATCCACCACCTGATTCACCGCTTCATTAATCTTCTGCCAGATTAAAACCGTGGCGCACTCATTCATCCGCTCGCACTCGTGCATGCCCTCCTCCACACATTCCACCGGGGCAAGACTTCCCTCCGTCACCCGCAGAATCATCCCCACGGTATAGTCCTTCGGCTCCTTCTTTAACATATAGCCCCCCTGGGCGCCGCGGATGCTCTTTACATAGCCTGCTTTATTTAAAATGGAGATAATCTGCTCCAGGTATTTGTCCGAAATCTCCTGCCGTTTGGCAACATCCTTTAAGCTGATGGGTTCCCCTGTATTGTGGATAGCAAGATCAATCATCAGCCGCAGTGCGTATCTTCCCTTTGTCGATATCTTCATATTATAACCTCCCGGATTCATCATTCTATATTCCTATCTGCTAACTATGATTTATTATACGTTCCGGGAAAATTTTTGTCAAGGCAGCGTCCCCGCCCTCAGAACCGCAGTGTACCGCTGTGATTGAGCATTCCCGTATGGTACAGGAATAAAACCGTATCATAGCGTCCGGGGTCAATCTGTTCCATGGCATAAGAAAGAGAACTATAGCGCAGATCCACCAGAAGGATTTCCTCATAATACCTTATCAGTAAGGGCGCAAGGCTGCCGGCAAAGGAATCCCGGAAAATGACCAGCCTTTTCCCGGAATACGCCCCGGGATTTTCGATTCCAAGCAGTGCCTTCGCGCCCCAGAGATAGAGGTCGTAGGGATCGATGCTCTCCTTAGAAGCCCCGCCTGTAAGCCACTGGTCATGATACAGCCCTGTATACCGCCCCTTCTCGTAATCGTAGACCCGGACATCGTCCAAGTCCTCCTCCCAGTAGCAGCACAGACGATCCGGCTCCACCGATAAACCCGATGCTCCGGCATAGCCTCCGTAAAATTCCTCCGTTACGGTAAAAAATCCCCCGTCCCTGTCCATCCCCCCCGTTTTCTCCGGTACGGCGGTGTCCCCCGACATGGAGGCAGCAAGGTATTCCGCCACATCCACAATACACTCCTGCCGCCAGTGCAGGTCCGACCGGTAATAATCCTCCTGCTCCAACAGCCCGTATATCGGCAGATACTTTGCTTCCGGCATCCCTTCCTCCATCTGTGCATTCAGCCTGTCATAATCCAGCGCCACATAGCCGCCCTTCTCCGCCAGAAAATAATTTTTATCCGGGATAATGGAATAATACGCCTCCGCCTCCGGAAAATAATCCACACAGATTTCATGGAAATGGGACGCAGCGTAAGCAACATTTTTCTCCTCCAGCTTCATATCCAGCCGGGCAAGGCTTCCATCCACCCGGTAATAACCGTCCACATCCCGTTTTCCCAGCACATCGGTCTGAAGCTCATTGCAGAGCCACCGCAGAGAGTCCCGTCCCGGGAAATGATCCAGCAGAAAATTCTCCAGTTCCTCCATGTAATCCCCACGCCATACCGCCTGTAAGGAAGCCTCCGGCATCGATGTAAGACGGCGTCGCTCCGTCACAGAAAGTTCCTCCTTCGGCAAGATGAGCTGCAGCAGTCCCACTCCCCCGAGCACAGTCAGAAATAATACTCCACTTATCTTTGAACTCTTCATACGTCCTCCTAAAACCGAAAATACAAAAAGGGATGCACCGTGCTTCCAAGCAGGAACGCGGTCACAAGTAAAAGCAGCAGCAGATTTCCAAACAGCTCTCCTATCGCAGCCACCCGCGCCCCGGCAAGTTCTTTTATCCGGATTCCCAGTTTTCCGGCAGTCCGCTTCACAAGCGGAGTCGCCCCAACTGCCGCAAGAAGCAGAAGCATACCATAGCTTTTCATTTCATAGATTCCAATCTCCCGGGACACCGTATCCCCCGCCGGAGAATTTCCCATTCCAAGCATTCCGAGAAGACAGTTGCTAAGCTCCCCCATATCCTCCACCCGGAAAATGACAAAGCTCACCGTAATCACAACCAGGGCGTAACCGTGCGCAAGGAAGGATGCCAGCCTGCCTGTGAAACGGTGCCTTGCCGTCATGCTGCGCACTGCCCGCTCCAGCACCAGAAACACGCCAAAATACGCGCCCCACAGTGCAAAGTTCCAGCCTGCGCCATGCCAGATCCCGCTCAAGGTCCACACCAGCATCACGTTCCATACAAAACGCACCCTGCCCACCCGGTTTCCGCCCAGAGGAATGTAGACGTAATCCCGCAGCCAGCCGCCCAGGGTCATATGCCATCTGCGCCAGAATTCCGTGATGCTCTTTGCGATTAACGGATAGTCAAAATTCTCCGGGAAATCAAAGCCCAGCATTTTCCCGAGGCCGATTGCCATATCACTGTAACCGGAAAAATCATAATAAAGCTGCAGTACATATGCCACGGCAAGCCCCCAGTAGAGCAGCGCTGTTTTTCCCTCCAGTCCGTCCAGCTTTGCCACCAGCTCCCCCAGCACATCCCCGATTAACAGCTTTTTCGCAAGACCGCAGAGAAACCGCCGCTGCCCGGCGGCAAGTTTTTCTATGCCACGCCGCGTTCCCTTTAACTGCGGACGTATCGCGTCATAGCGCACAATCGGTCCCGCCACAAGCTGGGGAAACATGGTGACATAGGCGCCAAAGTCCACAAGGGAATTCTCCGGCTCCACATCTCTGCGGTACACATCCACCAGGTAGCTGATGATCTGAAAGGTGTAAAAGCTGATTCCCAAAGGCAGCGCTGCGGCACCGGAATATTTGAAATATGCCAGCGCCAGCAGCGGAACCGCCACAGACCCCCACAGAATAAGTTTACATAACTTTTTTCTATCCGAAACGGCAGCAATCCATCTGCCGCACACATACCCTTCCAGCACCAGGACAAGCAGAAGAAAACTGTACGCCGGTTCTCCCCAAAAGTAAAAAAGAATGCCAGCCCCAAACAGCACTGCATTCTTTCCTTTCTGTGGTGTTAGTCCATACACTGCCAGTGTGATTGGCAGAAAAAAATAGAGAAATGTGATACTTGGGAAAAGCATACCGCCTCCTTTTATTCACCCAATGCCAGAAACGCTTCCCGCACTGCAGATACATTTTCCGTGCTTCCCAGAATGACCAGAATCACATCTCCCACATTTTCCACTGCAACACTCTCCGCCTCCACACAAATCCACTTTCTGGGGTCTGCATGCTGCAAAAGCTCCTCCTTTGCCGCACCGATATCCTGCCCTGACGCAACACGCAGGAGCACACACTGGTAAGGCACCACGTTAATCATCGGAACCGAATAAACGGAGTCGGTATATTTCACATCACCCGTTCCGATCATGTACTCAATGTTTTCCTCATTCAGTTCTCCGGTCTCAAAATTTACCATGGAATTTCTCATGTCCTCACTCAGACTGGCGTTGGCATACACCCGCTCCAGAATCTCCGCGCAGCTTCCCTCCAGTCGGACAGTGCCTTCCTTTCCCCTGCCACAGCCTGTCAGAAGCGATGCCACAAGGGCTGCTCCCAGAATAACGGCAATTACTTTTTTCATAGATAACTTCCTCCTTACTCTTAAAAATCTCCTGCTTTCTATTCTTCCACTTTTCAGTTCTTTTATTCCTCGATTTCACCGATTTCCAGTCCCAGTTCCTCCAACTGTTTGGCATCCACCACACCCGGCGCCTGTGTCATGAGACAGGAGGCATCCTTCACCTTCGGGAACGCGATAACATCACGGATGGAATCTGCGTGAACCATATGCATCACCAGACGATCCAGTCCGTAAGCAAGTCCTGCATGAGGCGGAACACCGTATTTGAAGGCATCCAGAAGGAAACCGAACTGTTCATGGGCACGCTCCTTCGTAAAGCCCAGCACCTCAAACATTTTCTCCTGAATATCATCCTGATGGATACGGACAGAACCGCCGCCCAGCTCCGTACCATTCAGTACGATATCATATGCCTTTGCGCGGACCGCACCCGGATCGGAATCGATCTTGTCCCAGTCCTCCTCCATCGGCATGGTGAATGGATGATGCATTGCCATAAAACGGTTTTCCTCGTCAGACCACTCCAGCAGCGGGAATTCGGTCACCCACAGGAAATTATACTGATTCGGGTCCAGAAGATCCAGTTCCTTAGCCAGCTCCAAACGCAGCGCGCCCAGCACATTCCAGACAATCTTGTTCTTATCCGCCGCAAACAAAAGCAGGTCTCCCGGCTTTCCGCCCATGGCTGCCACCAGTGCATCCAGCTCCTCCTCTGTCATGAATTTTGCAAAGGAGGACTTGTAGCTGCCATCCTCGTTTACTGCCAGGTAAGCAAGTCCCTTCGCACCGTAGCCCTTCGCAAACTCCACCAGCTTGTCAATCTTCTTGCGGGGCATACCTGCCTGCCCCTCCACGTTGATACCCCGGACAGAGCCGCCGCTTTCCAGCGCTCCGGTAAATACGGAGAATCCACAGCCCTTTACCACATCGGACACGTCGTGAAGCTCCATACCGAAACGGGTGTCCGGCTTATCAGAACCGAAGCGGTCCATTGCTTCCTGCCATGGCATACGGGGAAGCGGAAGCTGTACGTCCACATCAATTGCTTCCTTGAAAATGTATTTGAGCAGACGCTCATTGACATCCAGCACGTCCTCCACATCCACGAAGGAAAGCTCCATATCCGCCTGGGTAAATTCCGGCTGACGGTCTGCACGCAGATCCTCGTCACGGAAGCAGCGGGCAATCTGGAAATAACGGTCATAGCCGGAGCACATCAAAAGCTGCTTGTAAAGCTGCGGAGACTGGGGAAGTGCATAGAAATGTCCCGGATGCACACGGCTTGGCACCAGATAATCCCTTGCTCCCTCGGGAGTGGATTTGCACAGCATCGGGGTTTCAATCTCCAGAAAGCCCTCCTTCATCATAAAATCACGCATCAAATATGCAACCTTGCTTCGGAGCATGAGATTCTTCTGGATATCCGGTCTTCTTAAATCCAGATAGCGGTATTTTAAGCGCACCTCGTCCTTGGTCTGGCTGTTCTCTTCAATCTGAAACGGTGGTGTCTCTGATTCGGACAAAATGCGAAGACTCTCTGCCACAATCTCGATATCACCGGTTTTTAAGTTCTCATTGACCGCTGCGGAGCGCTTCTCCACCTTACCCACAACGGCAATCACATACTCACTTCGCAGGCTTCCTGCTTTCTCATAGCCCTCGGCTCCGATATTCTCCTCATTGAACACAACCTGCAGGATGCCGGAACGATCCCTCAAATCAATAAAAATCAGGCTTCCCAGGTTTCTTCTCTTCTGTACCCAGCCCATTACGGTGACGGTCTCACCGATATTCGCGCTGGAAACCTCGGTACATCTATGGCTTCTGTGTAAGCCGCGCATTGACTCTGCCATGTCATTTCCTCCTAAAAATTATATCTGAATTATATTTTTAATCATTGAAAAACTCGACGATATCCTTATAGCCTTCCGCATTCAGCTTTTCCTTCTGGAATTTCTTATTTTTATTCATGCGGACCACCAATACCTGCTTGCCAGCCACACGCTCCTCCTGGGCTTTCGCAATCACATCGGACAGCTTCTCTGCCGGATAGCCCTTCTCAATCAGATACGCCACCTTCGGGCGCTGCATCGGAACGGTAAAGCCGCTTTCCATCAGAAGCAGAATGATACGCTCAAAGCCGATGGAAAATCCACACGCCGGCACATCATTTCCGGTAAATTTGCCCACCATCTTATCATAGCGTCCGCCGCCGCCGCAGGCTGCTCCG
>JBJEJC010000072.1:0-13651 GCA_051877675.1 Roseburia sp. | reverse complement strand
TCCCAACTTCCGAAAAAGCCCGGAAATACGCCACTTTCTGGCACTTATTTATCTTTTCTTGACATCAACACCACAGTCTCCACATGTTTCGTCCATGCGAAGCAGTCCACCGGCGTACACTCCAGCGCCTGATAACCGTGTTTCGTCAGATACTTCAAATCCCGCGCCAGGGTCTCTGGGTTGCAGGAAATGTACACAATTTTCTTCGGAGAGAGCTTCACCACGGAGCTTAGGAACGCCTCGTCGCTGCCGGCGCGGGGCGGGTCCATGAACACCACGTCCACGCCCGCACCGGATTGTATTCCAGGCTTCGTTCCGTTCTCCAGCCCCGTTTCCGCCATACCCGTCATGAATTCACCGGCATCCGCATTATAGAAGCGCACATTCTTGATGCCATTGCGCTTTGCATTTGTGATTGCATCCCGCACCGCATCCCGATTCAGTTCCACACTGATGACCTGCTTTGCCTTGTCCGCCGCAATCAGACCAATCGTGCCGATTCCGCAGTAGGCATCAATTACCGTCTCCTTTCCCGTCAGTCCGGCATACGCAATCGCCTTGCCGTAAAGAATCTCCGTCTGGACCGGGTTCACCTGGTAAAAGGATTTGGAGGAAATGCGAAAAACCCGCCCGCAAAGTGTATCCTCAATGTAACCTTTTCCGTAGAGTACCGTTTCCCGATCTCCCAGCACCATGCTGGTCTTGCGGTCATTCACATTCAGAATTACAGTTGTAATCTCCGGATGCAGTTTCCGGAGTGCCTTTATGAAATTATTCTTGGAGGGCAGAATGGGTGAGCCCAATACCAGCACCACCATCACCTCGCCGCTGCGAAAGCCGCGGCGCACCAGTACATGACGGAGCAGTCCGTAGCCCGTATCCTCGTCGTAGGTCTTAATCCGGAAGGAGCGGAGCAGTCCCCGGATATCCCTTATGATAGCATCCGCCGTCTCATCCTCAATCAGACAGGAATCGATATTCACCACCTCGTGGGTTCCCGCCTTGTATACACCGGAAATAATCGTTCCACCCTTTGCAATATCAAAAACGGCATGCACCTTGTTCCGATAGTGGCAGGGGTTCTCCATGCCGATAATCGGATTGACCCGGCAGAACTCCCCCACAAGCTGGCGCACCTGCTTTTCTTTTTCTTTAAGCTGTTTCTCGTAGGGGACTCCCTGGTAATCACAGCCGCCGCACTTTTTCGCGTAGGGGCAGCCATCCCCTCTGGTCGGAACCGGGTTCCGGGGCTTTTTCGGTCTCTCAGACAGCTCTGTCTTTGTTTTTTTCATATTTTTCTGCATTTTTTCTCTATATTCCTGCATACCGTTACTCCTGTACCTGATTTATTCTGTATTCATCATACCTCATGCCTGCTCCGATGAAAAGATTTCTTTTCCAAACCGAAGGAAGGCAAATAGAAAAATAAGTAGCACTGCACCGAACAGCGCCAGCACCTTCTCCAGTCCCCATCGGTCAGCCACAGCCCCTGCCGCAGGGAATAAAAGAATCATGGCAATGGAAAAGCACATACTGTCCACCGAGATTAAGGTTGCCCGCTGTTCCGACGGAATCAACGCATTCAGGGAATCTGACTGCACCGGATAGAGCACCGCATTGGCAAATCCGGCAAGCATGAACGCTGCCACCGACACCACGGCATTTCCAATCCCATAACACAGACACGCGACAGCAATCATCCCTGCCGCAGGGATAATGCACTTCTTTCCCAGCCTGTGAAAAATCCTTTCGCTTATGATTGCTCCCAGACAGGACGCACCTCCCACCAGAAGCAGGATCAGGCTGATCTGTATCTTATCATACCCAAGCTCCGCGTAATATTGCTGGCTGTAAAAAAACAGCAGGGTATGCGCCGCAAAAATCACCGAATAAAATCCGATTACTTTCCGTATCCGGACATCCGACCTCAGGATATGGGCACTTGTGGCAAAGTGCTGCTTCACCGTCCCCCACACGGTGTTCTTCCCTCTTTCCTCATTCTGCTTCTCCTCACGGGGAGTCTCTGTCATAAAAAGGACCGGAAGAAGTGCCAGCACGCCAATGACCACACACGCCGCGTAGCACCAGAAATAGGAATATTCCGCCAACACGCCGCCTGCAACCGTCGCAATCCCCTGAGACACCTCAATGAGCACGTTGAGCTTTCCGTAGACCCCCATATAGCGCTCCTCCTGTCCGAGACACTTCATGCTGTCATACACCAGCGCTTCCTCGGAGCCGGAGTTTAAATTATTGCCGAATGCCTGGATAGCAAAGCTGAGTGCAAACCATCCAAAGTCTTTGGCAAACAGCATGATGATGCAGGATACCGCAATACAGACTTTACTTAAGATCATGCACCGTTTCCGTCCCAGCAGGTCTGCAGCCGCACCGGACGGCACCTCGCACAGGATACTTGTGGCATGATAGATTCCCTCCAGCACACCAATCTGGGCAAGATTCAGCCCGCAATATGCGAGATAGAGCACCCAGATGGAGCTTTGCATATTCAGGTTCGACAGAAATGTATTTATATAATCTAATCCAATATTTCGTTTTAATTTATTTGTCAGTTTCTGATTCATCCGTAATTCCTCTCTTTTCCTAAAATCAACAAAAAAACAGCCTGACCACGCCGCCCGGCTGTAGTCAAACTGTGTACGGAATTACTGCTGTATCTTATCGGATTCTCCTAAAAAAGGGCGCAGTAATCCCGTGAATCACCAAAAATGCATGTTTTGGACAATGCACTGCAACTGCAAATCGGTGTATATCCCAAACCGTTCATCCTGCGCTCTCCTTTCTCATAAACTTCTACTAAGTATATATGTTCTTCCGGTTCCTGTCAACTCCCCACTTCTACGAAATATTCGTAGCTATTCCGACAGAAACGCAATTATCCAGAACGGCTTTCAAATCTGTCCCCTCCGGCGCATTGTAATTCCGAATTCCCTCTACCATATAAGAAATTCTTCCTTCCGAAACTATGGTTTCCATATACCGATCCCTATAAAAAACATCTGTCGACACCGTTCTGTCACGAAGTATCCCCTTACACTCTGCCAACCTGCAGCCCGGGAAATTGACATTCCAAATTTGATTTATTCCAAGCGGTTTGTCTAATAGTTCAGCCATTATTTCCTTCAAATACCGGTCTGTAACCTCATGAATTTCACTCGCATCTTCGGAAAATGCAATCGTATGAATTTTTTGAAACGCTGCCTCAAATGCTGCGCCTGCGGTGGCAGAATATTGTAAATCAGAAGCCACATTATATCCATAATTAATTCCGGAAAAAACATGATCCGGTTTGCCAGGTACAATATTCAATACACCTATTCTTACACAGTCAGCCGGTTTGCCATCACAGGCATATGCATAAACCCCCGGCACGGGAAAATCCACCCTCCAGGCTTCTATGCTATGTCTTAATGTAACACTATGAGACATTGCACTTCTCTGGCTGTCCGGGGCCACAACCCACACTTCACCAAATTCTGCCGCTGCCCTTGCAAGACGGACGATACCATCTGCATCTATTCCATCATCATTTGTTATCAATATTTTTCTCACTTGAATTATCCTCCGTCAGGGTACTCTCCCGTACATGGCAATGCAGATTCATCGTCATTTGCCCTCTGATAAATGGCGTTTCTCAATTTTTCCTTTAATTGTTTTTTCTTCATAAGTTTACCGCATTTACTATTCTTTTTCTATATCTTTTTAGATAAAAATCAGACAATCAGCTCTGTTTTAGTAGCCAATTGCCTGATTCTCCTGCAAAAAAGCAGCAGTTCAAGCTGACCTGCTGCCTCTCAGTGTATTTTATCCATATTGCTATTTCTGTAATTGCTTTGTTATAAGTTCCCTCTCATCACCTTGGATTCCTAAAGCATTTAGAGCCTGTTCCAATGTAATGTCGATATCCAGTCCATGCCTCGCACTGATTTCCAGGAACAGCTTTCTACACTCCCCATCAAAAGCCATTTTGCGATTATTGTACTTGCCTTTTTCTTAGTTGAATCAGGCAATTCAAATCCCAACTCCTCTAGTGCTTTTTCCTGTTGCGGACAATCTTCTTCATATCGGTTGAGCGCATCAAGCGCATGGCGCTCATGGATATGAGGCGTGCTTTCATCCAGATGAAGTGCCCAGTCAAGAATATGGACATGCGAGCCACACCTTTCTGAAATTCTGCAAAGTATTCTGCTGCTACCTTTGCAAATACAGGAGCATCCACGGTCGCATCAATATTGCCTAACTGCTAAATCGTTTCTTCCGGACATGTATGTCTTAGTATTCTCTAATATCCCATCAAAGGTCTTATGCCTGTCCGTATGTCTTGCTTCTCTGTTTCTCTGATTCTGTCCTTCCACGAACTCACGATAATTTTCATAATAAAATTCACGCTCGATCTCAGAAAGGGTATATTTCCTATTGTCTTCCATCCCTGGGAAACTATAACCCTGATACCAGTCCCAATAGATATTTCCCTTTGTTCTCTCCACATCAATATGCGCTGAGTTATTCACATCAAAATTTCTGTCGTTATGCTTTACATTATAAACACCGAATTTTCCAGTACGGCCATCGTGCCTTGTTGCTTTCATTCCCATTTTGTCTCTCCTGATATCTGAATTTTTGCAATAAAAAAAGGAACTGATTTTAACTCAATTCCTTTCGTGTTGCCTTAACCGGCATGATTCAATTTTCTTTTTTCGGCGGAGTCGCTATCTTAAACCTGCGTTTTTTTCGCCAGGTAATACCCAGTAGTTAGTGGCGAGCCGCCACTAACCGGGCAATGGTTGCACCCTTGACCGGCTAATGGGCTTCGCCCCTTAAGATTGATTGTCGTTATCATCTAATATATGACTCTTAGTAACTACACTTCCCGCATACATCAGATATCTCACTCCACTGGCAACCGCCATTTCCTCTGCTGCGGCTTTCTTTGCCTGCACAACAGAATCATCAATCTTGTTATCCCCCTTGACTTCAATAAGTTGATATGAACCATCAGCCATCTTCGCTAGGAAATCTGGATAATACTGCCTAATTCGCCCTGATTCCGGGTCATAGTAATGTACCGATAAATCTCCCTGATTAGAGGTAAACATTCCAGTAAAATATATCTCCTTGACCTTATCACTTGTAATGTACTGTCGGAAACATTCTTTCTCTGGAATAGAATCAAAACAGTAGGTATCGGCATGGAAGCTCTTTTTAATCTGTTCTGCTGTAAATCCCGGATATTTATTCGTAACAACAAGTTCATCCTTCGCAGAGAATTCATAACAGCCTGCACCTTTTGGCTCTCTTAAAAGCACAAGCTCCCTGTCCTCTGTTTTCTTTTCCGATGTAATTTCATACAGAGTATTAAAAATCTTCGGAATAATCACGTCATCCAACACCTCATTGTACTTATTCACCACAGCAAGGATCTCATCTATACCATCCTTTGCTTCTGCTAATATTCTTGCAGCAAAAATACAGGAAATGTTAAGATACCTTGCCACCTCTCCTGCCAAAGAAAATGCGCTGTACTTCATATTGTCATGCACATTATCTATCGCAGTCTCCTTCGTTGTGGCATCATGTGCAATACTGTCTCTCTCATACATAATACTCTGATATCTGGAAATATCTATCTGTGAGAGTTCAAAATCAACCGGTTCTGAATATTCCTTTTCATGAACAGTATACTCGTGCCATATTCTTTTAAGTGTTATACTTCTTGGTGGCGGAAGTACCCGGACATTATACTTATGCTTCTCAGCCTTGGATGTATTCTTGATATCCTTAATTTCCATATTGAAATTTTTATGAAGCTCATCATCCAGCGTATCGTAATTATCCTTTGAAAGAAATACAGTAGCAGTTAGGCTCTCATCCGTAATTGCTCTGAGGCACCTCATCGTTGCCTGTAGAACAAATATCTTAGATTTAGGGCTTCTAAAAAGTGCTACTCCAAAGAGTGAGCGACAATTCCATCCCTCTTTTCCTTTCTCCACCAAAATAATGAACTGTTTTTCATTTCCTTCGCTTCCAACCACATCAAGATTATTAAAGTTCCTGATATCCTCATCCTTGGTATACTTAGAATCTCCCACATTTACCAAAATAGAGGATGCCGGAATCTCCAGCTCTGCAAGAATCTTCTCTAAGGTAGGTACTACTTCATTGACTGCCTCATCCACACCTGATACATAGATAGCCAGTTTTGGTCTTAAACCCTCATAGGTCTTGCCACCATACCGTTCCCAGAACTTCGTAACTGCAGTACGAAGGAACTCACCACTCTTAACATTCTCAAATCCAATCGGATCAGCATCCTTCAAGAATCCGTTCCAGATAGATTCTCTCAGCCCATAGGAGTAAACCACCTCTGGAAGCATCTGATTCTTTACATATGGTGTTCCAGTATAATTGTAGCAGGCTACAATCGAGGTATTTTCTGCAAGAAGGTTGATAGTGTCCCTAAGACTGGTCTTGCTTGCACCACTGGAACGAATCTGTTTCTCTAAGTCTGCGCCAAACAGATGATGTGCCTCGTCCACATAGACGCCAAGTTGTGGAAGTCTGCAGAGCTTCTTGAATCTTTGGTTATCCATAAGCGTAGTATCATCCCATGCGTCATCCTCACCGTCATCATCACCACCATAAACAGCAGACAGAAGAGATCTTGACCCATTAAACAGAATCTGACCCGGAGTCTCCGCTTTACGCTTCTTCTTAATTATAATCTTCTGGGTGTTTGAGATAATAATATTAAAATCCGAATCATCTATTGTATGCAGAATTGTCCCACTCTCTTCCAGAAAATGGAACTTAATATTCGCATCTAGCACCCTTGCATATTCCGGCGGCACCACCTTCGTTTTATCAAAAGTCATAATCTCACGAAGTGACTGCAACACTGTTTTATCCGGTGCAAACACCAGAGCATTATGACAGAATCTCTTATCCTTCGGGTACTTCTTCGCTAACAGAAAATCATAGAAAATACAAGTTCCCATAAGGATTGTTTTTCCCAGTCCCATAGTAAGGGCATAGATGTAGTTCGGATAATTCTCACGGTACTGCTTCATCTGCTTGAAAATCGTATCTGTCTGTTTCTCTGTCAATGTCTCAACGAGATTTATCTGTCCACTAACCTGACCGGCATTTCCCATAGAATAATACGACGCATCAGAAAAACGGTTACGGTGGTTTCTCCAGTCATCAAACATCTCGTAAACCTGCTGATTATTCATAAATTCCTTTATGAATACATACATCTCCAGAGCCTCAAACTGCGGTTGTCTCAGAAATGCCTCCGGGTTCTCTTCTCTGTCATTATAGGCGAGGAATTTTCTAGTCAAATCATTATAATGCGAGCGAATCCTACGTCTATTCGCTGTATAGTAGAACCAGAGTTGCTGGCTGAATGCAAAATTCTGTGAATATGAATCAACCATCTAATGCACCTCCAATTCCAGAGATTCTGATAATAAATCAGTTATCTTTATCTTGATTGCGCCTACATCTTCCGGTATTGTATATACTCCGCTAACCATTCCGTTCTTATCCGGAATATCTATCACTGCAGGCTGCATAACAACTCCATCGTAATTCCAGTCAATCATGATAGAATCTACCAACTGACGCCAATCCTCTACATACTCTTTCTGAAGAGACAATTTCTGCATCAAATTCATCGGATAGAATGCTCTAACAATCAGCTTATCACCTTCCTTTGCAACCTCCGCTTCGGATTCGCGCTTCAACTGTAAATCCGCCTTGTCTCTGAGGATATCTAAAATTTCCACATCTACCTTATAGTCAACCAGCTCCTGCTCAAGCGCCCCCTTCAAGTCTGGCTCATGTCCCATGCAGACAATCGTCATATATTCCACAGGCTGATTAGGACTTTCTTCTTTTCGCTTCTCATAGGTTTTGTACGGAAGATTTGCCAGGAGTTCCTTTAAGTCAGCCTTTGTTGCGATACGATTAACCGACATAATCTTAACCATTCTTCCATCTAATTCCCCATCCCAGACATTGCTCTGTGGATATGGCTGAATCTCCAGTGCCTGAATCAGCAGGTCACGAGCCTCAACAGGATTTCGGAAGAAATCATAGTTATTTACATTGTAGACCTCAAATCCGGTGTACTTAGTCTCTTCTGTTAATGTGTTTTCTAATTCAGATGCCACAGACAAAAGTCGCTTGGTAGTCGTCTGGATAGCTCCAAGATTAATGTCTGCACCGATGAAGCGCCGTCCCAGTTTCATGGCTACAGCCTGCGTAGTTCCGCTGCCCATAAAACAGTCAAAAACAAGGTCACCGATGTCTGATGAAGCTTTTACAATTCTTTCTATCAATTCCTCTGGCTTCTGTGTGGGATATTTACCAGCTATAACTTCAAGGGTATTTCCTTTTGCTACATTCGCTGAAATTTCCCACCAATCTCTCGGAATTCCTTGATTAATATAAAATCCCTTAGTCTCATCAGAAGTATCAATAATTGTACTACTACTTCCCGCAAAGTGCTTATTACTAACGAATCCATTTTCATCAGCATATGCTGCCCAACGTTTTATTGTTGCTTCACTTACAGGGAAATCCTTTCTGTCTGGATGAATTTTAT
Organism: Roseburia sp.; assembly: GCA_051877675.1. GTDB lineage: Bacteria > Bacillota > Clostridia > Lachnospirales > Lachnospiraceae > Roseburia. The sequence goes on along the minus strand of JBJEJC010000072.1, from coordinate 5,022 downwards.
GCTCATTAGTTCTTGAATAGAATAAAATAGTATCATGATCTCTTCCAAACGCATTTTCAGAACTTCTCAAAGATGTTCGATAACACCATATAATCTCGTTTCTAAAATTTTCTGCTCCAAATATTGAATCACATAGGCATCGGATTTGTGCTGATTTATGCCAATCACAATGTATATATATTGCACCTTTTTCAGAAAGCAGATGATACATAATTGTTAAGCGTTCATACATAAACTGCAAATATTCATCATTCGTCCATATATCCCCATATTGCTTTTCTTCAAAAGATGTGCTATCACTTTCTGCCTTTCCTATACCCTTTAAGTCAATTTTCTTTTTATAATCCGCTTTACTATCAAACGGTGGATCGATATAGATAAGGTCAATCTTACCACGATATTCCTTCAGCAAATGACTCATTACCTGCAGATTATCTCCCCAGAAAATTTTATTCATCCAGCCATCCTTAGCCTCTCCATAGCTCTCACGAAGCTGTGCCGGATAGTATTGTGTAGACCGATAGGGACGCTTTCCTGTCCACCTTAGTTCTGGAAAACCCTTTATAGTAGATCTCTCTTCAAACTCAAAAGAGAGCTGTTCATTCTCGCTCATTCTCGTATTTCCTCCGTATTACTTATCTGTTATTTATTCTTGCAATAATACCTGAAATCACAGTTCTTACATACCTTTGAATCATCTGCACATCTATGAAAATCTTTCTTCATAATGCTATGCACTGTATCATCAAACGCAGCAATCGTTCCCTCAATCGCAGATTTCGTATAAGGGAAAGAAATAGTCGGTACTCCGTTCTCTTCACCCGTATAGTAGAGGTTCATTTTACTGACTTTCTTTCCCGTCCGTTCCTCAACCAGATGTGCATAGATATGGAGCTGCCTTCGATACTGCTCCAACCTATTCCTCATCTTCTCCATATCAAGCTTTTTTTCAGATTTGAAGTCCACTATCTCAACCGTATCACCTTCGCCCTTAATAAGGTCAATCTTACCTTGAATGATATAATCAGGCTTCACAAGACTTACGTCTACTTCTGCCTGCTGTATAGATTCCCATTTACCGTTCTGCCGTTCTGCATATCGAAGCACCTGCTTCAATGCCGCCTCTCGCTGCGGTGCTGCCAGATAGGCGTGTTCCGTCTTAGTGAGAGAAACGTAATTAGCCTCAAACCAGTTAGTGATATTTTCCTTCGTGATTTTCTGTTCCTCATGCTTGATAGCTACCCTATGGATATCCTCTATCGTTTCGTGCACCAGCGTACCAAACAGCATAGCGTTCGCCCTTACCGGCATAAATTCCAGTTCCTTATAGAATTTATACTGGAGCGCACATGTTTCATAAACTGTGATATTCGACGTAAAAGAATATGTTTGCTTGATATTCACATCCTTAATAGGTTTGAAATCAAACTCTGACAGTTTAAACTCATTTTCTGTAACAGAAGGAAGTTCCTCATAAATTTCTCTGAAATAATTACTCGGTGTCTTCTTATCCTCATTACATGTCAATATCAGCAAATCCTGTGCCCTTGAAAAAGCTGTATAGTACAATCTCCAAAAGTCAAAAAACTTGGTCTCATCATAGGGTTCAAATGCAGGACGTTTAAAATAACGTTCCTCTATCATGCTCATCAGGTCATTACTTTGCTTCCTCGGAACATTCCCAAGCGAATCCACAAACACTATCGGGAACTCCATACCCTTCGCCTGATGAATTGTCAAAAACGATACGCATCCACTCGGAGCATATTCCGAATCATCTTCATACTCTGTAATTCCACCATCAAATAAAAGTCTCATATATGTATTGAACAGTCTTCCCGTATTGATATCAATATAGGAACTATTCAAGACATCTACTCTGTGCAGATACTCAAATTTACCGATTATCTGAGACAGTTTAGCCAGGTTTCGTGCCGGGCGGATATCAGTCACACCTAAATTCATGTCAACATCAAGCATCTCTACAAATGGCTGATATTCAAATAATTGATACAGAAGACCTGAATATGCATAGTCTGTCGTCCCTTGCAAGCCGACATGTACTTTCCCAAGATGTCGAATCCATTTCCGAAGTTCTGCATTCTCTGGCTTTATCAGTGTATCGTTTGCGAGCATGATGCACTTTCGATAGTAGGTGATATGCTCTGGCTGTAAGTATGTATAATCACCATTTTCCAGCCCTTGAACATACCTCGGAAACATCAGCATCATACAGCCAAGTACAAGTTGTACCTCGTATCTCTGAAAGAACATATCTGAACGTGGTGAATATACATTGATATGATTTTTCTCCAGAAAGTCTGCCAAAGCCTTCACTCGCGGATGTTTTACAGAATTAAACAGAAATGCTATCTGGTTATAGTCCGTCAGTTTTCCGGCTTCCTTTAATTGATTGATAAACGCAAGGATGTTATCATGCCACTCGTCCACATCTTCACCCCCTGATAGCTTTACAACCGCCGGGCTGTTCAGCTTAGTGACCTCATGCGGCTCTATCTGTTTAGTATAACGGTATCTTCCCCATGTGAATTTGAACTTGGCTCCATCCGTCGTCGCCATCCAGTGATTGTAAAAATCAACGATATCGCTATTTGACCGATAATTGATTACCAACGGAATAACCTTGCATTCGCCCGCCTTAAATTTCTGCGGGAATTCAAGGATATTTCTGATTGTTGCTCCTCGAAATCTATATAAACCCTGATCGTCATCACCCACCACACAGATATTCTTATGATTTCCGGCCAGTAGAAATATCATCTGCTCCTGGATATAGTTCGTATCCTGATATTCATCTACCATGATGTATCTAATCTTTGACTGAATTTCTGATAGAATATCCGGATTATCCATAAGAAGCCGATATGCCTCAATCTGGATAGAAGAAAAATCCATAAGATTGTTCTCCGTCAAAATCTCTCTATATAGCTGCAGCACCTTACCCATAGCAGCAATAGATACATCTGAATCACGAACCAGTTCTTCAGGTGTTACCATCTCCTCTGAAAGATTGCTCACATAGCTACATATCTCCTCTGACTGTTTCCATGCACCGCTAGTTGGTAAAATATCTTCTATCCCTTCTATATTCCTGAATTTCCCTATATTTTGAAAAACCGTATATTTCTGGTCAAACGCATCCAGAAGGCGATAATTTCTACGAAGTCTGGTGTACTCAAGATTATCCTTCAATATTCGTAGACAAAGTGAATGAAAAGTACCTACATACATTTCATTCACATTAACTGTTATCCCACGCTTCGATAACTCATTTGTAATTCGTGTAATCAATTCCTTAGCCGCTTTATCCGTAAAGGTAGCTATAAACAAATTCTCCGGGCTGGCACCACACTCTTCTATCAGATATATAGCTCTCTGAACCAGTGTATAGGTTTTTCCTGTTCCCGGGCCTGCTGTAATCAGGACAGGACCGTTTGCAGAAGATATTGCCTGACGCTGCCCATCATTGGCATTTCCAAAATCAAACATAGACTCCGTCCTTTCTCAAATATCATATAATTACAAACTTATGTACCGCTTCTGTGTTTCTAAAAAGTGTACATTCCTGTAAAAACGCTGCATTTAAAATTCTGATTTAATGATACCACAGAAATGCCTTAAAATCCACAAAAATCAATCACTTAAGCTTTATATGAAGCTTGATGGATTCAAGAAAAACAGCCTATCCAAAATGTACACCATTCTGTAAAAAACGCTGCTTACAACAACTTGGCCTTTTCGTAAATCTCAGCCCTATACCGAAACGTTGACATAGGCATACCACACATCTTGGCAGCCTCCAGTCCGGTAATTCTTCCAGCTTTCCATTGCTGATAAACCTGATGAAAGTTCTCCGGCAAAGTAGCCGGCGGTCTACCGAAGCGAACTCCCCTTGCTTTTGCTGCTGCGATTCCTTCCGCTTGTCTCTGCTTAATATTACTTCTCTCATTCTCAGCAACGAATGACAGCACCTGCAAAACAATATCAGATAGAAATGTTCCCACAAGGTCTTTTCCTCTCCTTGTGTCCAACAAAGGCATATCAAGGACAACAATATCCACTTTCTTATCCTTGGTAAGAATTCGCCACTGATTCTGTATTTCTTCATAATTCCGTCCCAGTCTGTCTATACTCTTGATATAGAGTAAATCATCTGTCTTTAATTTCTTTAACAAGTGCTTATACTTTGGACGATTAAAGTCTTTACCTGATTGCTTATCCACAAATATATTTTTGTCTGTCACTCCCACCTCACGCAGTGCAATCATCTGTCTGTCCTCATTCTGGTCTTTACTACTGACCCTTACATATCCATATACCGACATATGCTTCCTCCTTGTATTTCCCATATAAAACAAAAAGCCTAAAAAGACAGCTATACTCTCTCTTTACGCTTCAATCTTTCTATATGTATCATAAAGTTTTAAACAGTTCATGCTGCATCACCAGAATAACGAATATCAGACATCTCTGCCCGTGTATGCCGGTACATAAGTATGTATTGGTTATCGCTTATGCTGTTGTACAACTTATTCAACAAAGCTGTTGCTGCTACCTTGTACAAGGAATCTGTCATATATGGAATGACATTCTGTAGTCGTTTATATGTATCAAGCCTTCTTTCACTCCCGAATATAACAAGCAGTTCCTTCTCTCTCATAGATAATTCCATCAAATTCACCCCTTTCATGGCATAAAAAAGCAACCGGAACATCTCTGTTTCGATTGCCATAATAATATTATTACAACTCTATTAAAAATAAAAGAGGCTGTATATTAGTATTTTATTAGTTTTATACGTAATTTTATTAGCTTTTTCAGTTGGTTAGTCTTTCATCTGTTTATGTCTCATTTTGTGTTTTTATTGTTGATGTTCAAAAAGACAGCTCTTAATCAAATTTTCCAACATATCATTGCTGGCATTTGCTGATCTAACACTGGCAGCTATCTTTTCTTCTTTTGAAACATCGGTAAAATCAATTTCAAATCTACCATTGTTCA